>PKXI01000449.1 GCA_003133425.1 Acidobacteriaceae bacterium
ATTACACTCACTGACCATGGTGTCGAGTCCAAACGGGTTTTACAACACCCACTTCCGAGCGACTCCCGCCTTTGCCGGTGCCTTCCGACATCTTCTTTCACCCCGCAACGACAGCCGCTGCGCTATATCGTGGCGGGTTTCATTGCGGTAACATTTGTTCGGGTTGCCGATATGGAGCGCGCGTTAGTCTGGATCGGGGGCGATGCCAAGGGCTGGGCCTGCTCCAAATGTCGGTGGAAATTCCCCGTCCCCACGCTGCTTACCGGAGAAGAGGCGAAGGGCGCTTACGACCGCCTGGCCGCTGCGAAGTTTCGCGAACACACGTGCGAGGCCGGAACCAGTTTTTTGCAGCGGAACCGGAAGCAAAACTGGACACTGGCGTTCCTTTCGCCGAGCGCACCCGGGCGCTTATTAAGCGAGGATACACGCCGAAGATTGCTGCCGACCTTGTACTTCATGAAATGGAATTCGAACACAGCAGCAGTTCGACGATGAGGGAGAAGGCACGCGCCGATGCCGAGGATTTCCTTCTAAAAGTTCGCAAGGGCCTCATCTGAAGTGGGCCGGGTCCCGTTGAAGTGGGCCGGGTCCCGTGGGCGCGCGTCACGCGCTGGGGTGATGATGATCACAGCGCGCGGGTCGCGTCGCGAATACGGTGATCGCAGCATCCGCCGCTCGTCGGATGCTTCACGTTTGAGATCGCTACGATCTTTGGTAAGACTTTGGGTAGGGCTCTCGGTAGAACCTTCCGCCTGGCACGAATCCTTCGTGCGAGGAAAGGAGGCACGTCATGTTGCTGCTGTTCGGGTTGTTCCTCTTCCTGGTTGGAGCTTGTCTGATTCTGCTGCTGCCGGTGCTTTGGGGCGAACGGATTTTCCACACGTATCGCGAGGGGCGGACGGTGAATTGTCCGGAGACGGATGCGCCGGTGTCGGTGCGGTTCAACGCGTTGCGGGCGGCGTGGAGCGGATTGGCGGGGCCTCCGAAATTGCGACTGGCCGATTGCACGCGCTGGCCGGAGCGCGCCGATTGCGGACAGGAGTGCATTCCAGATGCGGTCGAGGCCAAGCCCGCGCCCGCGCTGAGTCAGGTTTCGTTGAATCAGGTTTCGTGGCGAACGCGAAGAGTCGTGCATTTGCCCGTGCTGTTGGCGGGCGCGGCGGCGTGGGTGCTGGGCATGGCTTGGCACTCCCAATACCTGTTCCGGCCGCGATGGACCATGGCACTCGGATTGAGTAAGCCGCAGACGTTAGCGTTGGCGCGAATGTTGGCTCCGCATCTGCTGAGTGTGGGTGCGTGCGTACTGTTCGCCTATGGTGTCGCAGGACTGCTGCGGTGGCTGGGTTCGCGCACGTTGACCCACGGCGTCGAAGTGGCGGCGGCGCTTTGGCTGGCGATCTTCGCAGCTCTAATGGCGGTGACCTCGTCGCGCGCCGTGCCCGATCTGTTGTGGATTGAGGGAGGCTATACCTTGCTGGGAGCGCTGCTCATCGGCGCGATCGTGGGCGGGGTGCCGCGGTGGGTGATTGTCGGGGATCCGCAAGAGCGTGGCAGTAGAAGTGGGGATTGAACCACGCGGTTGCTCGATAGCGGCGGAAAGCAACCGAGGTCGATGACGTCCGTAAGATGACATTCGTAATGTGTTCAGCAGAGCCGATTGCGAGACAATCAGACACTGAGGTTGTCGGGCTCCGCATTGGATACGCCAAGAACCATTCTCGTTGCCGATGACCACGAGGCCAGCCTCGCGGGCCTTGCAGAATTACTTTCTGCCGAGGGATTCAACGTGGTGACGGCACGGGACGGTCAGATGGCGCTGGCGGAGTTCCAGCGAGCGCAGCCCGACCTGGTGCTCTCGGACGTGAAGATGCCCGTGCTGACCGGCATCGAAGTCTGCCGCCACATCAAGAACAACCCCGAAACCCGCCTTGTCCCTCTCGTGTTGATTACCGGTCTGACGGAAACACAAGACCGGGTGGATGGAATTGAAGCGGGAGCCGACGATTTTCTCAACAAGCCGGTGGAAAGGCTGCAGTTGATGGCGCGCGTGCGTTCCCTGTTGCGGCAAAAAGCCTACACCGATGAGTTGGAGCGGGCCGAGTCCGTATTATTCGCTCTGGCCATGAGCATCGAAGGCAAAGACCCATACACGGAGGGCCATTGCCAGCGACTGGCTGAACATTCAGCCCGGCTGGGCGAGATCCTCGGTCTAGAGGGACCGCAGATCATTGCGCTGCGCCGTGCCGGTCTGGTCCACGACATCGGGAAAGTCGCGGTGCCGGATTCCATTCTCCTGAAGCCTGCGCGGCTCACCGCGTCCGAGAAAAAGATCATGCAGCGCCACCCGCTGGTCGGCGAACGGATCTGTTCGCCCTTGAAATCCTTTCAACTCGTGTTGCCCATAATCCGCCACCATCACGAAAAGATGGACGGTACGGGTTATCCCGACAAGCTGAAGGGGGAAGCGATCCCGCTGACCGCCCGGATTCTGCAAATCGTGGATGTATTCGACGCGCTCACTACTTCGCGTCCTTACAAGTCGCCTTTGACCGTCGATGAGGCGCTGGCCGTCATGAACAAGGAAGTAAAAAAGGGTTGGTGGGACCCAAATGTGTTCGCCGCGTTCGATCGTCTGATCGAGAAAGACGTTCAGAAGTTCATCTCGCTGGTCAAAGCCGCCGCGACCGGCGGCAGCTAGAACTCATCTCATAAATGGTTTTGGGAAGGGCGCGGCTTCAGCCGTGCCGCTAACCATTTATGAAACCAGTTTTAGTGTTGTTTGGCCGAGGAACTGGCCGCCAATTCGCGGAATAGCCCAAGCAACGCGGCTGCAGATTTTTGATCGGAGAGGTTCTCCAGCGCCACTGTGGCGGTGAAGTGCGGCGAAGTTGAGTTGAAGCGGACGCCCACGAAATCCTTGTCGCGCCAGGCGCCCAGCGCATTGACCACCGGGCTGAGTTCGACCGGCCAGTCTTCCTTGGTGGTCAGAATGACGGGTCCAGGGCGGTGGACGATCCAGGGGCGCGTCGAGCTTTTCGCTCCGCTGTGGCCCGACCAGCGATGACGAATGACGTCGAGATGGAAACCCGGGGGAAATCCCATGTCGGCCTCGAAGGTGAGCGTTTCCTCCTGCCGCTGCCAGCGGCTCAGCGCCCACTGCACCGGGAGCGGGCGGGGCAAGAGGCGAATGGTGAGCCGGGCGTCCTCAAACCAGCGCGAGGATAGATGCAGAGTGGCCTTCAGCCGCGAGCTGCTGGCCTGCCATCGCAGATCGGCGATGCGTCCTTTTCCCAGGCATGCCGCCTGCACCCACTGCAGCACGCCGGCGGCGCGACGCCGGTTGTAACGCACAAACCAGCCATACCAGAGGAAGGAGAGAGCGAGCGCCACGGCCACGTCGATGAGAATAAAACGCCCCACGGTACCTCTTGGCAGAAATCGTACTTCTAATCGGTGCGGCTGCGCAAGTGGTGGAAAAGGGAAAAAGTTCTCAGTTGTCAGTTGTCAGTTCTCAGTAAAACCTAAGAGCCAGCCGGCTCCCACTGAGAACTGAGAACTTGTTGCGAATGAGTGGGCGGCCTGCGCCCGGATCTCGGTCGGATTGTGANNTCCGGCAATTCCAGAAAGCCGATTTTGATACGCTGTGGCGGATTGACCAGGCGTGCTTCGATCCGCAATTGGCATACTCGAAACCCGAAATGGCGTTCTATATACGCCGGCCAGGGTCGTTTACTCTGGTGGCCGAAGGCGAAGGCCGGGAGGACGAGGGCAACGGCGGCGCGCCGGCCGCGATTACGGGTTGCGGCATTCTAGGTTTCATCGTGGCCGAGACTCGCCGCGCGCGTGGACACATCATCACCATCGATGTGGTGGCGGAGGCGCGGCGGTCGGGCGTCGGCTCCGCCTTGCTGCAAGCTGCGGAAGAGCAGTTGCTGCGAGCGGGCGCCGTCGCGGTGGCGCTGGAGACGCCGGTGAATAATGAACCCGCGATTCGTTTCTACAAGCAGAAAGGGTATTTCGTGGAAAAGACGGTTGCGGGGTACTATTCGAACCAGTTGGACGCTCTGGTGATGACGAAGGAGCTAGCGCGGGCTGTGATTGGGTCTTAAGGCGATAGCGGATTTCCGGTAGAGACGCGGCTTGCCGCGTCTTGCTGGCGCCGAAGCATTCCGGCGGGTTGAAGGGAGACGGGGCAAGCCCCGTCTCTACAGATGGGAAATTGCGGTGCGAGATGAAGATACCTTCATGAGAATTGCGATCCAGGGAGAACTCGGATCTTTCAGCCACGAAGCGGCCGAGGCGATGTTGCCGCGGGCGATGGTGGTGCCGTGTGCGCGGTCGCTTGAGGTCTTCGACCGAGTCACGCGAGGAACCGTGGACGGCGCGGTCATCCCGATCGAAAACTCGCTGGCCGGTTCGGTCGCCGAGCATTTTGACTTATTGCTGGGACGCGACGTGCACATCGTGCGCGAGTTTCGCCTGCGCATCGTGCACAATCTGATTGCGCTGCCGGGCGCCAAGCTTCGAGATGTACGGCGCGTGTTCTCGCATNNGTGGTGGCGGAGGGCTTGCGCGACGCGGCGGGCATCGCCAGCCGGCGGGCCGCCGAGGTGTATGCGGGGAAGATTCTCAAGGCCGGAATCGAGGATGACAAGAAGAACTTTACGCGTTTCTTCCTGATTCGCCGGGGCAAGCCGCGGGCGGCGCGGAATCCGGATAAGGCGAAAGCGGATAAAACTTCGCTGGCCTTCAGCGTGAAGAACATTCCGGGGGCGTTGTTCAAGTCGCTCAGCGTGTTTGCGCTGCGCGACATCAGTTTGAGCAAGATCGAGTCGCGGCCCCTGCGCGGGCGTCCGTGGGAATACGTGTTCTTTGTGGATCTGCTGCGCGGCGACGATGAAGCCTCGCGCAATGCCCTGCGGCACCTGAGCGAGGTGGCGGAGTTGGTGAAGGTGCTGGGAATTTATCCGGAGAGCAGGTTCTAGGAGAGCAGGTCTCAGGTCTTAGGTCTCAGGTCTCAGGTTGCAGCAAGAACATCCGCGCTGTCGTTTCGTCACAACCCCGTGTGAGGCACTGCACAGCGGGAACCGCGCCTTCGTTCTAACCTGAAGGTGGGTCGCTCTGGCCCGGAGCCTAGGAGGGCTTATATGCGTCGCATGTTTGCTGGGATGGTTATCGTGATGTGCATCTTCATACTGGGCGCGGTTGCTGCCGCCGAGAACAAGTTGGCAATTGCGCACACCTATCAGGTCAAGTTTTCCGAGGACGTGCGGGTGGCCGACACGCTGTTGCCAAAGGGGGACTATGAGATCCGTCATGTGATGGAGGGCTCGGACCACATCATGGTGTTCCGCCAGTTGGGGACGAAGAAGCCGGCGGAAGTGCGCGCGAAGTGCACCCTGGTTCCTCTGAGCGAGAAGGCCAGTGAGAGTCAGACGATTTACGTCTTGAATGCAGCCAACCAGCGAGTTCTGCAAGAGCTGGTTTTCAAAGGCGAGGATGCGAAGCACGTCTTTTTTTAGGGGAAGGCGGAGAACGGAAGAGCGCTGATTTTGACGAGGGGCGCAGCGGGGAGCGCGTCCCTCGGAAGGACCGGACCCAGTGGGGGCCAAAACCCTTTTGTGTCTTGCAAAAGGCTAAAAAAGGTCTATAGTTCAACAACCTAGCTCGAAGTCTGCATCTTTTTGCGAGTTTGGTTCATCCAAAGTTGAGTGCAAGTCACTCAAGGGAAAAGCATGAGCAATCTTAATTCTTCCGAGCACGAAACTACCGAGCGGTCGCTGCCAATTTTGCCGGTGCGTGACACGGTCTTGTTCCCCCATGCGGTGCTGCCCTTGACCGTGGGGCGGGAAAGTTCCGTGCAACTGATCAACTCGCTGGGCGAGGACAAGACCATCGTGGTGGTGGCACAGCGCGAAGCGCGCGTGGACTCGCCGCAACCGTCCGACCTGTACGGCATCGGAACGCTGGCGGTGGTGCATAAAGTGGTCAAGATGCCCAACCAGAGCCTGTTCGTTTTTGCCGAAGGACTGGAGCGGGTGCGGCTCGCCGATTTCGCGCAGCTCTCGCCCTTCATGCGCGCGCAGGTGGCCACCATTCCGGAGACGATTCCGCCCAAGGATTCCGAGATTGAAGCGCTGCAGCGCAATGTTCTGACCTTATTCCAGCAGATCGTGGCCGGTTCGCCGACGCTCTCGGACGAGCTTTCGACGGTGGCGATGAACATTGAGGAGCCGGGACGCCTGGTGGACTTTATCGCCTCGTCGCTGCCGTCACTGTCAACAGCGGATAAGCAGGAGGCGCTGGAGACGACCGACGTCCGGGTGCGCCTGGATAAGATCAATCACCACCTCGCCAAGGAACTGGAAGTCCAGCAACTGCGCAACAAGATCCAGTCGGAAGTGCAGGATCGGGTGCAGCAGACGCAGCGCGAGTACTACTTGCGCGAGCAGATGAAGGCCATTCAGAAAGAACTGGGCGAGCAGGACGAAGGCGCGCGCGACACCGAAGAGCTGAAGCAAAAGATCGAATCCGCGGGCATGCCCGACGATGTGAAGAAAGAAGCCCTGAAGGAGCTAGGCCGCCTGGCGCGCATGTCGCCGATGGCAGCGGATTATTCGGTCACGCGCAACTATATCGAATGGCTGGCGATCCTGCCTTGGGCGAAGACTTCGGGAGGAGAGATTGAAATCCCGAAAGCGAAAGAGATTCTCGATACCGACCACTATGACTTGCAGAAGGTGAAAGACCGCATCCTCGATTACCTTTCGGTGCGGCGGTTGAAGCCCAGCATGAAAGGACCGATTCTGTGTTTCGTCGGGCCTCCGGGCGTGGGCAAAACCAGCCTGGGCCGGTCAATTGCGCGGGCGCTGGGCCGCAAATTCCAGCGCATCTCGCTGGGCGGCATGCACGACGAAGCAGAGATTCGCGGCCATCGCCGGACTTACATTGGCGCGTTGCCGGGCCAGATTATTCAGAGCATTCGCCGGGCGGAAACCAACGACCCGGTGATCATGTTGGATGAGGTGGACAAGCTGGGAAGAGACTTCCGCGGCGATCCAGCCTCTGCGCTGCTGGAGACGTTGGACCCGGAACAGAACAATTCGTTCCGCGACAACTATCTGGACGTGCCGTTCGATCTGTCGAAGGTGCTGTTCATCTGCACGGCGAACATGCTGGACACGGTGCCGCCGCCGCTGCTGGACAGGATGGAACTGATTCCGCTGCAGGGCTACACCGAAGAGGAGAAGGTGCAGATCGCGAACCGGTACCTGATTCCGCGCCAGATCAAGGGCAATGGAATCACGGACGAGCAGATCGAGATTCCCGAGGATGCGGTGCGCTATATCGTTCGCCACTACACGCGGGAAGCCGGCGTCAGGAAACTGGAGCAGGCGCTGGGCACGGTTTGCCGCAAGCAGGCTCGGCGCGTGGTGGAGGGCCATGCGGAGAAGCTGGTGGTGACGCGCGAGGTGATCAAGGAGTTCCTGGGCGGCATCCAGGTGCGCGTGGACACCGAGGTGGCGGAACGGGTGAAGCGGCCCGGCGTTGCTGTGGGCCTGGCATGGACGCCGGCCGGCGGCGACATTCTGTTCATCGAAGCCAACAAGATGAAGGGCAAGGGCGGCTTTACGATGACGGGCCAGATTGGCGAGGTGATGCAGGAATCGATGCAGGCCGCGCTGACCTGGGTGCGTTCGAACGCTGCAAGCCTGGGGCTGGCCGAGGACTTCACGAAGGATATCGACCTGCACATCCACGTGCCGGCCGGAGCGATTCCCAAGGACGGTCCTTCGGCAGGAGTGACGATGGCAACGGTGCTGGCGTCGCTGCTGACCGATACGCCGGTGCGCCCGCTGACGGCAATGACCGGAGAGATCACGCTGAGCGGCAACGTGCTGCCGGTGGGCGGAATCAAGGAAAAGTTTCTGGCGGCACGCCGGGCGGGAGTGGAAACCATCATTCTGCCGGCGGAGAATCGCCAGGACGTGGAAGAGGACCTGACGCCGGAGATGATGGCGGGCCTGACGGTGCACTACGCCAACCGCATCGAGGATGTGTTGGCCGTGGCGTTGCCGCTGCTGAAGGCGCGGCCGGATACTCAGCCGGTTGAGGCGGAACTCGCGGGGCGCTCTGTTTCGTAAAGCGCCCGAGGATTAGACGATGAAGGCCGGCGAACCTGCCGGCCTTTTTTGTTTGCGCGCTTTGCATGACCGGCAAACCAAGCTGTAATTCCTGGCCGCATCAGAGCGGTTCCACAATTCACGTGCCCTTTCTGGCAGCGTGCGAGGTGGCATTTTCTTAAGGAAAATGCCCTGGACGGCAGTGGCTTCAGGGTACAGCAATTGTGGAACCGTTTTAAAGCAACTGTTATTGGGAAGAACGACAGCAGAGCCCAGGAACATGATCAGGCCACTGTTCAGGCTGCCACCGACTTCAGCGGTTCGACTTTCTTGCGCCGAGTCCTGGCATGGGACGCGCGCCAGAAATCGTAATCGTTTTGAAGGTTGAACCAGATATCAGGCGAATTCTGTCCAAAAGCCTCGCTTATCTTGATGGACATCTCAGGTGTAACGGCGGCCTTTTGATTCAGAACACGGGACAAGGCTACTCTTGACACTCCGATATGCGCCGCGAATCCGGTAACGGTCAGGGGTATGGCCTCGATGGCCTCCTTAATAATCCTGCCGGGATGGGGTGGGTTGTGCATCCGCATGGTTGCCTCACTGTATCGCTAAGCGATACAGTAGTCAACCGGTGAGTGATTCTGCCCGGGCTAGGCGCGGACAGGCGCGGAAGCCAGGCTCTCCCTCCCATTTTGGTTTTCGGTGAGTGTCCCAAAGAAGAACAACTCTGGTAATGCTGGCCTCTCGAAATCCCCAATTCCGCCGATAAAAGCCAAAGAATCCAACGCGCAGAAGCGCGGAGAGCGGTAACCATGGCCACCACAACAGCGATACCCCATCAGATTGTTCCGCTGCATCTATCTGGCAACACCACCGACCAGCAGAACCGCATGTTGCAGGATTTTCTTGGCGAGGCGGTCCTGACCGCGTATAGAACGGCGATCGAACAACTTGACCGGCAAAGCGTGCAGGTGGTCCTCGACATGGACGGAAAACTGAAGAGCGAGGTCGCCGAAACAGTGGTGGAAATCATCCATCGTCATACGGTGAGCGACAAGTTCAAGGACGAGGAAGTGGGCTCGAATCGCATGTATCCACCCACCTACCGGGTGCGGCCGGTCGAGGCACAGGTGACGGAGTTGCGGAAGCTGTTTCCGAGCCTGGGCAGTTGCCAGGAGAAGCTGGCACGGCGGGGACTTCCTGAGGGCGCAGAGGCGTGGTTTGCAATTCCCCGTTGGCAGACGCTCGCATCCACCTATAACGAAGCGGTCGAAATGCTTCTTGGAGTTGTGGCTGCAAAGCGCAGGTTCTCGAACCGCATTGTGGGCAAGCTGGGCGAGATGTATCTTCGCCAGATGGAGCGGTCTAAGCTGGCGGAAAAGATTCTGGCCGATCAGCAGCAAGGCAGCGACATTCTGGTGGTGGCTGCTCAGGCGGGAATGCTGCATCGCGGATCGTCTGCCCGGCGCACCCGCGTGGCACTGGCCGGCAACGAATTTGGCCTGGGCGTGTTTGCCTTTGGGTGCATGCTGTTGACGCATCCCGAGCGGCTTTCCACGGGCGATACACTGATGATCGACTGCGGGGGCGACCAGTACTCCGTGCGCGGCGACTACACGTTCGACCGCGTTCCATTGTTCGACTTCGATATGGCCGGAATCGAGTTCAGTATTTTTTATGAGGACCGGGCACGGAACCTGTGGGGAACGCCCACCGGATTCCTGTACAAAGTGGTTTGATGCCTTCTGAGTTTCGCCGCCTGATTGCCGCCTGCTGCGTCTAAGTGGCAGGCGGTATTCTTTTGCAAGTGATAGGTGTAAGAGTTCTTCTCTTTGGAGTGTCGAAAGATTGGCTGGGCGCCGGTGCGACCACGATGGAATTGCCGGAAGGCGCCTCGGTGGCGGATCTGCTGGAGCGCCTGAAAGCGAACTTGCCCGATTCCCTGCCGGGGCACGTGCTGCGCGGCATTGCGATCAGCGTGAACGCCGAGTACTCGACGGCCGGACACCTGCTGCGCGACGGCGATGAGGTTGGGTTGCTGCCGCCCGTCTCCGGCGGTGGTGCTTCGCGTCCAGCGAAAACTTTGGATGAGTGCAAGGATGAACCGACGGTCATCGCGCTGACTCGCTCGCCGATCAATGCAGAGAAACTGATTTCCGCGGCCAAGCGTGGCGAGGATGGCGCGGTGGCGGTGTTCGATGGCATTGTGCGGAACAACACGCGCGGGCGGCAAACGCTTCATCTGGACTACGAGGCCTACGAAGAGATGGCGCTGAAGCAGATGAAGGAACTTGCAGAGCAGGCGCAGGAAAGATTCGGCGTGCGACAGGTGACGCTGGTCCACCGGTTGGGACGGCTTGATGTGGGCGAGACTAGCGTGCTGATTGTGGTGGCTTCTGCGCACCGGGGCGCGGCCTTCGATGCTTGCCGCTGGCTCATCGATACGCTCAAGAATACAGTGCCCATTTGGAAGAAGGAGACCTTTGTTGACGGAGTGGTGTGGGCGGACGGTGAACCGTTTCCGGCTGGGCTCGCGGTTGATCCGGAGGCTTCCAATGAGGGGTAAGGCCGGAGGAATCCAACGTCTGGTAAGCGTCCTTCGATCCCAGGTCTCGAAATCGAAACCTGGGGCGCCCGTCTTCCAGGCTTTGTGGCTTCCCACCCTTGCGCCAAAAAGAAGGCGCAAGGATGGGGCACGGGGATACGTGCTGGAGCTGGCGGGGATTTTTGGTTTAGCGCTTGCCGCGTTTCTGGCTTTGCCGTTAGGTGCACAGGAGACGACGCTGCACATGGACGTCAGGCTGGTGAGCGTGTTTGTGAATGTGAGTGACCGCAATGGAGCGATTGTGGGCGGACTGACGCGCGAGGATTTTGCCGTGTCGGAGGATGGACGCCTGCAGCAAATTGCGGTGTTTGAAAAGCAGTCGGAGATGCCGCTGAATCTGACCCTGGCCATCGACACCAGCGGCAGCGTGCGCAAGGATCTGACCGAAGAGGCAGCAGCGGCGCGGCGATTTGCCCATGCGATTGTGCGCCCGCAGGACCAGATGAGCGTGCTGCAATTTGCAACTGAAGTGAGGGCGCTGACGCCCTTCACCAACAAGATGTCCCAGATCGACCGCGGGCTGAGCCAGTTGCGCAGCGACTTTGCTACGGCGCTCTACGATGCAATCTACCAGGGCTCCGAACGGCTGGGCGCAAAGGATGGACGGAAGGTGCTGGTGGTGATCTCAGACGGCGACGACACCGCCAAGAACACTACCTATGCCCAGGCGCTGGAGCAGGCTCTGCGCAACGAGGTGATGATTTACTCGATCATCGACGTGCCCATTGAGGCCAGCGCCGGACGCGACCTGGGCGGCGAGCACGCGCTGATCACGCTTTCCGAGCAGACGGGCGGCAAGTACTTTTATGTAGCCGACGGCGGGCTCGACAAGGCTTTTGCAAAGGTCGGCGACGATCTGCGCACACAGTATCTGCTTGGCTATTATCCCCGGAATCAGGAGCCTGGAAGGGTCTTCCACCGGATACAGGTTACCGTTCCGAGGGCCGCGGTTGATGACTTCAACGTCCACCACAAAACGGGGTACTACGGGGATAAGCCGGCCAGGGACAACTGACGGCTGGGTTCCGGTCCGATCTTCAGGAACGCCGGTGGCGGATCAGTTTTCGGTTTGCACGTCATGAGCAAACCAGGCATGTCATCTTGAGCGGAGGTCGCCTCGGCAATAGACCCGGAACCCCATCACCGTTGTCATCTTGAGCGGAGCGAAGCGAAGTCGAAAGATCTGCGGTTGCTTTTAGGAATTCATGCGATCCGTTGCACGTTTCAGGTCAGCTGGCTCTACGTCGTACCAGTCCCTGCTCAAGTCCACCCATGCCGGATTCGTCTTCTCGATCAATGCAATCTTCTTTTCGCGTCGCCATCCCTTTAGATGCTTTTCCCGCGCGATCACATTTCGAATGTCTTGATAAATTTCGAACCAGACGAGTCGGTCGCAGTTGTAGCGCTCGGTGAAGCCATCATGCTCTTTCCATTTGTGCTCGAAGACGCGCTTTTGCAGCTCTCCGGTGACGCCGACGTAGAGCGTATGGCTTCGACTCGCGAAGATGTACGTGAAATAAGGCCCATTGGGCATGGTCAGGATTGTAACCGCCTGGTGGCTCTTCCGCTGCGAAAAAGCAACCGCAGATCTTTCGACTCCGCTTCGCTCCGCTCAAGATGACAACGGCTTTAAGGTTCAGGATGGTTTACGGCTAACCCGAGGTAAACCTCAACTGGCGAGAATGTGCGGATGCGCTCAACGAGCATTTCCGCCACTCTTTCCGACCTCGGGGCGTGTGGTTGGCTATCCGGAAATTGGCTCACCATCGAATCGTCAGTCTACTTCTCCCTGGCCGTTGCATCTAAAATGGAATCATGACTTCCCCACTTTCCTCGCGCCGCCGTTCCAAGACGCCTCCGCCGGGCGAAACCGGCCAGGAAGCGCTCTATCTGCGTTCGCTCAGCGACCGCCAGGTGATTGTCCATATCAAGCTGCGGGACGGGGAGACCGTTCGCGGCTGGATTGAATATTTTGACGACGCCATGCTGCGGCTTACGCGCGATGGACACCCCAACCTGTTCATCTACAAGCACCAGATCCGGACCATCAGCGAAGCGGGCAAGCGCCGCTTGCCGCGTGCCGCGGTGGTGCAAGGAACGGCGCCGGTCATCGAGCCTATACCGCCCGAGGAAGTCTCGTGAGCGGCGGCGAGGCCGTAGCGGTGCAGAATCTGGTCTGGGTTCCCAAGGCACAAGAGATTGCGCGCGAGGCAGGCGCGCGGTTGCGCGAGTTCTTTGCCCATGGCGTGGAGACCGAATACAAGGGCGACGTGGACCTGGTGACGGTGGCCGACCGGACGGTAGAAAAGCTGATCCGGGAGCGGCTGGGCGAGGCCTTCCCCGAGCATGGAATCTACGGCGAAGAAGGCACGCGGGATCGCATGGAGGGGGAGTTCCGCTGGTACGTGGACCCGCTGGACGGCACCACCAACTTTGCGCATGGGTTTCCGCAATTTTGCGTTTCGATGGGCCTCGAACAGCGCACCCCCGGGATGCCGCCGGATCAGGACGGAACACTGGTGGCGGCTGTCATCTACGATCCCATGCGGGATGAGCTCTATACTGCCGAACGCGGAAAAGGCGCCAATCTGAATGGCAAGCCGAAGCGGGTGTCGCGCATTTCCCATCTGGCTGAGGCACTGCTTTCCACCGGCTTTCCCAGCCGCAAGCGCCATGCGAGTCCGAATATCCACTTCTACCACGAGTTCACGCTGCGCTCGCACGGGGTGCGGCGCACGGGGTCGGCCGCGCTGGATCTGGCTTATGTGGCCGCCGGGCGCCTGGAAGCGTTCTGGGAGTTCAACCTCAATCCGTGGGACACAGCGGCCGGCATCCTGCTGGTGGAGGAAGCCGGGGGAAAGGTGACGGACTTTGCCGGCAACCCTTTCCGGCTTGACAGTCGCGAGATTCTGGCTTCGAATGGGCTGATTCAAGACGAGCTGGTGAATCTGTTCAAGAACATGTTTGCCGGGCGCGACCTTGCACCAATTCCCACGCCCCAGGAGTTTGCGCAGCGCCGGGCCGAAAACAGAAGCAAGGCCGAAAAAGGAAGATGATTCTCAGGATTCCCACCCTGATTCCCGCATCGCAAAACACGGTCGCGCGGGACGCAGTCAGCCTTTGGGGTCCTGTGCTACTATCAGCGTCGAGAGTGAGTCTCCCCGGAGAAAATCAGAGATGGCCTACATCATTGCAGAACCCTGTATCGGCACCAAGGACACCGCCTGTGTAGACGCATGTCCTGTCGATTGCATCCACCCCAAGAAGGACGAAGACGGATTCGGTGAGTCGGACCAGTTGTTCATCGATCCGGTTGAGTGCATTGACTGCGGCGCCTGCGTTCCGGCCTGCCCGGTCTCGGCCATCTTTGCGCAGGACGACCTGCCGGAGAAGTGGGTCCACTTTACCGAGAAAAACGCCGCACACTTCGGCCGCTAAACAGCTCGGCCCTCTACAACAGTTGAGCCTTCAGCAAACGCGCGCCCTGCCTCGGCAGGGTGCGCGTTTGTGTGTTTGTTGGGGCTTGCGAACTCAATAAGGGGGCGTGCGCTTGAGAAGCGCAGAGTTGTGGTTGACTGATCTTATCGCGGCAACCTACTGAACAGTTTCTCTGACCTCTTGGGCGGCAGACGCATAGGGTTGCGCCGGCACGCCTGCATCCACAGCGGGGACTGTGGAGGTGCGAGGACGGATGGCAAACTGGCCCTTCTCGATTTCGACAAAATCGATGTTGTCGCCAGTCTTCAGTCCAAGCTGTTTTCGAATGTCTGTGGGGAGTGTGATGCGTCCGTTGAAGGTGACCATTGCGGATGGCATGTGAGACCTCTGGCTTCATTCTAGCTTGATAGTAGGCGGAAGTCTTGCACAGGATGAGACGGAGAGGCTGAGAGTTTTTGCGTATGCAATCACGTAAATCCCCGCATTCCGCGCGAGTTTGCGGCCTTGGGACGCCGTGGGGTGCGGACGGCAAAGCCTACATGCGCTTGGTGTTAGGGGCTACTTATTTCACGGACTTTGTAGCCAAGTTTCGGTCACAGTTCCCCGGCTTGGGAGCTGTTTGTTCGGCCTGTGAGACCTATGCGAATTTTTGTTTGAACACTTGTTCGCTAACGCAAATTAGATCAATAAAAACCACCGTCGTCCTCCATTTCTGTTCCGTAGTGCGAAGATAGTAGTCGCATGAGCGTACTGACCTCAGAAGCGGTGGTTTTGCGCACCTGGCCGTTGCATGAAGCCGACCTGATCGTGAGCTTTTTTACGCGCGATTACGGACGGATGAAGGGCGTGGCCAAGTCGGCGCTGAGGAGCCGCAAGCGGTTTGGCGGGGCGCTGGAGCCGATGACGGTGGCGCGGGCGTGGTTTGCCGAGAAACCCCGGCAGGAACTTGTCCGTCTCGACCAGTTGGAGATTCTGCGCTCGCCGCTGGCCTCGCCGGTGGATCACGTGCGAATGACGGTGCTGAGCTTTTTTGCCGAATTGCTGGACGAGGTGCTACCGGAGCACGATCCCCAGGAGACGGTCTTCCGGCTGCTTGTGAGCGTACTGGAGCAAACGACCGTCGAACAGCCGTGGATGCCGCTGACGTATTTCTCATTGTGGATGACGCGGCTGATGGGGTTGCTGCCGGATATTGCCCACTGCACGGCCTGCGGCGAAACGCTCGTGGCCGGCGAGGCGAGTTTCAACTCGCTTGGGGACGGGCTGTTTTGCGCGGTGCATCGCAACGGAAACGCGAATGCGCTTTCGGCAGACTCGTGGCAACTTGCGCAGAGGATGCTGCGGGCGCCGGTTTCGGCCTTCGCTGCCGAACCGTGGCCGCGGCGGCGCGGGACGGACCTGCGGCGGTTCACGCTGCAGTCTCTGGAGCGGCACCTGGAGCGCAAGCTGCGCACGGCGGAGGCGCTGGGCCGGCTGGGAGGGTGATTCTTGAATAGTGTGTATAGAGTGTGTATTATTAACTTGAAAACTGGAGCAGGATGGACAGCCGGGAAATCATCAGGAGATTGAAAGACGACGGATGGTTTGAGGTTGCCCAGGTGGGAAGCCACAAGCAGTTTAAACATGCAACAAAACCGCGACGTGTTACGGTGCCGTCACCGCGCAAGGACGTACCGGCGGGGACTCTTCGTTCCATCGAAAAACAAGCGGGCATCAGGCTCAGGTAAGTAGGATCGAATGGAATACATCGCATATCTCCACAAGGACGGAAAGTCGGATTATGGCGTGAGCTTCCCTGATTTTCCGGGATGCATCACGGCAGGTTCCACCCTGGAAGAGGCGCGGCGCATGGCGGTGGAGGCGCTCTCATTCCATATCGGGGGCATGCGGGAAGATGGAGAGCGGCTGCCGGAACCCTCTACACTCGACGACCTGCACAATGACCCTGCCATGAAGGGCGCGGTTGCTTTTCTGGTGGAGGTGGCCGAGCCGGAGAAGACCGTCCGCTTCAACATCACCGCCCGCTCGAGCCAGCTTGCAGAGATCGACAAGAACGCGCGAGCGGCGAAGCTCACCCGTTCGGCGTTCATGATTCATAGTGCCCTGGGTAAGAAGACGGCCGGAGCCGCTCGGCTCCCCGCAGTTGGCCGGAAAGCCGGTCCGCGGCGGAAATCCGCTTAGAGCCACAATTGCATGGATTTGCAGCTTCCCCGCCTCAAAAGCGAGACCCTGGGGAACTCGCCACTAGACTTGGACGAGACAGACATTTGCGAACACGACTTCCACTGAGTTGAGAAGGAGCGTCCGATGAATATTTGGATCATTGTTGCCGCAGCGGCAGCCGTCATCACGCTCGCAATCGCGCTCCTCTTCTATAAACTACCTGGCGCCTTATTGTGTTTAGTGGGGCTATTTGGTCTGGGCCTGTGTTTCGTCTCCATAGACAAATCTACTTACCCGTCTTCCGCGCGCCGCGTATCCATCGTGGGGCACGCCGTCGATTGGAACCGGCATCACACATCACGCAGGAGCTGGTGGACATTCGTACTAATGCCATCCTCACAGCAACGCCTGCTGCTTCAGACCTCGATCGAACTCCCTCAGGAGGACAACGGCCCTTTTCCCGTTGCAAATGAAGATACAGTGCGTGTCACTTATCTGGACGAGAACTCGATCCTCGGTGATCCTCGTGCGATCCGAATAGAACTGCTTACGGGCAAATCCACTGGATGGTCCGGTTCCACAGACGCCGACTGGCTGGGGTGGTGGCTCGGTGTTCCCGGAGGAGCCATTCTCGTTGTGGCAGCCTTCTCCGCTGCACAAGTGTGGAGAAGAAAGCAGAGTGCCGAACAGGACACAGACGACTGATCCGGCAGGAACCTTACCAAGACCGATTTCGATCTGACAACCGCCCTCAAGCCACCGCAACACTCCGGCTGGTAAAATTGGCTCAATCCAGTTGCACCGTCGAGAGTGAGTATCCCAGTGTCATCATCAACTGCACCAACTACTACCGCGGTATCCGCTGCCAAACCGGCCGCGCTTACCTTTCAGGAACTTTTGTTCCGCTTGCAGAGTTTTTGGGCGGCGCGCGGGTGCGTGCTGCAGCAACCGTTTGACGTCGAAGTGGGCGCGGGCACGATGGCGCCGGAGACGTTTCTGCGCGTGCTGGGGCCCAAGCCCTATCGCGTTGGCTATGCGCAGCCCTCGCGGCGGCCTGCCGACGGCCGCTATGGCGAGAACCCTAACCGGCTTTTTCGGCATACGCAGTTCCAGCTGATTCTGAAGCCGCCGCCGGTGAACGTGCAGGAGCTTTACCTGCAGTCGCTGGAAGCGATCGGAATCGACCTGAGCAAGCACGACCTGAAGTTCGAAGAGGACAACTGGGAAGGCCCCACTGTGGGCGCCTGGGGCGTGGGCTGGCAGGTGATGATGGACGGAATGGAGATTACCCAGTTCACCTANNTTCCAACAGTGCGGCGGACTGGACCTGGACCCCATTTGCGCTGAACTGACCTATGGACTTGAGCGGCTCTGCGCCTTCATGCAGGACGTGGACTCGGTCTACGACGTGGTGTGGGCGTGCGATCCCGAGACGGGCGCGGTTGTCACCTACGGCGATCTGCGGCTGACCGAGGAGCTGCAGTACTCGGTGTACAACTTTGAGGACGCTGATGTGGAGCGGCTGTGGGCGCACTTCAACAGCTACGAGGCCGAAGCGCAGGGTCTGTTGGCGAAGGCGAACGCGGTGCTGGCCGATGACAAGGCGACCGCAACGGGGAAGCGCCGGTTCCCGCTCATCTCCACTTATGAGCTGGCGCTCAAGTGCTCGAACCTTTTCAATCTTCTTGACGCGCGCGGGGCGATCAGCGTGACCGAGCGCGTAGGCATGATCGGCCGCATTCGCACACTGGCTGTTGGCGTGGCCAAGGTGTACGCGGCACAGCAGACGAGTTAGCGGACGCCAGATTCTGTTTCGGGATCGAAGCAGGCATTCCCTCAGGGGCTAAAGCCCGGTCGATTTTTTGGGGATTTATGTACGGGCTAAAGCCCGTACCCTTCAAAGCAGATAGCTATTCACGAGTTAGCGGAAAGATATTCAAAGTTATGTCTGATTTTTTGTTGGAGATTGGGCTGGAAGAAGTTCCAGCTCGCATGATTGCTGGAGCCGAGGCTGAGCTTGGCCGCCGTGTGAATGATTTGCTTTCGCGCGAGCGGCTGCTCGGGCCGGCGGCTAAACTTACGACTTACTCGACGCCGCGGCGGTTGGCTGTGCTGGTAGAGGACGTACTCGCAAGCCAGTCGGACACCGAAGAGAAGTTGACCGGGCCTTCGCGGAAGGTGGCGTTCAAAGACGGAGCGCCAACGGCGGCTGCCGAGGCCTTTGCGAAGAAGGCCGGCGTGGCTGTTTCGGCTCTGGAAAAAGTTGCCAACGCCAAGGGTGAGTACGTGGGCGCGACGGTGAAGCGGCAGGGGCGCGCGGCGTCGGAGCTGCTGGCTACCGAGTTGCCCAAGGAAGTGCTCGGTCTCTACTGGGCCAAGAACATGTACTGGCGCGCGGGCAAGCCGGAGCGGTTTGTGCGGCCGGTGCGGTGGATTGTGGCGCTGCTCGATGCAGCGATTGTTCCGGTGGAGATTGCCGGGATTGGAGCGGCCAATGCGAGCCGCGGGCATCGCATTCTTCACGGCGACCACCCCGTGGTTCTAACTTCGGCGAAGAGCTACAAAGAAACCCTGCGCGCCGCAAAAGTTATGGTGGACGTCGCGGAGCGCAGGCATTCGATTCGCAAGGGGCTGGATGCGGCAACACGCACGGTGGCTGGTGCGCGGTGGCGCGAAGATGAGGCGCTGGTGGAGACGGTGGTGCATCTGACCGAGTGGCCCACCGTGATCCTCGGCGACTTTGAGCCGGAATACCTGGCGCTTCCGGAAGAAGTGCTGGTTACGGTGATGCGCGACCACCAGAAATATTTCGCAATTGAGGGCGCAGACGGGAAGCTTGCGCCGCACTTTCTGGGGGTGCTGAATACGCAGGTGGACGACGAGGGCCGCGCAATTATCCGGCACGGGAATGCGCGGGTGCTGCGGGCGCGGTTCAAAGACGCACGGTTCTTCTGGGACTTCGACCAGAAGACACCACTGGCAGAGCGCGTGGAGAGCCTGAAGAATGTCACCTTCCAGAAGGAGTTGGGAAGCTATCACTGGAAGACCGAGCAGAATCTGCGAGTCGCCGAGAACCTGAGCGGGAAGCTGATGAGCGACTACGGCGTTCAATTCGATGTGTATCGGTTGAAGAATGCCATACGATACGCCAAGACTGATCTCACTACTGAGCTTGTGAAAGAGTTTACCGAGTTGCAGGGAGTGATTGGCGGTCTCTACGCGCGTGCGCAAGGACTGGGCGAGACAGTTGCTCAAGCAATTTATGACCAGTACAAGCCTGCTTCGACCGACGATGCGATTCCTTCGACTGTCGAAGGGCGAGTGCTGGGGTTGGCGGACCGCATTCAAACGATTACGGCGATGTTTGGAATCGGCAACGCGCCTACGGGATCGAAAGATCCGTTTGCGCTAAGGCGAGCGGCGAACGCGATTGTGAAGATTCTGGCGGAGTCGGGGCTGCCGCTGACGCTGGACGATGTGGTGGGAGCGGCCGGGCCGGACGCCGCGAATAAGGCGCAGGTTGCGGCCTTTCTGCGCGAGCGGCTGCACTTCTATTTAAAAGAAGTGCGCGGCTTTGCATATGACGTTGTTGCTGCGGTACTGGCGGCTGGGGCAGACGATGTCTGCGATGCGATTGCGCGGGCCGATGCGTTGACGGCGGTGCGCGGGTCGGAAGATTTCGCGGCGATTTCTGCGGCCTTCAAGCGGATCAAGAATATTCTGCGGCAGGCGGAGGAAAAGGGATTTGACCTCCAGGCAGGCTCTGGAATCGGCCTCTCTGCAGAGGCACAGCGGCTCCACGATGCGGCTGCCGCGCTTGCGCCGGAAGTCGCGACGCTGCGGCAATTACGCTCGTACAACGAAGCGCTGGCTTTGATTGCTACGCTGCGTCCGGCTGTGGATGCGTTCTTCGACAAGGTGATGGTGCTGGATCCCGATCCGGCGGTGCGCGGTGCGCACCTGGGGCTGATCGATGGCGTGCTTCGAGGTTTCTCGGGCATTGCGGATTTCAGCGAGATTGTTACCGCTTAGGACGGGACACCGTTTTTCTGACAGACAGGTTCGTGGCTTCCCACCTTTGCGACAGAAACAAGTCGCAAAGATGGGGCACGGGACTTCTCTGCGACAAGAGAGACGGGCGGACTGAGATTTTAGCTATCCCACCCATTCCGCAAAATGCGCGGAATGGATGGGGGACCCCGGCGCTGATTGTCACCGCTTCTAGATCCGGCAAATAAATACTGTCTTCGTGCTACCCCACCCTAGCCACAAAAACAAAGACGTGGCGAGGATGGGGCACCCAAAGGTTGTTGGTATTTATTTGCCGAAGCAATAGTTGAATTAGTCCCAGGTCTCAGAATCGAGACCGATTCGACTTCGCTCACGGCAGGCTCTGGGGCACCCAAACCATTCTTGAGAATCGGCAACTTCTTCCCCGCATCTTCCGCTGTTCCTGCGCGTCTACAATCAGTACAGATGGCTGACACGCTTTATTTGAGTTTGTGGTATCCGAATCTGCGCCTGGCGGCGCTCGCTGACAAGCTGACGGCGGTGCTGGGCGCCTTTGCTGCGCATGGCGGCGAGGCGGGGGTCTATGCCGCAACCGTGTGGCCCATCAATTGGACCGAGACTCCCATCTTTCAGCGGGTTTGGGGACGCGGAGGCAAAACGCCCAGCCAGGACGCGGAACCGCGGCTGGCAGTCGAAGAGGCACTTGAACTGCTGCATGACGATTACGCCTACGAGTTCCAGATTGGCTGGAGCCTGTGGGAGTTGGAATTCCAAAAAGCAGGTCCTTCGACTTCCCCTTCGCTTCGCTCAGGGTCCGCTCAGGATGACATGCTCGACGCGCGCTGGGTGCGGGAGCCGCGGTTGGTGCGGGTGACCGGATTCGGGCCGCTGTTCGACGAGGCGGCGTTCGAGCAGGATGGGCACATCCGTGTGGACTTTGGCTCGGACACACCGTTCCTGGAAGAAGAGCTCGAGCTGGACTCGGTGGCTGCGCGGCACGTGGAAGAGAATGTGCGCCAACTGGTGGCGCTGACCACGGCCGTCGAGAAAGCTTCAGGGGCGACGGCGCGACTGTTGTGGTCTGAGTTGGGCGAGAGCCTTGCACAGCGGCTGGCGGCACGACTGGGAGTGAGGAACTAGGGCGTGCGATTCACCATTGAACGGCTGCGAACGCTGGTGCTGGGCGCAGGAATTCTGCTGGTGGTGGCGCTCGTCGTGTTTCTGGCCGTGAGCAAGTTGAAGAATCCCCTCAACTTGAAAGAGTTGCCCAAGCGTTTGGGAATAGACATCCAACAGGAGGCAAACGGCGTCACCTTTTCGCATGCCCTGGGCGCGCATTCGCAGTTCAAGATTCACGCTTCGAAGGTGGTGCAGCTAAAGAACGACCATGCGCTGCTGCACGATGTGAAGATTGAGCTGTATGGAGAAGACGGCAGCCGCGTGGACCGCATCGAGGGCGCCGAGTTTGAATACAACCAGAAGGATGAAACGGCGACCGCATCCGGGCCTGTGGAGATAACGCTGATGCGCCCAAGCGTGGCGCCGGCAATTGCTCCCAATGTGACGGCAAGCCAGGTTGTAAGCGGCAAGGCGATTGCCAAGCCGCTGGCTACTGCTGCCGAGACGGCCGCGTCGGGCGAAATTCACGTAAAGACCAGCGGGCTCACCTTCAGCCAGAAGAGCGGCATTGCAACGACCAGCCAGCGCGTGGATTTTTCTGTGACCCAGGGATCGGGCAGTTCCATGGGCGCAACCTACGACTCGCAGCAGGGCGTCCTGGTTCTGGACCATGCGGTGGAACTGACAACACGGCGCGGCAGCGACACGGTCGAGATCCATGCCCAGCATGCGGAGTTCAAGCGCGCGGACCTGGAGTGCCATCTGAAAGCGGCCACGGCGGATTTCCGCGGCGGTCAGGCGAAGGCCAGCGAAGCGAAGATCCTGTTCCGCGGAGACGGGTCAGCGATACGGCTGGATGCGACAACCGGGCTCACACTGACTACGGCTTCCGGAGGGCACGTGGCGGCACCCACGGGGTCAATGGACTTTGACGAGCACAACCAGCCCCGCCACGGTCACCTGGAGGGCGGGGTGCAGATGGACTCGGTGAGCGGGGATCGGCAGATTCATGGGACATCGCCAACCGCAGATCTGGAATTCACGACAAAGGGCGAACTGCTCCACGCGCACCTGGAGCGGGGCGTGGAGATGCACAGCGACGAACTGAGCAAGCCACTTGCGAACTCGCAAGCCGCAGTGCTGCGGTTGAGCAGAACGTGGCGCTCGCCGGTGGCGGAGGTGGACTTTCGCGATGCGGGGCACGGGAAGGTTGAGCCGGCCAGGATTCATGGCACGGGCGGCGTGGCGATTACCGGCGAGAGCCAGCGCGGCAAGGCAGCTCCAATACCCTCCCGGCTGACCGCCGACGAAGTGAGTGGCGACTTTGGACCGGATTCAGCATTGAGCGCAATGACCGGGGTGGGGCATGCCGGCATTGAGGAAACAACCGCAACAGGAGACAAGCAGACTGCGAGCGGAGACCGGCTGGAAGCTCATTTTCTCGCTGGCTCTAGCCCCACCGGCGGTGCAAAGAGCGGGCTGGGCGGCGCGGCGCAGATTCAGTCGGCGGTCCTGGATGGGCACGTGGTGCTCATCGATCAACCAGCGGCAAAGCCCGGCGCACAGGCTGAGGCGCCATTGCGTGCTGTGGCTGGCCGGGCTGTGTATGAGGGTGCGGGGGAATGGCTGCACCTGACGTTAAGTCCGCGGGTGGAAGACGGCGCCATGCAGCTTACTGCGGACAAGATCGACGTCTCCCAGGATTCGGGCGATGCGCTCGCGCAAGGAAACGTAAAGGCTACCTGGTCGGATACCGGCAAGAACGGAACCGGCCAGCCGGCAAACGGTCCTGCCGGCAGCATGTCATTGGGTGGGCAGGGTCCGGCGCACGCCGTTGCCCAGGAGGCGCAACTCCACCGGGCAAGTGAAGAGGCCACCTTCCGGGGGCATGCGCGCCTGTGGCAGCAATCCAACTCGATTGCGGGGCCGGTGATCGTGCTCGATCGCCCAAAAAAGTCGCTGGTGTCGCGAAGTACGGACCCAGCGGAGCCGGTGCGGGTGGTGCTTTTGAGCGCCGGGAGTCTGGAACCGGGCCTGGCTTCGGGCAAGGATGCAGGCGGGAAAGTCGCCGCGCCTTCAGTAATCAGGGTACGAGGAGGCGAGCTCGACTACTCCGATATTGAACGCAAGGCGGTGATGGTTGGCGGCGCGCTGGGAAACGTTGTTGCGGAGACGGGTTCGGCAACCTCGACGTCTAACCAGGTAGAGCTATTTCTGGTGCCTGCGGGCAGTCACGCAGTCAGGGAGGCCGGACAGGGCCAAGTGGATCGGATGACCGCGAGCGGCCACGTGGTGGTCAGTTCCCAGGGCCGGCGCGGAACCGGAGAACAGTTGACCTATGCAAGCAAGACCGGGGAGTATGTGCTGACGGGAACTGCGGCCACGCCGCCGCGGATCAACGATCCGGCCCGGGGTATGGTGACCGGCGAGGCTTTGATTTTCCATAGCCGCGATGATAGCGTCAGTATCGAAGGCGGCGGACGCGAAACCAGGACGGAAACCACGGTGCGCCAAGGCGAAGGCAGAAGCGAGCCAAAGAGATAGATGGAAACACTGATAGCCGAAGGAATCGGCAAGTCGTACAAGGGACGGCAGGTTTTACGCGGAGTTGACCTGAAAATCTCGCGCGGGGAGGTGGTAGGGCTGCTGGGGCCGAATGGCGCCGGCAAGACGACCAGCTTCTATATCATTGTGGGACTGGTGGCGCCTGAGAGCGGGCGGGTGCTGGTGGACGATACCGATATTACCCGTCTGCCCATGTATCTGCGGGCGCGCAACTTCGGCATCAGCTATCTTCCCCAGGAGCCTTCGGTATTTCGCAAGCTGACGGTTGAAGAGAACATTCTGGCGGTGCTTGAGGCACAGCCTCTGGGTAATCGGGAGCGGCGCACCAGGGCCGCACGGCTCATCAACCAGTTGAATCTGGGCCACATCCGCACCACCCGGGGCTATGCACTCTCGGGAGGCGAGCGGAGAAGGGTAGAGATTGCACGCGCGCTTTGCATCCAGCCCAATTTCATCCTGCTGGACGAGCCGTTCAGCGGAATCGATCCGATCGCGGTACTGGAGCTGCAGAAGATCATCTTCGACCTGAAGGCCGGGGGCATTGGAGTATTGATTACCGATCACAACGTCCGGGAGACGCTAAGCGTAACCGACCGGGCGTACATTATTGCCGAGGGACGAATCTTTCGCGCCGGAACACCGCATGAATTGGGAAACGACCTGGAGGTGCGGCGCGTCTATCTGGGCGAGGGTTTCTCGCTGGGCTGAGGCTGCTGGGCGTCTGTCAAGGTTACAAACGGGTCAAAGGATGGACCGATTCCCGACGCAGATCGCCGGAAAAGCAATTGTCAAAACCGGAAAGTTGTATCGAAATGCGGCAATTTTACCTTTAAGCTTTTTCTCAAGTGATTAAACTTGCTTTGAGTCCCAACGGGAACGAGTCCCATTTATGGCGCTGCTACAGCCAAGACTAACGTTGAAAGTGTCGCAACGCCAGGTCCTGACTCCGGGCCTGATGCAGATGGTGAGCGTTTTAGCACTGAATAAGCTCGAACTGAAGGAGATGATCGATGCCGAGATGGTGGAAAACCCCGTCCTGGAGGAGATTGATGAATCGGTTCCAATGCTGGATGAGGTCGCCGGCCGCCAGGAGCGCAATGAACGCGAGGAGCGCTTGGGCCTGCTGGACAAGGGAGCGGAAGAGCCCGCGGCCACACCCAAGGACCCGTTCAACGAGATCGATTTTGGATCGTACTTCCAGGATTATCTTGATCCCGGCTATCGCACACAGCCGGAGTATGAAGACAGTGAGAAGCCCTCGTTTGAGAACTTTCTCTCCCAGCCTACGACTCTGTCCGATCACTTGGCGTGGCAACTGGGAGCTTTGAGCCTGGCGGCGGACTTGCACAACGCCGCCGAGTTGATCATCGGCAATCTGGATGAGGACGGGTACCTGGCCGCAAGCGAGGAAGAACTGACCGCGGCTTACAGCCAGTTCGCAGTGAGTACGCCTGCCAACGGGGACGGCCTCGGAGATCAGGCCGCGGCGATTGAACTGCTGCGGCGCGGCATTGACCTGGTGCAGCATCTTGACCCGGCTGGGGTGGGTGCCCGGGATTTGCGCGAGTGCCTTCTGATTCAGATTGCCGCGCAGCAACACGAGTTCAGCCATGTCTACGCCAAGCGATCTGCTGAAGAAGAGGATCTACATCGCAGCCTGAAAGCCGAGGCCGAGGCACAGCTTGAAGAGCGCCGGCGCAGCATGGAATTGGCGGTGCTGATTGTGGACAGTCACCTGCATCTGTTGCAGAAGCGGGACCTGAAAGACCTGGCGCGAGCGGCACAGATTACAAGCGAAGAGGCTCATGCGGGGATGGAGTTCATCCGCACCCTCGACCCCAGGCCGGGCCGCCTTTACAACCGCGAGCAGACGCGGCTGATTGAACCGGATGTGGTGTTTCTGAAACGCGGCGGCGAATGGGTTGTGTCAATGAATGAGGAAGACCTTCCCAGCCTGCGGCTCAGCCAGCGCTACCGGCGGATGCTGGTGGCTGAAGGCACCGACAAAGAGGTCAAGGACTATGTGAAGGAGCGTTTCCGCTCCGCGATGCAGCTGATGCGCAACATTGCGCAGAGAAAGAGCACGATCCTTCGCACTTGTGATGTGATCGTGCGCCGCCAGCAGGAGTTTCTCGACAAGGGCGTTGAGGCGCTACGGCCGATGATGATCAAGGAAGTGGC
>PKXI01000013.1:0-2809 GCA_003133425.1 Acidobacteriaceae bacterium
GCCGCATCGTGCTGCTTCATGTAGCTGATGGATGGGCAGCTAGAACCTATGGCCCCGATGCCGTAAGTCCAGAAATCACTGAAGACACCGCCTATTTGGAACGAGTTCGACTGGAGTTTCAAGCTTTAGGTATTCCCACTCAGTCAGAATTGGCTTACGGCGAACCGGATAAGGAAATCATCAAATGGGTGCGACAAAAGCCTTGCGACCTAGTGGCCATGAGCACTCATGGCCACCGTTTTCTCGCAGATTTGTTCCTTGGCACCACAGCTACCAAAGTGCGGCACAGTATCAGCGTGCCCGTTCTCCTGCTCAGGGCGAAGTGACTCATTCGCAGGATTCCTGGAGTACATTCAGAACGCTTTAACTGGCACTTCGGGCACGCTAACGGAAACGGGAACAGTGACGCTGACCGTGCAGTAGCCCAAGCCGAATCTTGCTTGTCGCATCTTTTGTGGGGTGCGGCGGCCGGTCCGCATCCGCAGGGGCCACCGATGCGTTTACCCGGCACATGACGTCCGGCCCCATGAAAGCATGAGCGGACAAAACCACCTCAGCCCAGCACCTCGGGCTTGTGTGCCGTTCCGTCAAAGTGGCTGCTGGTTTTGTAGAGCTCGAACTTGCCTTCCTGGGCCGCTGGCTTGGTGCGCTCCAGCAAACTCGCAACCTCGGTGGAAGACAGAGGCTTGAAGGTTCGCGCCGCTTCCAGAGCCTGGTCCAGAATCTCCTGGGTGTCGATCCCGGTAATCTGCGCGGTGATCGGCAGGTTGAGGCAGTAGTGCAGGGCCTCGATGGGTTTTACCGTGTGACTGTCGAGAATAAAGTGATCGCCGAAACACTTCATGCCCAGCACTCCGATGCCTTCGCGGTTGAGCACTGGAAGCACTTCGTGGGTAAAGCTGCGAAAATGCGCGTCCATCACGTTCAGAGGCATCTGCACGGCGTCAAAGTGGAAATCGTGCTTGCGCGCGTGGTCCAACATGCGCAGATGGACGTACGGGTCCTTATGGCCCGTGAAGCCGATGTAGCGTACTTTGCCCGCCTTTTTCGCATCGAGCATGGCTTCCATCGCGCCGCCCTCGGCGAAGATCCGGTCGGGGTCTTCCAGGCGAATGACTTCATGGAATTGCATCAGGTCAACGTGATCGGTTTGGAGACGCTGTAGCGATTCGTCGATCTGCTGTGCCGCCGAGGCTTTTGTGCGGCCGTCAATCTTGGTCATCAGGAATACTTTGTTGCGGTAACCGCCTGCCAGCGCCTTACCCATCCGCACTTCGCTGACGCCGTCGTTGTAATCCCAGCAGTTATCCATGAAGGTGATGCCATGATCGATGGCGCGGCGGACGAGCTGAATGGATTCCTGCTCTTGAAGCGACGGCTTACCGATATGATAGCCGCCCAGCCCAATCGCCGAGATGCGTTCCCCGGTGCGGCCCAGTGTGCGATAGATCATTCCGTCACTCTCCGGGGTCTTCCCCTCTGCACGCAGCATGGGTGTCAACAATTGCTCCGTGGCAGCTACGCCGACTGCCGTTGTCGCCGTCTTCAAGAAATCGCGCCGGTCCATAATNNATTTTTAGATCGCCTTGGCCGCAGTGTCAAGAACCAACTACCCTGAGGAATGGGAATCTACAGAACATTTAGGACTTGACTCGCAATGAGTGCCAACGTCTGAACATCGGGTTGCCTTCGGCAGTCTTGACATACGGCCAAGCCAGGAAAAACCTCTCAGCTATTCCGGGGGAGGGTAGGAGAAAAACAAGTCCTTACCTTACCAAAAAGACTGTCATATAAGCCCAAAAACCTTTGGGGTTTGAGAGTTTCCCGGTCTCAAAGGCAAAACTAAAGCACGCGGCTGGCGGAGAGTTGTGAATCGTGCTATTCCACCCAGTTTGGGTGGTTGGGACAAAAACGGAATAGAGTGGATCACCNNGCTTCCAGCCAGTCGGTGTGCTCTTCCTCGTCCCTCAGATTCGCGGTGAACAGGTCGGCGCTTCCATTGTCTCCTTCGGCTCGTGCCAGTTTCACCGCGTCATTGTAGGACTTGAACGCGCTGAGTTCAGATTGCAGGTCATTCTCCAACTGTTCTTTCACCGTCTTCCCGATCTTGATTTGCGTGGGCCCGGTCATATTCGGAGTCCCTTCCAGGAAGAGTATATGTTCGATCAGTTTTTCCGCATGCTTCATTTCCACAATCGACAGCTTCTTCAGGTATTTGGAAAGATTATCGTATTTCCAGTTCTGGCACATTTCGGCGTGAATGAAATACTGACTGAGCGCTGTGAACTCTTCCTGTAGAGTCATATTCAGCGCGGCAATGACCTTTTCGCTTCCCTGCATGATGGCAAATCCTCCAATACATTCCTAGACGGAATCTAGCGTTGAAAGGTAACGGCTGGCTGGTCAACTTTGCTCAATATTATTGAATCAATCCCTCTGTCGTTCAGGCATGGTGAGATATGGCGGTAGCGCCAGAGGGCGAATCGTGGTGGCATCCTCATCCCGGCCACGCCGCACTTTAGAAAAGCTGGATTCAGCTAGACGAGAAGCTTTTTAGCGCGGTGATTGCTTCGCCTGTTCCCGTCGATATGCGGGCGCTCCGAGCCTAGAAGCGTTCGCCCTTGGCCCCGGTCTTTACACGCTGACCTCTTACCGCGCTTTCGTGATCGTTATTGAACATATCCCTTGCCATGTTGTTTGTATACTGGTGGGCCGGGAAAGAAGGAAGACAACTCATGGCAGGTAATCGCGCAATAGCATATATGGGACCTCGCAAACTGGAGATCCAAAATCTGGACTATCCAAAGCT
>PKXI01000013.1:2870-3964 GCA_003133425.1 Acidobacteriaceae bacterium
GAGTTCATTAAGAAGGGCGACCTCGTTTCTGTCCCATTCAACGTTTCCTGCGGGCGCTGCCGCAATTGCAGAGAGGGGCACACCGAAATTTGCATGAACGTCAACCCTGCGATTCCCTGCGGAGCGTATGGTTTCAATCTCGGCGGCTGGCAGGGCGGTCAAGCCGAATATATGATGGTGCCGTATGCCGACTTCGCTCTTCTGAAGTTTCCAGACAAAGATCAGGCGATGGAACATATCCTTGAGCTCACCTTTCTCTCGGACATTCTGCCCACTGGCTTCCACGGGTGCGTGATAGCAGGCGTCAAGCCCGGATCGACCGTGTATATCGCTGGAGCTGGGCCGGTAGGCCGGGCGGCGGCGGCAAGTGCTCGCTTGTTAGGGGCATCGGCCATCATTGTCGGGGATACCAACAAGGAGCGGCTGGCGGTCGTGAAGAAAGCCGGCTACGAGTTCGTGGATATTTCCAAGACCGCTTCACTCGCAGATCAGATCGAGGCAATCGTCGGCGTCCGCGAAGTGGATTGCGGGGTTGACTGTGTCGGATTCGAGTCGCATGGTTACGGCCCCGGCGCGGGAGAAGATCCGGCAGCGGTGCTTAATGGCCTGTTTGAGGTGGTTCGCTACGGCGGTGGGATGGGTATTCCCGGAGTCTACATCGCCGGGGACTTGAAAGCCCGTAACAAAACGGAGAAACAGGGCAGCTATAACCTCGATTTCGGCAAAGCGTGGATCAAGTCGCCGAGTTTGAGGGCGGGACAGTGCCCAGTGGTCAAGTATAGCCGGGACCTGATGATGGCAATTCTGTGGGGCCGAATGGATTACCTGAGCGAGGTCATGAATGTAGAGGTCGTCTCACTTGACAGAACAATTGAAGCATACAAGACGTTCGACGAAGGCTCAGCGAACAAATTCGTCATCGATCCGCACAACAGCCTGAAGAAGGCCACCATTGATCGGCGAGTAATTGTCGACCGGGTTCCTCACTCAAAGAACATCCACAAATAGAATCAAGGCGCTTCTCGGTCTCTGACCGCGTAGTGTGGCTTCTTTTGTGACCGAACTTTGTGTGGGCCTTTATGCACGTAAAGCGC
>PKXI01000453.1:0-549 GCA_003133425.1 Acidobacteriaceae bacterium
CGACCTTAGTTTTGCTCTAGCTTCGCTTCTTCCCGCCGGGGCGGGGGCCGGGGCGCTTTGCTGCACCGGGCTTGCCCTTGAAGCTGGAGCCTTTGGGGCCGGACTTGGAGAAGCCTCCGGGTCTGGGTTTGGAGCGGCTGGCTGCGCCGGGCTTGAACGGTTTGCTGCTGGGGCGTGCGCCGCCTGCCCTGGGCTTGCCGCTGCTGGTGGTGAAGGGGCGCCCGAGGCCGCCTTCGGCGCGGGGTGGGCGGGAAGGTCCGGCACCGGTGCGGCCGGGAGCGGCGGGACGACCAGAGCCGGAGCGGTCGAAGCGCGGTTTTTCGAAAGCGGGTTTTTCAAAACGGGGTTTGTCGAAGCCGGGTTTCGCAAAGCGGGGCTTTGGCGGGCCTGATCTTTCGAATCTGGACTTTTCAAAGCGAGGTTTCGGCGGTCCCGATCTTTCGAAACTGGGTTTTTCGAAGCGGGGCTTGGCTGGCCCTGATTTTTCGAATCTGGGCTTGCCGAAACTTGGTTTTCCGGTGCGTGGGCGGTCAAATGGAGGGCGGCCCG
>PKXI01000453.1:582-11994 GCA_003133425.1 Acidobacteriaceae bacterium
CCTGCGGCGGGTTTGCCGGAAGCTGGCCTGGCTGAAGCGGGTTTGCGGTCAAATGGCCTGCCGGCAGGCTTGCTGCCAAACGTGCGGCCGGCGGCGGGTTTCGACCCGTACGTGCGGGGCGTGGCTGGCCTGTCTCCGTAGGGTTTGGCGGCAGGCGGCCGAGCTTCTCCGGTTGAGCCGGCGGCAAAGCGTGCGGGAGGCCGCGGGGCGCGGTCATCTTTCTTCCATGCCGGCTTTGCGGGGCCGAATTTGGCGGGACCGGCGGCGGGGCGGAATCCTTCAGCTGAAGGACGCGCCGAGCGGAACGGCTTGTCGGAACGGAAAGGCTTGCTGGGGCTGAACGGCCTTTTGGGGCGGAATTCACCGGGAGCGCTTGACGGTGCAGCGCCCGCCTCAAAACTCCGAGGCTCGAAGGGCTTGGCTGGTTTCCCGGAGTCGAATGGCTTGGACGTGCGGAGACGGCTGGGCTTGGGCTGCACGGTGGGCAACTGGGAGTCGGCAAGATTGCGGCGGCGGACTTCCTTAGCCTTGGGGGTGCGGTGCTTGCCTTCGGCGGCCAGGCGCAGAGCTACGAGTTCCTCTGGCTGCAACTCACGCAGGTTGCCGGGCTCCTGATCGAGCACAAGAGGGCCGTAGCCGACGCGGCGAATCTTCTCAACAAAATGGCCGATGGCGACAAACATCTTGCGCAGTTCGCGATTGCGGCCTTCGATGAGGACCACTTCGTACCAGGGGTTGTCGCCCTGACGGACNNAGTTCGGCCTCGGTGGGCTGGCCGGCAACTTTTACGAGGTAGACCTTCTCTACGCCCGACCCGGCTTTTGTGAGGCGGTTGGCGAGGTCGCCGTCGTTGGTGACCAGCAACAGGCCCTCGCTCATGTAGTCGAGGCGGCCGACGGGATAGAGACGCTCGCGCATCTTGTCAAAAAACTGCATGACCGTGGGCCGGCCCTCGGGATCCTTGACTGTGGTGACAAAACCCTTGGGCTTGTTGAGGACGAAGTAGCGGAGGCGCTCGGCGCCGTGGAGCAGCTTGCCGTCGACGCGGATGTGGTCGCGGCCGGCATCGGCCTTGGTGCCCAGTTCGGTGACGACGGTGCCGTTGACCTGAACGCGGCCCTGCTCGATCATCTCTTCGGCCTTGCGGCGGCTGGCTACGCCGGCCTGGGAAAGTATTTTCTGCAGGCGCTCGAGCTTGGCGGGAGGGCGAGGCTTGGGAATGAATTCGGGATCGGCGTCTTCGTCTTCGGATTCGTCAGAATCGGTTTCGGTGCTGGGCTCGGAGTCGGAGACTTCGGGAGTCTCTTCAGTCGCGGATTCAGATGGGGCTTCGTCGCCGAGGTAGGCTTTGGCCTCGCCATCCGTGGTGTCGCCAATGGGGTCTGCGATTCCGGCGGTTGGGGTTGGTGCCGGGGTTTCGGTTTCGGGCGCGGCTTCTGATACGGGTGCGATCGACTCGGGTTGAATGTCGCCCTTCTTGGCGGACTTCTTGGCTTTTTTGATGGCCATGGGGAGATGCCTCTGTTTCTGCTTACTCTGTGGGAGGAGGCGCGGCAGGCGCGGCCTCAAGGGTGGTTGATTCGGATTCCGGGCTATCGGTTGGTTCGTCCGCCGGCTCTTCGTCTTGCGCTCCGTCCATCTCCAGACGCAGATCTTCTTTTATCTCCGGGGCGGAATCTCCCGGGCCTTCCATCTCTGGCTCGTCGAGTTCGATGGCGGCCATCTTCTCGAACTCCTCCATGGAGGGAAGTTCGGTTACGTCCTTGAGGCCGAAGCGCAGCAGGAATTCCTTGGTGGTCTTGTAGAGAATGGGGCGGCCGATTACGGGCTTGCGGCCCGCGGTGGCGATGAGCTTGCGCGCCAGCAGCGAACCGAAGACGCCCGAGGAATCGACGCCGCGAATCTCGTTGACCTCGGGGGCGGTGACGGGCTGCTTGTAGGCGATGACAGCAAGGGTTTCGAGAGACGGCAAAGAGAGCTTGAGCGCAGGTTTCAGACTTTTGACGAAGGCGCGGACAGCGTCGTGGCACTCGGGCTTGGTGGCCATGCGATACCCGCCGGCAATTTCGCGAATCTCGACACCGCGGTTGTCGGAGGTATATTCGGCGATCAGTTCGTCGAGCAACTGGCGGAGGATGGTGCGGACTTCGCGATCGCGCTGGCGGGCTTCCCGTTTGAGGCTGGCTGCGGCTGCTGACTCGCCTGAGGAAGCAATCTCGGTGTCCACGCCGGAATCCGGTTCGGTGTTCGCGCCGTCCGCCTGGTCAACAGTGGAATCTTCACCCTCAGCCAAAGGAGGGGCGGATTCCACGTCGGCTTCCATAGTGACTTCTGCGGCTGGCTCTGCTGCGACTGGCTCTTCTGGGGGTGCACCTTCGGTGGCGGCGGCCTGCGCCATGGCGAGGTAGTCAAACTCTCCATTTTGAGTGGGCAGGGGCTCGCCATCGGAGCGCGACGGGTCGTCGGCCTGGGCAGCCAACTCGGCAGCTGCGGCCTCCTGCTCCGCCTTCCACTCGAGGGCGTCGGCGGTGAAAAGGAGAGCGAGTTGGGCCAGCGTGACCGGCTCTTCGGCGGCGTAGATAACGGCTTCCAGCTTTGCTTTAAGGCTCATTCGACAATAGGTACCTCAAGTATGGTACCGGAAGTGGAGCGGCCCTGCGTGTCGATAGGGCTCCAGTGCTGTTGAAGAACGCAAAAAAGGCATCCGGGAGCGAGCCGGGCGCCTTTGAACGCGGAAATCGTGGTCGTTTCAGGCCGTGGAGGGCCCGGCGGCCCAGGTGACTGCTTCGAGGTAGCACTGGACCAGTTCGCTCGAATTGAGGTCATGGGCTGCGACGATCCGGTCGCAGGATGCCCAGTCGCCGCGTTCATGGGACTCAAGCCATCCAAGAAGTTTTCGCTCCGAGTTCATGGTTCCTGCAAGGGCCTCGCAAACCTGGCCGCGCAAGGGAAGGATGGGAACGATCTCCTCCATTGGGAAGCCGAGCATGGCCGGTAGGAGGCTGAGCATGCCGAGCAGATACTGTTCGGAGGCGTCGAGGCTAAAGTGGCTGGCGGCGAGTTCACAGAAGCGAGCCCGAATGAGAGCCACGTGGAGAATCTCGGCCGGCTGGTCCATGTTGAGTTCGCTCAGTACGGCAAGCGACACAATACGGCGAAAAGTGGCCTCGCCCAGAACGGTGATGGCCGACTCGACGGAGCGCACCTCCCGGTAGATGCCATAGATGGGCGAATTGACGAGTCGAAGCAGGCGGTAGGTGAGGGAGGCATCGCGCCGGACCAGCTCACTTACCTTATGGATGTCGATGGGATCGTGATACAACTCGCGCACGATATCAAAGTGCGCCAGCCGGCTGGCGGGCACTTTGCGCTTTTTCAGGAGGACAGGTTGGCAAAGATAATCCCCCTGAAACAACGTGAAGCCCATTGCGCAGGCCCGCTTGTAGTCCTCTTGTGTTTCGACCTTCTGCGCCACCAGGGCTACGGATCCCAATTCATGCTCCTGCAATTGCTGCAGGTCTGCCTCGCGGAAGCCTCTGAAATCGAGACGAATAAAGTCGGCGCAATCAAGGAGCGGATGCTGCTTATCCCACCGGCTAAAATCGTCCAGCGCGAGCCGAAAGCCGCGAGCACGGAGCGCCACGCAGGCCTCGATTAATTCCGGAGCTGGATCAAGGTTTGCCGGCACTCCGAGGACCGTCACTCCCGGAGCGAGAACCAGCACCCAGCCCTCGATAAGCGCTTCTGCAGTGCAGGTAATAAAGGCTGGCAGACCGTTGGTGAGGCGCTCGAGTCCGAAGATGACCTGGTTGTCGAGCATGGTTTCTACTGCGAGGCCTGCATCGCGGCGGAAGACAGAGTCGGGAGTATTGCGGAAGATCAGATCGTATCCGTGCACGCGGCCCTGGAGGTCCAGAATCGGCTGACGCGCTACACAACGGAGCTCGCCAGTCAGTTCCCTTTGAGCGGTTCCCATGCGATTCTTCCCCTCAATTGCAGATCGACTTATTGCAGAAGAAAACCGCAGCTACGCAATGTTGTTTCGGTGACGAGAAAACTTGCGCAATGCGGGAATCGCCCTGCAAACTGGAGGACCGCTCTGGTGTTCATCGGCTGGGTGCGCGGCGTACTTGAGAGGACGTTATAGATCCGGCAAATAAANNATTTATTTGCCGAAGCAATAGGATTTGAAGAAGGGAGATCGAGGAGAATCCTGACAAATGGTGTGACACTCCGCAACTGAAGCCGCGCCGTTTCAAATCATCCCGCTATGCTGGGCTGTGGTATCCCACCCTTGCGACAAAAAGAAATCGCAAGGATGGGGCACCCGGCACGATGGGAAAGCTCTCACTTTGAATGGGCGTGGTTTAAAGTCGGGTCTAGGAGATGCTGCGAAATACCATGTAGAGCAGGCAGGAAAGCAGCGCAGCGGCGGGCATGGTGAACACCCAGCCGGCGGCGATATTGCGGACCGTGGACATGCGCAGGCCGCTGCCGCTGGCAGACATGGTGCCCGCGACGCCGGAACTGAGAATGTGGGTGGTGCTTACCGGTAGTCCGAACTGGTCGGCGGCAAAGATGGTGACCATGGTGACCAGTCCGGCGCAGGCGCCCTGCGCGTAGGTCAGGTGGTCCTTGCCGATTTTTTCGCCAACTGTGATCACTACACGCTTCCATCCGACCATGGTGCCCAGGCCCAGGGCCAGCGCAACGGCCACTTTGACCCAGTCGGGAATGAACCTGGTGGCTTTGTCGAGCTTGCTCTTGTAGCTGTTAAGGGAGGCGGTCTCGGCGGCTGTAAACCCGGGGTTGTGGTTTTTCTCCATGAGCCGGAGCGCCTCGCTGGTGAGGTACATGTCGTTGCGGACGTTGGTCTGGTCTTTCGCGGGAACCGATTTGAACGCTTTGTAGAGCACCACTTCGCGGTTTACGTTCTCGACCAGTGCCTTGACGGAGACAATGGTGGCCGGCTGCAACTGCTGGGTGCGGATGTAAGCGGTAACTTCGGCGCGGGGATCGGAACTGGGGACGACGGTCTTGTCCACGTGCTCGTCGAGGATTTGCCCCGCGTACTGTGAGGCGGCGATGAAGTCCTGCGTCTGCATGGGGCTGACGGCATGGTTGAGCGCGTAGGCCGTGGGGACGGTGCCGATGAGGATGAGCATGATGAGGCCCATGCCCTTTTGCCCGTCGTTGGAGCCGTGAAAGAAGCTGACGCCGGTGCAGGTGAGCACCATCAAGGCGCGAATGGGGAACGGAGGCGGTTGATTGTCCTTGGGCGCTTCATAAAGCGAGGGGAACTTGATGAATTGCTTGGAAGCCAGAATCAAAATGCCGGCGAGGGCAAAGCCCATGACGGGCGAGATGAGCAGAGCCTTGAGAACCTTAACGACCTGCTGCCAATCCAACCCTGAGGCGCCGCCGTGGGGAGACATAAGTTGGTTGGCAAGGCCTACGCCGATAATGGAACCGACCATGGTATGCGAGCTCGATGCCGGCAGTCCTAACCACCATGTGCCGAGGTTCCACAGGATGGCGGCGATGAGCAGGGCGAAGACCATGGCGAATCCGGCGCCGGAACTGACCTGAAGGATGAGTTCGACAGGCAACAGCGTGATGACGGCATAGGCAACGGTGCCGGTGGAGAGCAGCACGCCGGCCAGATTGCAGATTCCGGACAATACCACTGCAACGTTGGGACTGAGCGAATGGGTATAGATGACCGTGGCCACGGCGTTGGCGGTGTCGTGGAAGCCGTTTACGAACTCAAAGCCAAGGGCGATGATTAACGCCAGAGCCAGAAGAACATAAGGCCACACGCTGGTGACGACGACGTTGTCCAGGTCCTTTGAAACATGAAAAGCGATATAGCCGAGGCCGCCCAACAGGGCCGCCAGGAATGCAACAATGCCGAATTTGCTTGACGACTGCTTCATCTTGCCGTCAAGCAGGGATTTGCGAGCGGGTATAGCTTCAACGACCGTCGCCAGGTCGGCCATCAGAAATCACCACGGCGGCCGGAAGAATTCCGGTGACGCCTGGGCCTCCAGTATTGAAGCTCAAAAACGGGACTGCATTGGGAATAGAAAGGGGATGGCGTGTGCCAGTTGTGTGAAGAGTCGGCTAAGAAGGCGTCCATAAAACCCCAACAATCGCATCATGTCACGATTGTTTACCCGGCGAATTGGAAGCCGATACCGGGCTACAATCGATTCTACACCGGAGGGCGAGAGGGCAAGGGAAAAGCTTGGCGGGAGCGGTGGAAAAGCTGGGGAGGGTCAGCGGGGAGCTGTGGTTTGCTCAAACCACTGAGCAAGGTCCTCCTCTGAAAGAGACCCGTCTGCAAGGCTCCAGAACTTTAGGACCCGGTCCTCTTTTGATGCGGTTAGTTTAAGGCCATTCAGCAGGAGGAATGTGGCGGAAACGATGAAAGCTGTACGCTTATTTCCGTCCACAAAGGGATGGTTGGCAACAATTCCCTTGGCATATGAGGCCGCAAGCCTTGCAAAAGATGGAACTTGCTCGGAATAGGCAAATAGGTTCTTGGGACGTGCGAGAGCCGACTCCAATAGCCCAAGGTCTCGAATGCCCTCGGCCCCGCCGTGGTGCATAAGAGCCTCTAGATGCATCGATATGACCGCGTTTTGATTGATCCAGACGGGCTCGTTCACTCAGCCAGTCTCTGAAGTACATCCCGATTCTCCCGCATAATTTGGCGCGCCGCCTCCATCTGTGTGGCGAATTCCTGATCGAACGGCACAAGTTGAATTCCGTGAGGGCCTTCGGTGATGTAGAGTGTGTCGCCCTTGCCGACATTCAGCCGGGCCAGGGTCTCCTTGGGCAGGATGATCCCTGCGGAGTTGCCGACCGCGATAATTTTTGTAGTTGCAGCCATGGGAGCGCCTCCTGCGAATATCATAACATATGTAATAACAAGAGTTATAACAAAATTACCGCCAATCGTCTCGGGCGTTGGCGAGGCCGTCATTCATCACGTTCTCGAAGCCGACGTGCTTCTTGATGAAGATTTCGCTGAAGGCGCGGTCCTGGCGGAGCAGGACGGCCTGAAGGCGAACCAGCTCGAGCAGGGCGAGGAACATGGCGATCAGCGCCCGCTCGGAACGGGTGTGGCTGAGGAGGCGGCGCAGGGCCACGGGCTTGTCTTCCATGGTGAGGCGGCGGGAGAGGAACTGGATCATCTGGCCGACGGTCACCGAGTCTTCCTGCAGGTTGATGACGGGGCGGTTGCGGGCGCGCTCGAGGATGTCGCGGAAGATGCGGACCAGGTCGACGGTGTCTGCGGCGATCTCCGGCTCGGCGGAGGCGTCGTCCTGGAACTCGCGCAGGCCTGGATTGCTCCATGTAGCGGCTTCGAGCATCTGCTTCTGCTGCAGCATCTGCGCGGCGTTTTTGAAGCGCTCGTGTTCGAGCAGGCGCTCGACGAGTTCGCGGCGCGGGTCTTCGGCGGCATCGTCGGGGCCGGCGGGCGCGCGCGGGAGCAGCATCTTGCTCTTGATGTGAATGAGCAGGGATGCGATGTAGATGAACTCGCCGGCCACATCGACGTCCGTGGCCTTCAACTGGTTTACATAGCCCAGGAACTGGGACGTAATGCGGGCGATGGGAATGTCGTAGATGTCGATGTCCTGCTTGCGAATCAGGTCGAGCAGGAGGTCGAGTGGGCCGTCGTAAACCTGGGAGACGACGACGGAGAACGGGGACAGATCGGCTTCGTTGTCGCGGGATTCAAGCTTGATGAATGGCTTGGGCGCGGGTGGCGGCGGCGGAGTGGGCTCATCGGCCGATGCGTCTGGCGGAGCGGCGCTGGGAATGGCTGCGGGTTCCTGGGCTGGCCCAGGTGCAACCGCAACGGCTGGCGCCTCGATACGCGCTTCGACAGGAACGACGGGGTCCGGCGCAACCTCATGGGTTGGTTCGGTTGCTTGCTCCGGGATTGGCTCGGTCAAGTCCATGGGCATGGTGGCGGGCTCGGGGAAGATTTCTGTGGCTTGCTCGGTTGCCTGCTCAGCGACAGGTGTAGTTTCGACCGCGGGTGCTGCTTCGTCAATAGATTCGATTTCGACCTCGGCGGGTTGCACGACCGTCTGCTCTAGTGTCGCTTCAATTGCGGGATGAATCAACTCTTCTGAGGCGGCAGTTGGTTCAGGCATCGGTTCGTCGGCTGGTGGGTGCTTCTCGATTGCAGGCGGCGCATCGGTTTCGGCGACTGCTTCTACCTCGGGTTCGGGGGCGGGATCAAGGTCGGATTCGAACTCAGGCTCGGGTTCGGGTTCGGGATCGAGGTCAGGTTCAAACTCTGGCTCGGGTTCTGGCTCAGCCTCAATTTCAAACTCGGCTCCAGGCTCAAGGTCTTCTTCGGGATCAGCTTCGGGCGCGTCTTCGAACTCGGCAGTTCGATCAAATGCATCGATTGGGTACTCGACCTGCGCGGGATCTACCTCATCGCTAGAAGCTACCTCAGTTGTGGATTCAGCTTCAACGGGGGATTCCTCAACAGTGGCCGCCTCGTCGGCAGGGTCAATCTGAAATCCTGCGGTAAAACTGGAGATTTCGGGTGAAATCTGCGAAGTGAGCTCCTCCGGGGCTAAAGAGGCTGCGGGAAAAGGGCTGATTTTGAGCGAAGAGCCCGAAGAGCAAACCTCAGGGGCTAAAGCCCGCGGCCATTTTGTTGGCGCTATACCGGGACTAAAGTCCCGGCCTACCACTCGAGCGAGTTCTTCAGCAGCCTGTAGAGCCCGGGGTGATTCTGTTGACTCTATGCGGGGGTTGAAACCCCCGCCTCCCTCCACATTGAGGTCGTCCGCTGCTTGCGGAGTCGGGACTTTTTCATCTGACTCTTCCGGCGCGCAATTTGCGGTCGGCTGATTTGTGGCGACGGGTTCCTCGGTGGATTCCGGCTCGGACTCTGGAACAGGCGGAGTGAACGCCTGCACGGGCGAGGGTTCTGGAACTGCTTCCACCGGCGTTTCCGGTTCGGCAGTCGCAACTGAGGCTTCAGGCACCAGGACTGCCTCAGCTTCGGTTTCTGCGTCGGCGATGGGTTCCGGCTGAGGGGAATGACTGGTCAATTCTGCTTCTTTATCTGGATTTTCTTCATTGCCGGTAGCGATCTCCGGTTCGATTGCAGCTTTGCTTTTGGAAGATCGCGAAAAAAGCCCGAACCCTGTGCGAATCCCATCCAATGCGTAGCTCAGGGCCCTGCGCCACCATGGGACTGTCTTGTCTTCCATCTTCTTTCCCCTGGCGGCTTAAGGCACGCTCACCGACTGGCCTCGCCTAAGACTTCAATCGCATTGCCGAGCGCACTTGTTGCATGGTCTCTTCGGCGCGGGCGCTGGCGCGGAGCGAACCGTCATTCAGAATTTCTTCCACCTGCGCCTCGCTGAAGCTTGCGCGCCGCTCCTGTATCGGCTGCAGAATCTGCACCAGTGCATCGGCGGCCCAGCCCTTGCACTCGATGCAACCGATTCCGGCGGAGCGGCAGCCATCGTAAACCTTGGCCATCGTTTCCGGCGTCGAGAAGACCTTGTGCAGATCGCCCACCGGGCACTTGTCGGGATCGCCCTTGTCTGTGCGGCGAACGCGCGCCGGATCTGTGACCATTGTCTTCAGCTTCTGCCGCACCACCGATTCGGGGTCGGTCATCTGGATGGTGTTGCCGTAGCTCTTCGACATCTTGCGGCCGTCGGTGCCGGGCAGCTTGGGTGAAGGTGTGAGAAGAACCTTGGGCTCGGGCAGAACAAGATTCCCCTGAAGCACGTCGAGCAATTCCTCGTCGGGAACGAATCGCTTGAGTGGGTGCTTGCCGGCCGTTCTCGTTACATGGACGACCTTTCCGCCGGTCAAATTCTGCTCTAGCTTCTTATTGTCAAAGGACTCAACGCCATGCGCCAGCGGTGTCTTTGGATAGAAGAAATTGAATCGGCGCGCAATTTCGCGTGTGAGTTCGACGTGCGCCCGCTGGTCCTGGCCAACGGGAACGAACTGCGGCTGGTAGAGCAGGATGTCAGAGGCCATCAGCACCGGGTAGCCGAGGAAGCCGAATGTGGTGAGGTCCTTGCTGGCGAGATTTTCCTGCATCTCCTTGTAACTGGGCACGCGCTCGAGCCAGCCGAGCGGCGTAATCATGCCCAGATACAGCGGCAGTTCGAAATGCTGCTTCACCTTGCTCTGCACAAAGATGGTCGATCGCGCAGGATCGAGGCCGGCGGCCAGAAAGTCCAGCGCCACTTCGAGCGTGTTGGGCGCGATGGCCGAGGTGTCGGCGTAGTCGGTGGTGAGTGCGTGCAGGTCGGCGATGAAAAAGTAGCAGTCGTACTGGTCGTCCTGATTTTGCAGCTTGACCCAGTTGGCAAGGGCGCCCATGTAGTTGCCGAGATGGAGCTTGCCGGTGGGGCGCATGCCGCTGAGCACGCGGGGACGGAGAGATGAGGTTGCGGGTTCAGGCATCTTGATCTTCGATTCCAGGGTGGCGCCGGGAAAGTGCCGCCGTCTTTCAAGAAACATTAATGAATTGGCTCCTACCATTGTAGCGGGAAGCCGGCCAGCGCTCGAGGGAGCGGGCTTTCTAGATGTGGATAAGAGCGAAGTAGACCAGCGCCAGCGCCGGGCGGAGCAGGGCCGCCATTACGAATCCGCCCACAAAGATCATGAGCAGGTAACTGACCCAGATGGGAATGCGATCGTAGGTCTGAACGGCGTTGTAGGGCAGCAGGTTGCGCAGGACGCGACTGCCATCGAGCGGCGGAATCGGGAGGAGGTTGAAGAAGAAAAGCGAGAGGTTGATGAGGACAGCCAGACTGCAAAGCAAAGCGACCGGCTGCACAGGTAAGGGAGTCCCAGGGCTGAGCGCGGCGATGAAGGACGACTGAACCAAAGCGCGGCCGTTGGGAAGTGCGATGGCCATGACCGCCAAGACGCAGAAGGCGACAAGGACAAGCAAGATGTTCGAAACCGGTCCGGCCAGGGTGGTGAGGTTGTCGTCGCGGACTATCTTGCGGAAGTTGCGCGTAATGACCGGGGTGGGTTTGGCCCAGCCAACCAGGAAGCCGCTGAAAAAGGTGAACCCGATGAAGGGACCGAAGATGATGAGCCCAGGAAACAGCAGCGTTCCGATGGGGTCCACATGGTATATGGGGTTGAGCGTGATGCGGCCTTCGAGACGGGCGGTCTGGTCGCCGAGGCGCGAGGCCATCCATGCGTGAGCACACTCGTGAAAGCTGAGAGAAAACAGCAATAGAACAAACTCGAAAACGGCAATAAGAAAGCGGGTTTCTAACAAACGATCTCTCCAAAGGCTGGAAAGCTCAGGTTAGCACGGTGGGTCCAGTGGTTCCGAGTGTGGATGGCGTCTGGAATCTGCGTTTGTGGGGCTAGTACTACAGTTGTAGA
>PKXI01000379.1 GCA_003133425.1 Acidobacteriaceae bacterium
CTTTTAACAGAGAATCTACGGGGCGGGGGCGGTGCTGGGGACGGTGACCCAGGGTTTCGCCTTCGCTTCGTTCAGGGTCGTTCAATTGCAGGCATATTCAGGCCTTTTCTCTCTTTGAAGAATAAGAGATCGAGTTTAGTCCCAAATTCCCTTCTTGGGTTGCGTGTCTTGAGTCGTATAGTGGCTTTGTGATCAAGGCTGGCAAATGGGAGAAGCGGCACAATGGACCGAGCGGCGTGTCTGAAGCGATGGCAAGCTAGTAGTGCAGGGGGAACCCCCATCATCGGCGCTGGTGCGGGCACTGGAATTTCCGCCAAGTGCGCGGAAGCTGCCGGAGCCGATCTCATCATCATCTACAATTCTGGTCGCTACCGCATGGCGGGGCGAGGATCATTGGCTGGTCTGATGCCTTACGGGGACGCGAACGCCATCGTCGTGGAGATGGCACGCGAAGTACTGCCCATCGTTCGCAAGATACCGGTGTTGGCCGGCGTCTGTGGAACCGATCCTTTTCGCGTGATGGATCTGTTTCTTCGCGACCTGAAGCAGCTCGGCTTCTCCGGAGTGCAGAACTTTCCGACGGTGGGGCTGATCGATGGCAGCTTCCGCGAGAATCTCGAAGAAACCGGTATGGGATACGCCGAGGAAGTTGAGATGATTGCGCGAGCGCATGCCCTGGACCTGATTACCTGCCCGTATGTCTTCAATGAAGATGAGGCGAAGGCGATGGCAAAGGCAGGCGCAGACCTTTTAATCGCGCACATGGGATTGACGACTAAAGGGACAATCGGCGCCAGGACAGCCCTAACTCTCGATCAATCGGTTGACCGCATTCAAGCCATCCGGGAGGCAGCCATCTCCATCCGCCCCGAGATTCTGGTGCTTTGTCATGGCGGTCCGATTGCTGAGCCGGACGATGTTCAGTATGTCCTCAGCCGGACCAAAGGCGTTTGCGGATTCTTTGGCGCCTCGAGCATTGAGCGGCTGCCCACCGAGCGCGCCATTACCGAGCAGGTAAGGAATTTCAAGAATCTNNGCCACGGAGCGCTTCACCATGGGCGTTGTGCTGCTGCAACCTGGGAAAGGCCACGCGCGACACAATCATCCGGGAACCGAGGAGATTCTGTACGTAGTCTCCGGGCAAGGCAAGCAGATGATCGATGTCGACGGCGAAGAGTGGGAACCCATCGGTGCGGGAGATATGATTCACATTCCCGCCGACATCTACCACTCCACCGTGAACACTGGTTGGGAGCCGTTGAAATTGATTGCCGTCTATTCGCCGCCGGGCCCTGAGGCGCTTCTCCGCGCAATGCCGGAGTGCCGGGTGCTTGCAGCCGGCGAGCTGCCGGAAAGTTGATGCGATGATTACCAAAACCGTCGCGCTCATCGGGACGTTCGATACCAAGGGAGAAGAGTTCTGCTTCCTGCGCGAGCGGATTGAGAGCGCGGGCCTGCGAACCTTGATGATCGATGTCGGCGTGCTTGGCACCGCTCCCTTTGAACCCGACATCTCGCAAACAGAGGTGGCCGCGGCGGCAAATGAAAATCTCGCTGCACTCAAAACGGAGAGAGACCGAGGTCGAAGCGTCACCGCCATGGCGGCCGGGGCAAAGGCGATTCTAGCGCGGCTCTTTGAACAAGGGGCGATTCATGGAGCGGCCTCCCTGGGCGGTTCTGCGGGTACCACCATTGCGACCGCGGCCATGCGTGCGCTTCCCTGTGGCTTCCCAAAACTGATGGTTTCCACACTGGCCTCAGGCGATATCAAGCCCTACGTGGGAACCACAGACATTTGCATGATGCCTTCGGTGCTCGACATCGCCGGTCTGAATCACGTCTCCCGCCGAATCATCGGCAATGCTGCTGCTGCGATTTGCGGCATGGTTCAATCGGAGCCAGCCAGCGCCCTTGACCAGAAGCCTGCGATTGCGGCCACCATGTTTGGCGTCACCACACCTTGCGTCACCGCCGCACGGCACACCCTCGAGGAGAGAGGCTACGAAGTACTGGTCTTTCACGCGACAGGAGCCGGCGGACAGGCGATGGAACAGTTGATCGAAGACGGCGCTTTTCGAGCCGTCCTCGACATGACAACCACGGAACTCGCGGATGAATTGGTGGGCGGTGTCATGAGCGCTGGACCGCACCGGCTCGAAGCGGCGGGCCGCAAGGGCATTCCCCAGCTAGTCTGCCCGGGTGCAATCGACATGGTGAATTTCGGGCCAGTTGAAACGGTGCCGCGCCAGTTTCGGGGCCGCAATCTGTACATCCACAACCCCAGTGTAACTCTCATGCGGACGACCCCGGACGAGTGTGCGGAGATCGGACGGATCACAGCCACGAGGCTCAACCGTGCAAGCGGGCCAGTGACCGTGCTGATTCCTCTGCGAGGCGTTTCCGCCATCGACAAGATAGGAGCGCCGTTCTATTCGCAAGAGGCGCTCGACGCCTATCGCCATGCATTGAAAACCTCGCTCAGCCGAACCATCCAGCTGGTTGAGCTCGACGCGCACATCAACGACGAAGCATTTGCACTTGCCGCCGCGGATCTGCTGATGGAGTCGCTCGGCGCTTCAATGGAAACGAGGGCAGCGCGTACGCCAAAGTGACGCGCCGTACTGATCGGTCCCGGAAAACGCCGATGTCGCCGGGAGGGACTGTGGATTTACACAAGATACCCAAGCTGTGCTGCTAGGGCGAGCGGTCGTGGAAACGCGGTTTGGGTTGTTGGCATCAACCGAGATCATCCGCAGACGGATCAGCGGACGCTGGCCGACTTGCGGGGACCAATCTCGTCTCAACGGGTGACTCGGCGCCCGAGCGCGGGAAATCGGTAAAATTTAGTATGAAGGCGAAGAGAGTCTCGTGAGGAAAGTGATGGGATACAAGGTCTTTTTCTCCTGGCAAAGTGACAGGCCGTCCAGAGAGGGAAGGAACCTCGCAGAGAGAGCGCTGGAAGAAGCGGCGAAACGAATTGCGGCCGATTCAAACATCGACGAGCCTTTTCGGGAGCTCTCCGTAGACAAAGACACCAAAAACGTCCCCGGCTCTCCGCGGATCTTCGAAACGATCTTGTCGAAAATTGAGGGAGCATCGGCGTTTGTGGCAGACCTGACATTTTGTGGAAGTCGTGAGGGAGGGGATCCGACTCCGAACCCAAACGTGCTTGTGGAATATGGCTACGCGCTAAAGGTGTTGGGTGAAAACTGCGTCCTCTCAGTGATGAATTCCGCATATGGGGAGCCAAGCCGCGAAAACATGCCTTTTGACCTCCTGAACCGTCGATTTCCCATCAGCTACCACCTATGCAATGGAGCTAGCGAAGATGAAGTACGCGGCGCGCGCAAGCAATTGTGCAAAGATATTGAAAGCGCGTTGAGAACGGTCTTTGAAAGTGACGAATTCAAGAAAACGAGCGAACACGCCGTACCACCGCCGGAGCTGTCCTTGGCCGACATCATTTCGGAGCTAGAGGATAATCTCGACTGTTCCCAACGGCCGACAATGGGAGATGTTTATCGCCGACCATCGATCAAAGCCTGGGTGGAGAATCGCAATAGAGTGATGCTACCTTCGGATGTTCGGATGCAACTTAAGAGCATCTATCATGAAGTCAATTCTTGGCTGGACATCGTTAATTCAGGACTGAACCCAAACCTGGGGAGCATGCAGCTTAACCTGATCGTTTCGGGTCTCGCGCAGGCCCTGCCACCTGTTATTTCGCAGCTGCGAGCCCTACAACCAGTCGGCCCGGAGGCTTCAAGAGGCAAGTCGGATGATGGTAGCATCAAGAGCTCGGACTGGGAACGAATGGCCGAAAGGCTACGCAGATAAGGATATGTCCGCCGTCATCGAGCCACTGCGGAGGCAAAGTCCCAGGCCTCCGAACACGTAGTTTCGCGAATGAATGTGCGTTTAATATCGAGACTCAGCGCGTCCCGCTTCGTTCAAGATCAAGCACTCAGAGGCGTGGCCCCGCAATCAACCGGTTCCAGCGCAGTTTGTCTCATCGACAGCTGAATGGAAAGGCGATCAGAGAGTCACCGATGCGGGCTTTCCATCAAACGAAATCTTCTTGGTTTGAGCCGCTCCCGCGACACGAATCTCAAGAGGGATTGTTCCTGGAGACAGCATCCTGCTTCTGTCGGCTAGTTTGAGTGTGAGACGTCGCGAACGATCGTTCCATTGCAGTTCCACCCTCATGAATGCGCCGCTGCGAAAGTCAAAGCTTTCCCCGTCATCGTCATAAAGAGAAAATCTTCCATCGGCGCCCGGATAGACGGTGAATGTCAGCGGCCCATCGACCTGCTCGCCGGTGAATTGCTTGAGCGGACCCATTGGAACGATGGCTCCGGCGCGGACATAGAGGGGAAGTGTGTCAAGGTCCACGTCGCGGGAAATTTCCCGGCCGCCATCGCGCTTTGTGTTGGTCCAAAAGTCAAACCATGCACCATGTGGCAAATAGAGCGTGCGGCTTGTGGCTCCCTTTGCGACGACCGGAGCGACAAGGATATCTCTTCCATACAAGTATTCATCTCCGCGGGCGACGGCCGCTGGATCATCCGGATAATGCAACCACAGCGCGCGTATGACCGGAAGGCCTGTCTCGCATGTTTCCTTCACAGCCGAGTAGAGATACGGCATCAAACGGTAGCGCAGTTCGAGGTATTTTCTGCAGACAGGTTCAATTTCAGGATTGTGCAGTTCCGCCTCCGAGGGATGATAACCGGGCGTCTCTGGATAGCCCAGTTCGCCCGTGTTCCATCCCCACGGCCGATGTAACTTCCAGTCGCGGCCATGGGACCGAAAGAGCGGGCAGAAGGCGGCGAATTGAAACCAACGTGCATAGAGTTCGCCGGTATACTCCTGCGTGGGAATGAAGCCGCCAATATCGGTTCCCCAATACGGGATGCCGCTAAGGCAGGTATTGATGGCATTAGGAACATGGAGCTCAAGCGTCTCCCATCGGGATTGAACGTCGCCGGACCAGAGAAACGCAGCATAGCGCTGCATGCCGGCGTACGCATTTCTGTGCAGTGCATAGACTCGCTTGTTTGGCTCGTACATTTGCTGCCCTTCGAAGTACATTCGATTGCGCGCGAGCCTCGACGGCGCATCCAATCCATCCCCTTGGTCAGGCCACCACCCATCTACGCCGAGATCCATAAGCGGCTTGTGCGCAGGCCAGTAACAACTGACTTGCCGGTCAGGCGGCCAATGATGGTCGGGAGTTCGTCCAGTGGGCAGAGGCGGAGCAGTACATGGATCGTTCACTCTCCCGGTAAGATGCTCGCCTTCAATCACCACGTGCAATGCTACCTTGAAATGCTCGCTGTGCAACTCCTTTATGGCCGCCGCCGGATCTGGAAAGGCCCGTAGATTCCAGCCAAATTCACCGTTGTCCGTGTTCCAGCCGTTGGGACAAAAGCCGGTTCCGAGATAAATCATCGTGTCGCAGGGCAGCTTTTTCTCCCGAAAAGTCTTCGCCTCCTCCATGATCTCTTCCGGAGTGCCGAGGGTCCGATACGACTGCTGATATCCGAGCGACCAAAGTGGAGGCATCTCCGCAAATCCGGTAATCGTCGCATATTCACGCAGTATCTCCGCCGGCTCTCTTGTCCCGATAAGAAAGACATCCAACGGAAGCGCCGCATTGCCTTTATCCGGGATCAGACGGCCATCCTTCCCGGACAAATCGAACCCGCCCAGGGGCAGGTGAACATACATTCCCCAACCGGAGGTTGAGAGCAGCAACTGTATGGGCACCCTGGCGCCGTGGGTTGCAAGATGATAGCCTGCTTGCCCGTTGACCATCTGGTAGTTGTTGCCGCGACGATCGAACTGAGGTCCGCCCTGCCCCATACCAAACAGCGGCCCATCACCCGTCTTGAAACTCAGCTGCGAGGAAACCGGGTCCAACGTCAGCTCTTGTATTAATTCGTGCTTCAATCCCCCCGAGACTCTTTCCACCCGAATCGTCAACGGCTTATCCGATATGGTGACCCGCAGCTCACCGCATAGGATTGTTCTGGAGCCGCGGAACTCGCGCAGACGCGCGATTGGGGTACCCCATTGTTCTTTGACGAGAGCGCCATCGACAGGGAGCGGTTGAATGCCCCCTGCTTCGATTGGCTGTACGGTGATTCGAACGGTCCGCGGGCTGATGGTAGTCACGCGATCTCAATCGGACCGGAAGAAAGGGAAATGGGTGGTTCTTGCGCAAGGGATGACGTTGGCTGTATCAATGCCAGCGTTCCCGCGGAAATCATGCCTTTCAACGCATTTCTGCGCGTCAATGGGCTATCCATCGGTAGGATCCTCTTCGATACCTTGTTGTTTGTTCGCTATCGAGTTTGAGAATTTACGGGGCGAAACGGCGTGATGGAGCGCCTTGCAACCTACGCGTCTCTTCACTTCTGTTTCCCGACCGAGTTTCCGCTACGCTATTGCGTCAAGTATACAAAATGGCATGCAATCGGAATAAAACATGAGGCTCAGCCGAATTACATTTGCGCACGACGATCCTTCCATGTCAAACAAGTGGGAGGCGAACAGGAAGGATCCTTGGAATTGCGATTGAATATTATTTTCCCTCGCCTTCTTCGAATCTTTCATGCCTTAAGAGATGTTGAATGCCTCATACGGGCTCGATTCTTTTTCGCTTTTACGCTGATAGCCGAGTGTTTTCTTTAGCCGATGGCGCAGATCAGATTTTGCAACATCGACCAGAGTTGTTCGAGCATTTCAGCTTTCTCTTCGGCCGTGTGGCCGGACCGTAAGATACAATCGAGGCAAGCAATCGGAGCCTCTTCCCCGGCGGTAAATCCGGAGCCTTGCGGATACGAAAGGAAGACAACTCGGACGAATTGTCTGAGGACCTTCATGATAGTGCAATGAATCCGCGTGATCTCTTGTGCGATTTTCGTTTTGGTCTTATCCGACAGGAAGCCTTCCTGGCTAATTGCAGTGTACAAGGGCATTCTTTTCCTCCGATCTGTAGAGAAATGGGATCTCAACCCTAATCTGCAATGCATTGTCGCAACGGATTGAGTGGCATTCGAGTCGAGCCGAGCCTGCTTCCGTATCGACAGATGGGCGGCTCCAAGCAACTCATTTGCAATTCGTAATTTCTATCCTGCCCATGGCGCCGAAAGGGAGAGGCAGCGTGACGGGTATCTTATATCGCGATGACGTTCCATACTACATCGGCAAAGCCGGCGGCTGGCTCTGGCAACGGTTGTTTGTTCACGCGAGAAGGCCGGGCGGCCGCTACAACAACTTCTGGAATTACTTCTCTGTATTCGTCATTCACGATCCAGCGCAGAGGGACGCTGTCGAGAGCATCTTGATCGCAGCGTTCCCGACGGCAAACAGTGCAAAGCCTTGTATTAAGCGAGAGCCGCTTACAGGTGAGGCGCTGGAGATGTGGCGTCAAAAGCGAGACTTCGAGAGAAAGCCGTACATGACGGAGAGGGAGAGACCCTTGCCCGAGGATGAATAAGCTCGCGTCCTCGCACCCCGCATTTCTCCTTCACGCTCGCCGCTAAAGCTGCGCCCGAGTCCAGCGAAGCCGGACGGCGATCCGGATCGATCCCGACAAACGCCCATATCGCCGGGATGGATTGTGGCAATCCGTAAGATTGCCAATTTGTAAGTCGAGGGTGAGCGGTCGCGGAAACGCGGTTTGGTCTGTACGCGCCAACTGAATCGAACTTCTGGTTTGCCGATCATTGGAAAACGATACTGCCGTGAGTCCTACGGCTGGCGGTCGACGCGGGTACCGGCAGGCGTGCAGCCTTGCCGCCGCCAGTAACCGCATCGCGGGGGAAAGTCCGCTCGCTAATTCGGTGTGATTCGTGTTGCGGCCATTGTGCCCAACACTTCAACTGGTGTGGGGGTTCCGTCAAGGTTCCATATTTCGAATGTGAATTTGCCGCTGTAGGATTTACCGTCCGAGGCTACCGTAACCTCCTCATCCAGGGTAAAAGTGTTGGTTGCCGTGGCCGTCGGAGTGTTGGGATTGAAGAGCCATCCCACGTGATGGAGCTTGACGCTCCTTAAGCCCGTTTGCCTCCACGCTCCCACGCAAACGTCACCACCCGCCGGAGCCAGGAAAGCGCTTTCAAACTCCGTACCGTCGCTATGCCACGTGTCGAAGGTGTCGTTGAAGGTCGACTGATCGGCGCCGTTGGTGTAAGTCACGTGCCACAGGCCAACGATGGTTGGATTGTCAAATGGCGAGGGGAAGTCGATGTCGGCGTGCGCAACCGGTGGCAGTTTGATCGAGGCTTTTATGCCGGGTACGCCGAAGCTTCCGCACGCCGCGTTGGCACCGGTGGGGACAATGAAGAAGCAGAGGGCGGTCAGCAGAGCCAGTCCACCGCGGTAAAGCCGCGCCCGCAACTCGCCGTCCGAGGTGACCGAGAATACTGAGTTCCTAACGATTCGATCCATAGTGAGCTCCTTTTCGCATCTCATCCGAGCGCGATGTGGATCCGAGTCTGCACAACAGCGGGTTTTCGAGCAATACCCACCGGGGTGGTTTGTTTCTCCCCGTGCAATCTCTTTTGCTGTAATCGATTAGGCGATCTTGTCCCCTGCTCGTTACGATGGAGAACGGTCATACGCTGGTCTGATGCGGATGCTAAACTCACTCTCACTGGTACAGGGGGTGCGGAGTGGGGGTTTCGCCGACCCAGGAGACGGTTCGCTTCGGCCTTTTCGAACTCGACCTGAAGGCCGCGCAGTTGACCAGAAACGGAACGAATATCCGGCTGCCGCAGCAGCCTCTCCGTCTTCTGTCTGTCCTGCTCGAATGCCCGGGCGAGATCGTCACCCGCGAACAGCTCCGCCAGCGGCTCTGGCCCTCCGATATCTTCATCGACTTCGACCACGGGCTGAACAAGTCCATTCAGAAGGTTCGCGACGCGCTCGGCGACTCGGCCGACTCTCCCCGCTACATCGAAACCATCCCGCGCGTGGGCTACCGTTTCATCGCACCGGTAAGAAACGGAACACGGCCTCTGGGGCCCGAAATTGATAGAGAAATCCCGCAGATCCCGCCGCCAGACAGCTCTGCCCTTCCACCCACGGCCGCAGTAGCTGGCAATCCAGGAACGCGATGGCTCCTAATTGCCGCGGGAGTCCTGGCCATTTGCGCAACGGCGGCCATCGCGCTTTATGTCTTCTCACGGGTCCATCCGGCGGTCCCAACGTACACTCAGCTAACCGATTTCACGGATTCCGCGACGACTCCCGCCCTATCGCCAGACGGCCATATCTTGGCGTTCATTCGAGGAGACAGCTCTTTCATGTCGGCCGGCCAAATCTACGTCAAGATGCTCCCCGACGGTGAGGCCCGACCTCTGACCAATGATTCGCGGATAAAATATAACCTCGCATTCTCACCGGACGGCTCCCAGATCGCCTACACGGTGTTGGAGGAGCCCAATTTTGCAACCTATACCATCTCGGTATTAGGCGGCGACTCGCATCTTCTCCTTAAGAATGCGGCGGGACTGACTTGGCTCGACCCACAACACTATCTCTTTTCCAGAATCCGTTCCGGTCTGCACTTGGGAGTCGTTACCCAATCTATAACGGGCGACGGCTTTCGCGAACTGTATTACCCGCCTCACGAGCGGGCCATGGCGCATTACTCGTTCCCCTCCCCCGATCGCAGGTCTGCTCTCGTGGTCGAGATGAACGGACAGGGAGAGTGGGCGACGTGCCAGCTCATCTCGCTCGAGGGCACGTCCCCGCCAGGACCAGTCGGGCCAGAGGGCGCGTGCACCGCCGCGGGTTGGTCTCCTGATGGTTCGTGGATGTACTTTGTTGCGACCGTGGAAGGTCAGAGTCACATCTGGCGCCAGCGGTATCCAAACGGCCGCCCGGAACAAATCACCATCGACCCCTCCGAATACAAAGGATTGGTTGTAGAAAAGGACGGCCGATCCATCATCACATCGGTTGGCGAGCATGAGAGCGCCATCTGGATCCACGACGACGCGGGGGAACGATCCCTGTCGTCAGAGGGAGAGATCGTGGCGGGCACTTCGCCTCCATCTTTTGGAGCGGACGATAAAACTCTCTACTACCTATTGCGTCATCAGCGGGATGCCTACCCGGAACTTTGGCGCCTCACGCTCGACACCGGCAAGAGCGAAGCTGTCTTCCCGGGAACTTCAATGGTTGACTTCGATGTCTCGCCGGATGGCAAACAGGTTGTCTACACCAGTGTGGGTCGCGACGGCAGATCCCAGTTGTGGCTCGCGGCGATGGACAGAAGCTCGCCTGCCCGGCAGATCGGTCATTCCGAGGAAACAACGCCCCAATTCGGCCCGCGGGGCCAGATCCTGTTTCGACTCGCAGAAGGAAATGTGAATTATCTGGAACAGATGAATCAGGATGGCTCCGCACGTTCGAAGGTGCTTCCCTACCCAATCATGGAACTGCAAGGCATCTCGCCAGGGCGAAGGTGGTTGATGGCGATGGCTGCATATCCCGAAAACAACAGCATGGTACCCATGGTCGTGGCAATTCCGCTCGAAGGCGGACTCCCGCGCCGGATATGCGCAAGCTACTGCAGTCCAGTATGGTCGTCCAACGGGAAATTCCTTGTTGTTCCAGTCCAGGCATCGTCGCAGACTACTCCGGGACGAAGCCTGGCGATTCCGGTTGGTCCCGGGGAAAGCCTGCCGGAGCTTCCGCAGGGAGGCATCCAGCCAATGGCCGAACCCAGTGTCGTGCCCGGCGCCCAGTCGCTTGACCGCGCAGAGCTCGTCCCCGGCAAGGATCTCTCCCACTATGCCTACGTCAACACCACGGCGCACCGCAATCTCTATCGCATTTCGCTGCCCTGAAAGGCCGTGGTACTTGGAAGTATCCAGCCGTTGAAATAGGAACGAGTCTGAGAGCAAGTCCGTTTGATTCCCCCACCGCGAAAAAACTCCCATCCACGACGCGATTCCAAGGTTGTCTCCGAAAACGCCACTTTACGAAGCAGTACCGCGATCTGCATGGATCGATTGATGATAAATCGCCAAACCACTCAGCGACAGTCCCCATGTCACGGTCCTGGAGGTTCATCGCCCTCGAAGTACGGGTCATATCCGCTAAAAAGGAGGCGTTCCAAGCGTTCCGCGTCGCGGAGGACATCGCCTGGAACCCGTTTACGTTCCGCGCCAAGGTAGTCGACAAGTCCGTTGACCGCGGCGGCAACACTCTTGTGAATCAGAGAATCAGGCTTCGTCAATTCTGCGTAGCGTTTTGCTGCCAACCAAAAGGCTTGAAATTGTTGGAGGGGGTACTTCCGTCTTTCTGAGGAAAGTCCCTCCCGGAATTCATACCAGCGATCCATGGCCTCAGCAGCCAACCGGTCCTTTTCTGAAGTCCGCATTCTCTCTGCCCTTCTCCCAAACGCTGTTCGTTCACAGCAGTGTAACTCCTCCTCCTGTTCGAAAAATCTCGGCAGGTTCGCCGACGTGGAACACATCCGACAAGGTCAGCGAACACCCTTCTCAAGCAGCGCTGAACGTCCACGAAAGCAGGAGACTCATTTCGATC
>PKXI01000221.1 GCA_003133425.1 Acidobacteriaceae bacterium
CCCCACCAAAGCTGGCGGCTGATGCACCAGTCGTGGATGTTTTCCATCCAGTTGAGATAGGTCTTCTCGTATTGCTCCGGCGTGAAGCGGATAGCCTTTTCGCCGTTCGGACCCGGCTTGACGGCGGCAATGGCCTTATCGGCCAGCGGCTGAATCTTGACGAACCACTGCGTTGAAAGGCGCGGCTCAACTACTGTCTTGCAGCGGTCGCAATGGCCCACGTTGTTGGTGTAGTCTTTCACTGCGGCCAACAGGCCCAACTCTTCGAGATCGGCCACAACCCGCTTGCGCGCAATGTAGCGATCGAGACCTGCGTAGGCTCCACCTTCGGCGTTGATGTGAGCCGTATCGTCCATCACGTTAATTGGAGGCAGGTGATGCCGCTTGCCGATTGCGAAGTCGTTGGGGTCGTGCGCCGGAGTCACCTTCACAGCGCCGGTGCCGAAGTCGCGGCTCACCCATTCGTCCAGAATGACGGGGATCTCGCGGTTCATCAGCGGGAGGCGCAGCTTCTTGCCGTGCAAATGCTGATAGCGCTCGTCCTCGGGATGAATGGCCACCGCTGCATCACCGAGCATCGTTTCCGGCCGCGTGGTCGCAACGGTCAAAAACTCGCCGGTGTCCTTACCAGTCGCATCGATGACTGGATAGCGAATCTCCCACAAATGGCCCTTATGCTCATCGTAGACAACTTCAAGGTCGCTTATTGCAGTCTGGCAGCGCGGACACCAGTTGACGATGTACGCGCCGCGATAGATCAGCTCCTGCTCATACAGGCGGACGAAGGCCTCGCGCACCGCAACCGAGAGGTGGTCGTCCATTGTGAAGTATTCGCGCTGCCAGTCAACCGAGGCGCCCAGGCGCTTCATCTGGTCCAGGATGGCACCGCCGTAGTGGCGCTTCCACTCCCAAACGCGCTCCACGAAGGCCTCGCGGCCCAGCTTCTGGCGCGATGTGCCTTCTTCAGCCAACTGGCGCTCAACCATCATCTGCGTGGCGATGCCGGCGTGATCGGTGCCGGGAAGCCAGAGAGCGCGCCGTCCCGACATGCGCCGCCAGCGGGTTAGAATGTCCATCTCCGTCTGGTTGAGCATGTGGCCCATGTGCAGGCGGCCAGTAACGTTGGGCGGCGGCAGAAGGATGGTAAAAGGGGACTGGCCGTCTAAGCGTTCCTTTTGGTTGGCCGTGTTGGGAGTTGGTTGCGCGAACAGTTTCTCGCGCACCCAGTATTCGGCCCAGCGGTCTTCAATGGCGGTAGGGTCGTAGGCTTTAGGCAGGTCGTGAGGCATGGGGTTTTTGAGTGTGGCCCCGTGGGTCTGACCCTTATGAATAATGGGTTTCGAGCGATGGGACTACCCCTAACTCTAGCAGATGAGGGCCTGCAACACTCGAGCCATCGGACGGGAATCGGAGTCCGCCGCTACGGAAAGGGCCGCACCTTTTAGGGGTGCGGCCCTGATTAATCCGTGGTTGTTCTTTAGAACGGGTTTATCTTGCCCAAACCCTTCTTTTTCTTCTTCTTGCTGGACGATTCGTCGCTCAGGTCGGTCTTTGTCTTCTTGTGCTTGGAGCCGGCAGCTTCATTCGGTGCCGTGGGCGCCGTGCCAGGCTTGACCTCATTCACTTGAAGTGGCGCCTCGGCAGGCTTTTCAGCAGCGGGCAGGGCAGTATTGGTTGGGCCAACCGGCTTAACCAGCGCGTTCGGGTCGGTTGCGGCATTTCCTGAGGGCGCGCTCACAATCGATACGCCCACCCCGGTTCCACCAGCCGGCGCTTCCATCTGGATCGGCGCTGCGGAAGGCTGATCGGTACGCGGCGGTTCGTTCACGCCGGTCGGAGTAACGGCGGCTGCAGGCTCGGCAGGCTTCCCGGCATTGATCGCGGCCTGGAAGATATCCTTGTTTTCGTTGGTTACATCGGGTGCGTAGGTGCGCTTGGGGTCATCCAGACTGGGTTCGCCCACGTGCACTGCCTCAACCACAGTGGGTCCGCGCTTGATGAGGCCTAGAGTCTTGTCGGTAAAGTGGAGAGCCTGGCGGCTGCGCTCCTCGGCGTCGCTCTCGGCAATGGCTGCCTGCGTGGGCTCGGGAACTTGACGGTTCATCGCCACCAGCCGGTCTCGCGCGTCTTCAACGTGGGGAGCCATGGGATACCGAGTAATCACCTTGCTGTAAGCGGCAGCGGCTCGGTCGTCGTATACCGAGGCCAGCCTCTCGCGGATGGCGCCGGGCAGGTTGGGCGCTAACCGCACATTGCGTGCTTCGCCTGCATAGGCGTCGCCAATCGCAAGCAGTGCCTGGTCGCTCTTGGAATAGAGCGGGAAGGTATCCACGACGGTCTTCAGCCGCGCGATGGCGGCGTTGAAGTTCTCGCGGCTATGGTAGTAGAGGCCAATCTGGGTTTCACGCTCGGCCAGAACTTCCTGCACATCGCGCAGCTTCTGCTTGGCGCGGGGTATCAGCGCCGAGTCAGGGAACATGTTAATCATGTCCCTGTACGCCTTTTCGGCTTCCTGTGCGTTGGTGTAATCGCGGTCGGGCTTCTCCATCTGCTGGTAGTAGATGTCGCCCACCTTCATCTTCGCTTCGGCAGCTTCAGGAGCGTCAGGGAAGAAGGTAATGAAGTCGTTGTACTCGGCCTCGGCCTGGGTCAGCGCCGCTGTGCCGCCTTCCTTGAACCAGCTGTCACCCACTGACAACTTCGCGCGCATCCGGTATTCCGAGTCCGGGTACGTGTTCAGCAGCGTCTGCAGATCGAGCCGGGCCACGTCATAACGGCCCTTTTTCAGGGCGGTCATAGCCTTGTCGTAGAGTTCCTTGTCGGGCTGCTTCGACGCAACATTGCCCAGCGGATTGGCGCTCAGGTCCTGTTTCTTCTTGTGTACGGGCTTCCTCACCCGGGCTTCGGCCGAAACCGCACCCAGTACCAGCACCGCCAATGCCACCGCAGCAAACTTTCTGGACAACCGGTTCATACCACCTCATTGCGGCGGCGGCCAGTGTTGAGGCCCTCCACCTGTTCAAAGCTTTTCCTCAAAAATTTTACTCTTCGCAACTTATCGCTGGCCTGCTGCCACACGGGCGGCTGCCAGCAGCGCACGCGCATCCTCTTCCGGGTGCCCCGCGCCAAACACGGCATTGCCTGCAACCAGCAGTTCCGCTCCTGCTTGGACGACCTGGGCTATGGTGTCGTGAGCCACGCCGCCATCCACTTCGATTCTAAATGCCAGGCCCAGCTCCTTGCGCAATTCGGCCAGGTGCCGGATCTTGTCGAGTGAAAAGGGTATGAATTCCTGCCCGCCAAAGCCCGGATTCACGCTCATGATGAGCACGTGGTGCACCATGGGTAGAATGTCAATGATCAAGTCGACCCGGGTGGCCGGATTCAGCACCACGCCCGGCTTCATGCCGTGATGGGCAATCAGCTCCAGCGAACGGTGCAGGTGCGTGCAGGCCTCGTAGTGGACGCTCAGCCAGTTGGCGCCGGCCTCGGCAAAATCGGCTATGTATTCGTTGGGATTCTCGATCATCAGGTGGCAGTCCAGCGGCAGGCGCGTTACCTTGCGCAGGCACTTCACCACCGGTGGCCCCAGGGTGATGTTGGGCACAAAATGACCGTCCATCACGTCCACGTGGATGACCGTGCCGCCGCCGCGCTCAGCAGCGGCAACCTCATCTGCCAGATGGGCAAAGTCGGCCGACAAGATCGAAGGCAGCAGTTCAACCATTAGGACTCTTGACGCAAAGGATTTTTGGCGTAACTCCTTGCCCCGTCAGTGTATCAGCGGAGACGGTCGCGGGTCTTCGCTTTGGCAGGGAAAACTAGGAGCCGGAAGCCGCCGGTCTGAACTTGCTCGAGAACACCCGGCCCACCCCACGCAGGATGGCCTTGATCGGCCAGTGCCCCTCAGCATCCGGAAAGAAGATTTCGCCCGTGCGCCGGGCCTCGGGCCGGTAGTACCACCGCTTGAGCAGCGCAAGATGCGCTTGCCTGACGGTTGCGGATCGTCCATCTGAAGGTTTAGCGAGCGACGCCAGCGCCGCCTCCAGCCGCGCCTCGAGCACCCCGCGGGCCGTCTTTGCACGAGCGGCGACGGCGGCCTCAGGTGTGGTCTCTTGCGCCACGGTTTCGGTTGGCGGACCCTCCGGGACCGGCTCAATCGCCATCGGCTGGGCAAAAAGCGATGTCGACCCCGATTGTTCGTTCTGGATCCTCATCCCGAGCGTCGAGAAACCGGCTGGCCCACGCAGCTGGCCATTCTCAAACAGAAAAACAGCCACCTCATCCGGATTAGCTGAAGCCTGCAGCAGAACGCCCCGCAACTTGCTGAGCGGCCGCACCAGCTCACTCGCCAGCGCCCGCACTTGTTCCACCCGTTGCACCTGGGCATGGAGCGCTGCGGCAGACTCGAATTCCAGGTTCGCCGAAGCCTGGTCGCGTTCGGTGCGCAGAACCACCAGCCGGCTCTCTCCGCGCGTGGCCAGAAAGCTCTCCACCGCCGCGGCCTCCTCGCCGTAGCGCTCGTTCGTGCACCCCTTGTAGCAGGGCGCCAGGCACATCTTCATTTCCGAATAAACGCATCCGGGATGGCTGGGATTCGGGTCCAGATCGTCCGTGCAACGGCGCAGCAGGAACAGCTTCAGCGCTTCTTCCGAATAACGCTCGGCCGCCGCCCGCGACGAAAACGGCCCATAAGCCCAATCTGCCTCGCGCTGGCTGGGCCTGTGCGTCACAATGATTCGCGGATAAGGATTGCCACCAAGGAACCGCACAAACGCCGGTGCCCGCAGGTGCATCCGCTCCAGCGCTTTCGCTCCGTAAATCCCTTGGAGCAGGTCAAACTGAACGAGAAGCGACTCGAACTCGGACCCCGTGAGCCGCCACTCGATGTGCCGCACTCGCCCCGCCAACTGCAGCCGCCGAGGATGCTTTGCGGAGGGCTGCAGAAGCCGTTCCAGCCGTGCCCGCAGATTCGGCGTTCGGCCAATGTAGGGCTCTGAGTGGGCCTCCGCGCCATATAGCGCGAAGACGGCCGAGCTTTGCGGTAGTTGCGCCAACGCGGCTTTGGGGTTGGCCGGGTCGAAGGGCAGCGATGGAGATTCGTTCACCACAGGCTCTCCCGATCAGGCTCCCGCCACTGTCATCCCGTCGATGCGCAGCGTGGGTGAAGCCACAGCGCCGCGAAATTCCAGATCGTTGCCGATCGCAGTCACATTCATCAGCATCTCCCCCAGATTGCCTGCAATCGTTACCTCTTCCACCGCATGCGTAAGCTGGCCGTTCTCGATCCACAATCCCGTTGCCCCGCGCGAGTAGTCGCCGGTCACAATGTTGGTGCCGAAACCCATCAGGCTGGTCACGTAGAGCCCGGCCTGAACATCTCTAATGATTTCCTCCGCAGAAAGTGTTCCCGGCTCAAGATAGAGATTGCCGCAGCCGATGCCAGGCGTGCCCGCCAACCCGCGCGAAGCGTTGTGCGTGGACTTCATCCCCAGCTTGCGGGCCGTGTAGGTGTTGAGCAGGTAGCTGCGCAGTGTGCCTTCTTCCACAACCAACGTCCGTTGCGAGGGCAGGCCTTCACCGTCGAAAGGCGAAGTCCCAAAACCGCCCGCGCCCGTGGGCAGCATCATCTCGTTGTCGTCGACAATGGTGAGATTCGACGCGGCGATCTTTGCGCCCAGCTTGCCCGCCAGAAACGACGCACTACGCCAGATAGAGTCGCCCGACGCAGCCTCAAACACCGACCCGATCAGCGACCGCGCCACCTCCGGCGCAAAGACAATCGGAACCCGCTGCGTAGGCACGCGCCGTGCTCCCAGCCGCCGGAGCGTGCGTCGAGCCGCCTCCTTGCCAATCGCTTCAGGCGATTCGAGATCCGCGAGCCGTCGCGCGCTAGTCCACCAGCCATCGCGCTGCATCTGCCCGTTCGCATCCATGGCCAGCGGAGCAGCCGAAACGCCTGCGTAGCTGGTGCGATATCCGCCCACAAAGCCGCGCGAGTTGGCCAGCACCATGCGTCCGGTAGCTGCGTCGAAGCTGCCGCCGTCGGAGTTGGTAATGCGTGGATCTGCAGCCAGCGCAGCGGCTTCAGCCCGACGCGCCCACTCGATGCGCTCCGGCCCTTCGAGCGAGTAAACGTCGTCGTAATAGAGGTGCAGATCGCCGCTCAGTGAGCCGAACTCGCTTGTCTCCGGCAGCCCGGTGAAGGGGTCTTCCTCGGTGACTTTAACCAGCGCCATCGCGCCGTCCAGGAGCTGGCGAATCCCGTCCGCCGTCAAATCACTCGTGGACGCCGAAGCCGATCTTCTGCCGCTGAACACCCGCAGTCCCAGTCCCCGCGAGCCTGATTCCTTGAGCGTTTCCACTGCGCCCATGCGCACGTTCACGCTGAATTCGTCGCCCTCGCGGACCACCGCTTCAGCGTCAGTAGCTCCTGCCTTCATGGCCAGAGCCACAACGTCAGCGGTCAGGGATTCAAGGTCGAGTGTGGTCACATCGGGTTGCGGAGCGGCTTGGGGCATGGTTCCACACTAACAAATCGGCGGGGTCGCAGTGGGCTTTGAGGCGAACTCAAACGTTCGCTTATAAGGTTCGTTTCAAGGCCGAAAGGTTCGCTTATAGGGTTCGTTTCTACCAGCAAAGGTTTGCCTATAAGGTTGCGATTTTTCGATACCTTAACCTCCCACGGTGCGTAATCTCCGGGGTAGGCGGCTCAGAAGGTTGCGAAAAGCGGGCTGAGGTTGTCTGGGAATACCCAAAAAGCGTGCAAAATGGGCCTAAAACAGGCTTAAAACGTGCTAATTGCACGCTTTTAGCGCTGTTTTTGTTGGTTTCTGCAGTCTGTGGAGGTGCCCGGCGGAGTCAAGTGCCAGGAGGCTTATAGATCCGGCAAATAAATANNATTTATTTGCCGAAGCAATAGGTGAATCGTTGGTGATCCAGGGCAATCGCATGAACAGCGTTTTAGATCATGGATGGGGTTCGCTCCGCCCCGACGGGGCGGATTACTGCTTTTTGGACGCCTTCCCCGGATTGCGCCCGCTGCGGCGGACTTCATCCGGGGCTATTCGATTGGGAGAACCCCGGCTTTGCCGGGGTGGCAGTAGAAGTTTGACATTTACGGGAGTGGCTCCCTTTTGTGTTTTTTCCATACTTCTCGCAAAA
>PKXI01000423.1 GCA_003133425.1 Acidobacteriaceae bacterium
CGCCTTTCACGGCGCACGGTAACTTCCGGGTGGCCGGTCAACCACTCGGAGCACAGAAATCGCGGAGAACATTCAAGACGCTGACTTCTCGTTGCCGATCGCACCGCGGGACTTCGATCATTGGTTTCTATCGACCGCCGCAGGGAACAGAACTCTGTCAAAACCCGCTCGCTGTTGTGCTCAGCGGATGCAGCAATATCTCGGTGCGGCAAGTTACTGTTTCGCGCCCGCCTGCTCCTTCTCCAGCGCCTCCAGCTTCTTCTTCGACTCCGCCGCAAACTCAAAATCCATCCCCGCAGTCTTCCTGAAGCTCTCTATCGCCCGCGTCTTGTCCCCCGTGCTGGCGTACGCATCCCCCAGGCTGTACCAGGTGTTTCCCGACTCAGGAAACAGCGTCGTATTCAGCTTGAACACCGCAATCGCCTCCTGCGGGTGGCCTTTGTCCTTCAGTTCATTGCCCCAATCATCCGTCTTGTCCTCCTCCAGCTTGAACTCGGGGTGCTGCTTGTGGAACTCCGCATACACTGCTTCGATGTTCTCGAAGCCGCGTCGCCCCAACTCCAACCGGAATGCATCCGCTGTCGCCGGCATCCCTGAGCCCTCCCGGAATCGTGCGGCAAGCAGGTGCGGCGGCACGATGTTCTCCGCCCCCGATTTCTTCAGCCATGCCAGCGAAGCCGCATCGTGCTTCAAATACCCATCAAGAAACGCGAGGGTGTATCTTGCCACCCACGCATAGCTCGGAACGCCGTCCTCGCGGGTGTAGTCTCCCGGCTGCATCAATCCCCACTCGTCCCACGTATGCTCGTTCCGCTGATTCATCGAGCTGAACTCCGGGTGCGCCATTCCCAGCATCCTCACCAGCTCCAGGTCACCATGGGTCCAGGCATTCAGCACGTTTGTCCCGGAATTCTCGGGCTTGGTGAGAAAGCGGTTCGTGTCTTCCATCGTCATTCCCCCCTGCGTAAAAAACAGCAATGGAATCGTCATCCGCTCCGGATGCACATCGCCCGCGTCCTTCACCAGCCCGGGGTAGTACCGCATGCTTCCGTCCAGGGCCACCAGCGCGCTAATCCGTCTGTCCCGCGCCGCCGCAAACAGGTTCGCAATCCCGCCCCAGCTAAATCCCGCCACCGCCACCTCGGTGGGCTCCACATTCGGCAGCGACAGCGCATACCCCACCAGGAACGACACATCCCGCGCCTGTGCGTTGATCCCCGCCAGGTCGCTTGTCATGCTGCGCGTGGTTGCTCCCAGCGCCCCCGCCGCCAACACCAGGTACCCATGGCTCGCCAGGTACTCACACAGGTCCGCGTTCTCCCAGCTCATCACCCCAAAACTCGGCGTATAGACAACAATCGGAAACTTCCCCGCCGCCGCCGTCGCGTCCCGCACCGCCCACAACGAGTCCTTCATCGCCGGAGCCATCCCCGTCATCCAGCTCTGCCACTGGCCTGCCAGGCCCGGCTTGTCAAAGCTTGTCTCGGTCTCCAGCAGTTTGGCGTAGTCGCCCACCGTCATCGCCGTGCCCGCGCCCTTCATCGCCGGATACCACACCACCGTCTGCAGAGGCCTTGGTCGGGCGCCCTCCGTCGGCTTGCCCATCTCGTCCACCGCCGGCCCCCACGTCCGCGACGTGTCGTACTGGTTTACCACCTTCAACCCCACGGCATACATTCCGGGGCTCTGCTCGAAACGAAACCGGCTCTGTGTCTGCGCAACGCATGGGCGGGACATCGCCATTGCACCTGCGAGGAATGCAAGCAACAAATCCCTGGCCTTCATCGGAAACTCCTTCTCCTGCAATTCTGTTGGCTCATCCTAGCAGTCGTGCGCGATCCGAGGCGTGAGAAAACATAGCTGGAAGGAGAAGCCGAGGGCTGAAAGTGAAAATCGGACAACTCCTGCGTCCGCTTGCATGAAAGTGTTCTTCCACAAAAATCGGCTGGGGTCGGTTTCAGTAAAGCATCCGTACCAACAGGACTCCACAGCGTCCAGGAATCCGGTACCGCCTGGATCGTCGCCTATCCGTCGCCTATCCGTCAGTTACCTTCCCGTCAACCTGACTTCTGTCACAGCATGGAAGCGCGATCTAAGAGCCGGGCGAGTTGGGCGAGGGCGGCGGGGATTTTGTAGGACACTGCGCGCTCACTGCATCTTGCGATTTGCGCTATGACGCGCTGCGGCTGATGCTCTCGGAAGGCGAGTAGCAGAATGGTTTGCGCGTCGGTGTCGAGCTTGCTAAATTCGCGTTCGAAGTCGATACAGCGAACCAGTGCGGCGTCGAATCGGTTTGTGTTGGCACTGGCTGGCTAGCGTCCGGGCGCGGTGTAGTTGCGGGCTCGACCGCAGCGGAGCGCGGTGCGCTCCTGCTGCCAGTGTTCGAGGCGGATGCGCGCGAGGGTGTTGTCTAGCTTCTGCAGTTCATTCATCAGCGCGGTTCTCCGGGGTGCCGTAGTCGGGGCCGGTCCACGGCTCGTCCTCTGTGAGGATTTGCGCGCAGGTTTTGGGCTTGGCCCCGCCGGTGGAATTGTGGAGCCATGCTGCGGCGGCTGGGGCGGTGGTGTCCTTGGCTGGAACCTGCCGACCGCGCCGATGAGGAGTTTGGCCGCGCTGATGCGGTTCCTGGGCTGTCCGCAGGCCCCGATTTGGGCGAACAGAAGTGAGGCGAATGAGGCCTGTTCGCCAGGTTTATTGGGTGTGCAAGTGCCTTCTGATCTGCCACATGCGCGAGGGTGGCGCGTGATGTCTCGAACCTTGCCCGCCTCCGGGTGCCTGTCTTGTCGCGCCAGTTTGCGTAAAATTTACCGCCCTCTCCGACACTATTTCCCCTCCTTTAAGTCTCAATGGATGGTGTCCCAAGCGGTGGTATCCTAGGTACACCTTACGGAATGACCCCAAGTGTGCGTGGTGACAGGGGATTCCGTTGTTTTGGACACTAACCTTTCCTTTCCTGAGAGGAACTTATTTTGTCGCACTTACGCTTTCTAGCGGTTTTGCTGGCACTTTGCCTGACCGCGGGCTGCAAAGCCCAATCGTCGTCCGATCCAGCACTCAACCGCCGCATCGAGGTAATGGTTCGCGCGCAGTTCAACGTGCCCCAGACCTACGAGGTGTCCATTGGCCCTCGCAAGCCCAGCGCGTTTACCGGTTATGACACGCTGCCCATCACCCTCTCTCACGACGCCAATTCCCAGGTGGTGGATTTCCTGATCTCCACCGACGGCAAAAAGCTGGCTCGCCTGAGCACCTTCGACCTGACCAAAGACCCCTCCTCGGCCATCGACCTTGCCGGCCGTCCCATCCGCGGAAATCCCGCCGCCAAGGTCACCGTAATCAACTTCGACGACCTCGAGTGTCCCTACTGTGCGCGCATGCACCAGTCGCTGTTCCCATCCACCCTGCAGCGCTACAAGGACCAGGTGCGGTTCATCTACAAGGACTTTCCGCTTTTGGAGATTCACCCCTGGGCAATGCGCGCCTCGGTCGATGCCAACTGTCTGGCTTCACAGAGCGGCAATGTCTATTGGAACTACGTCGACTACCTCCACTCCCATGGCGAAGAGGTCAGCGGCCCCGACCGCGATCCGGCCAAGAGCTTTGCAGCGCTCGACCGCATCGCTCGTCAGGAAGCTGCGACAGGCAAACTCGACACCAACAAGCTCGACGCCTGTATCGCTAAACAGGACCAGGCCGAAGTGAACGGGTCGCTCAAGGAAGCCACGGCGCTGGGCCTTGAGGGCGCGCCCGCTTTGTTCGTCAATGGCGAGCGCATCGATGGCGCCGTCCCTGAGCCGCAGGTCTGGATGGCCATCGACCGCGCCCTGCGCGCGGAGGGCGAACAGCCTCCAGCAGCACCGGCAGCCACGCCCGCAGCACCGACGCAGCCAACTGGAGCGGCTAAATAGGTGCCGGGAGCGCTATCGCAACACCGGCCAGTGGATTTATCCTTGAGTGCCGGGGCCTTCTTGGGTCCCACAGGAGATACCAGGTTGCAAGTCGAATCGATTACCCGGATGCGTTATCGTTCTGCCGTCCTCATTCTCCTAAGTGGAGCTATGCTCGCCGCTGTAGCCGGATGCCATCGTCCACCCTCCGCGGATGTTGTGGCCACCGTAAACGGCAAGGAGATCATGCGTGCCGACCTGGACCGGAATTACAAGGCCAGCCTCGGAGACGCCCCGCAGAAGCTCTCTCCCGAGGAAGCCGATATACGGCGCCTCACCATTCTGCATGGAATGATCACAGACGAAATTCTGGAGCAGCGCGCCACCAAGCTCAACCTCGCCGCCAGCGATGAAGACGTGAACGCCAAGCTGACTGAGATCAAGGCGCCTTACACGCAAGAGGAATTCGACAATCAGCTCAAGGTGAGCGACCGCTCGCTGGACGACCTCAAGCGCGACATTCGCCGCTCGTTGACCAAGACCAAGCTCATCAACAAGGAGATCGAGTCCAAGATCAACATCACCGATGCTGAAATCTCCGGCTACTATGCGGCCCACAAGGCGGATTTCAATCTCATCGAGCCGCAATACCACATGGCGCAGATCGTCACCACCAGTGCGCCTGCTCAGCAGGCCGGCAACCTGCAAAACAACAAGGCCTCCAGCGACGCCGACGCCAGGAAGAAGATCGAGATTCTGCATAACCGGCTGGAAAGCGGCGAAGATTTCGGCGCCGTAGCCATGAACTTCTCTGAAGATCAGAACACCGCCTCCAATGGCGGCGACATGGGCTTCATCGCGGAATCCGCGCTCAAGAGCGACCCGCAAGTCTACGATGCGCTCGGCAAGCTCAAGCCTGGCCAGTTCACTGATGTTCTTCCCCTCTTGGACGGCGCCGGACCGGGCCACAAAACCATCGGTTACGCCATCTACAGGCTGCTCTCCCGCGACCCGGCAGGCCAGCGCGAATTGAACGACCCTCGCGTGCAACAGGCCATCCACACCCAGTTGCACAACAACCGCGCCCAGCTCCTCCAGAATGCTTACTTGGAAATGCTGCAGGACGATGCCAAGGTCCACAGCTACCTGGCCGAGCAGATCCTCAAGCAAGGCGCACAGTAGCGCGCCCCTGAACGCAGACTTGCAATCAGTGTGGCTTCACACGCTGCGGAAAAATTCGTTCAGGCGGCAGGCCGGGACTTTAGGGCAGTTTTCCAATTGGTGTAGAGGGGCTTTGAAAGGGCACGGCTTTAGCCGTGCCGAAAATGCCAAGGTTTTAGTCGGGCTTTAGCCCCTGAGGTATGTTTTTCGGGCCCTTCGCTCAAATCCAGGCCTCTCTCCGCAGCCTGTTTAGCCCCTACCCGCTCCCCTTCGCATCAACGCCACCACTCCGAGCGAATCTCCTCGCCCGCAACAACCTCAGTCGGAACCCCCGGCACAGGCGCCCAGAGCTTCAGATCCTTCTCCGCGAACACGCTCTCAATCGGCTGCGTCCAATGGTGCAGCGCAAGGTCAAATAACCCCCAGTGAATCGGCATCAGCAACCCCTCGCCGCCCAGCGCGCGAAAGCTGCGCACGGCTCCTTCCGGGCCCATGTGTATGTCGGCCCACAGCGGATTCGAAGCGCCAATCTCGAGCATCGTCAAATCGAATGGACCAAACCTCTCGCCAATCTCGCTGAAGCCGTGCCACTCCCCCGAGTCGGCGCCGTAATAAACGCGGTGCTTCGGGCCGGTCAGAACAAATGACGCCCACAGCGTTTCAAAGCGATTCAGCAGGCTGCGCCCGGAGAAGTGGCGCGCCGGCAACGCACTAACGGTCAGCGATCCCACCGTCACGTTGTCCATCCAGTTCAGTTCCGTGCAGCGCATCGCATCCACGCCCATTCGCGCCAGAATAGCTCCCACTCCCAGCGGCGCAATCCAGCGCGCCTGCCTCAGGCTCTCCATTGCAGCAAGCCGCCGCACGGTACCTTCTCCCAGGTGATCGTAGTGATCGTGCGAAATCAGCACAGCGTCAATCGCAGGCAAATCTTCCAGCGCGAGCGTCGGCGGAAAAAAGCGTTTTGGCCCGGTCCACTGTGTAGGCGCCGCGCGCTCATCCCACACCGGATCGATCAGCACACGCACGCCGTCAATCTCCATCAATAACGACGAGTGACCGAACCACGTTGCGCGCAGCCCCGACCGCGGGCTCGTTGCATAAATTCGTGCATCGGTATGGAACGGTCCCAGCGGCTGTCTCGGCGACCGCGCCGCCGCTCCAAAAAAGAAGCGCGGACCAATTTTGAACATCAGTGAAATCCCGCCCACCTTGGTAGGCACCGGGTTCACAAACCTGCGGCCAACCCGCTCGGCTTTAAGAAGGGTCATGCCTATTCGATGGCAGAGCGCACCTCAAGATTCCGCGAAAAGCCCATGCCTAGCAACTTAGCCACAAACCCGCATGCGGCCGCTCCGATGCTGACATCCACCGGCAAGAACAGCCCAGCTCATAAACCGACCGCCGGAGAACGGCAAGGGGATCATGCATCAACCAAGAATCCTGTCTGGCTACATCGGTGTTTATGGGGCTAATCCTCTGGAAAGTGCTAGCCCTAAGCCGGACGCGTGATCTTGACTGTTCGAAGCATGAGAGAACTAGTGAGCCGAAGACCCAACATCGAAAAGTCTCATGAAAATCTAGCTACTTGGCCCGGTGAATGCTACGAACGCCACGCCTTCATATACAAGGAATCCCCACAGCGTTGCTGCCTCGGGTCCATCAAGTTTTTGGACCCAGTAACTAAAAACCCTGTGGCCGAAATCCCGCCTTTTCCCTGATACCGCGTGACTCCACATTTCGCGGACCTTAGAATCGAGTTCCGAGCCTACAGACGCGAAATCGTCGATGGCGTATGTCCCGCATCTGTGGTCATCCGGCAAACGCATTTTGAATTCGTGGAAGTAAAGCCCACGAGTGGTCCTTGCGATTACGTTGCAGAGCCGTCGCAGGTCAACATAATATGATGTCGCTTGACCTAAGTAGATGCCACCGTGGGAGTAGACTGCAATTTCTTTGACTGAATCCAGAAGTGCGCGGGTGAATCCGCCTTTATTAGGCTTCGTGAGAGCCCGAAGCGCGGAATTTCTCGCAGCTTTCGCTGATGCGCTATCTACGATGCCTCTCCTCATCGATATCATTCTCACGAAGTACTCATCATCCAGTGATTGGCCCTCCCTGCACACATCGCAACACGGCACTGTCACCAAGTTTGGTCGTGGCATCGAAAACAGGCTCTTGGGAGGAATGTGATCCCTTGTCGTTCCTTCACGGGCACCGCAATAGATACACGCGGGCTTCGGGATAATCTTGGTCACAATAATGTTCACCCGTTGATTCGTTGCTCTAGATTATATGTGGATTGCCGGGTGGCCAACCTTTCCTGCATCAGCGCTTTTTCCCCAGCACAACATTGCCGGGTGCCCCATCCTTCGCGTACTTTGCGAAGGGTGGGATTCACTGAAGCCCCCTTTCCAATATTCTGTTCGTTTCCCTTCGTCGGGCAGTCCACTCCGACTCGATCTCCACCGTGCCGATCTTCCCCGTTGCGTAGTGCCGGGTGCCCCATCCTTCGCGTACTTTGCGAAGGGTGGGATTCACTGAAGCCCCCTTTCCAATATTCTGTTCGTTTCCCTTCGTTGGGCAGTCCACTCCGACTCGATCTCCACCGTGCTCATCTTCCCCGTTGCATAGTGCAGAAAGCTGGACCACGGCCAGTCTTCCGGCCTCGCCACAAGACCGCGCTTGACTGGATTGCGGTGCATGTATCGCAGCTTTTCCACGCGCTTCAACTCGTTGTGCACGTTGAAGTCGTAGTATCGCCGGGTGCCCCAGGTCTCGATTCTGAGACCTGGGATAGCACAACCCTAAACCCCTCAAGTTCGGTCTAGGCTCCGAGGCACCCGGCGTGGTGGGCCGGAAGGATTGAATGGGCTCTACTTTTGCGGTTCGACGTTCAAGCGGTGCCCGGTGTCCTCCGCTACTGCGGTGGCCTGCGCATTGTCCGTCCGCGGCGCCATCGACACTACGGTGTACACGCGGTCTTTGTCGTCCAGGTCTTCGACCCGCAGCACGAGCTTGTCCTTGTCGAACCTGAACTGCGCATGATTGCCGATGGGCAGCAGCATCGGATGCTTCTCATCGCGCGAGCGCAGACGATAAACCACAGTCTCCGTCTGGAAAACATATTCCTGACAAAGAACCTCCTGTGACCTTTTGCTTCCAGAGTCGGTACCAGGCAGCTCGCCGGTAATCGACTTTGCATCCTTTTCGGGCAGTTTTCCAATTGGTGTAGAGGGGCTTTGAAAGGGCACGGCCGGGGTACCCTCTGGGTCGCCGTGCCGAAAATACCAGGGTTTTAGTCGGGCTTTACAGCTTGCGGAAAAACTCTAGTTCAGCCGCTGTTTTGAAAGGGCACGACTTCAGTCGTGCCGTATAGGAAGCAAAATGAATGTGGGCTTTAGCCCCTGAGGGAACGTCGGCCCCACAC
>PKXI01000370.1 GCA_003133425.1 Acidobacteriaceae bacterium
CGCCGGCGCTGCGGGCTCACCAATTTCCCCGGCTCACCTCCCGCAACGCCTGGTTCTCCAGGACCTGGTCGGCGACGATCCGCTTCAAGCGGGCATTCTCGTCACGGAGGGCCTTCAATTCCTTCAGCTCGTCGATCTCCAGCGCCCCGTACCGCTGTTTCCAGCGGTGGAGTGTCGCTTCGCTGATGTTTACCTCGCGGGACACGGCCTGCGCCGACTCCCCGCCGTCGATCCGGCGCAGGATCGCTACGATCTGCTCCGGGGTATGCTTCTTTCCTTTTGGCATCTGGATTCCTTTTCTTGGAGCCCAGACTCTCATTCGCAATGGCTCAGTTCTGGTACGTCAGGTCAAGGGTAAGATTGCCGCGACACAAAGAGAAGCAAGCTGGCGCCCCCCTCCCCCATATTCAGGGAGGTGGCAGGAACCATAAAGGGGATCTTCGCAGTGGCGACATATCGCAAAAACGCGATAGATCGTCCGACCTCCGATGCCCTCGATCCACGGCGTCTTTTACCAAGAACAGGAAGGCGACGCGCCAGAGGTCGAGTGGCGGAAGGAACTCCGACAAGCCAATTCCAAAGCCTTTCTTGAATGCCGCGCGTCCATCGCCCAAAGCCTGACCAAGGAAGCCGCCGTGCCCGCCACCGAAAGCAAACGCGCCATAGCCCGCAAAGCTGCCTCAACTTGGAGTGGACAACCAACGCCAGCGAAATCAATCTCACGGCAACCTATACTGACCCTGAGGTCCGAAAGGACGGGTCCCCTCGCCTTGATTGACCACGGAGCACCGATTTCCCGTTTCGCTCAACCGCACGGAGGAGCGGAGACATCGAGCCTGTTTCAACGGAAGACGAACGTGCGCTGCCTCACCCGGCTGCTGCCGGCGGCCCTTACCTTGCTGGGTGCAGCCGGACTCTCCGGTCAGCAGGCGCCGACCCTGACGATCGAGTGGGGCAAGGCCACCGTGGTCTCAAGATCCGTGCCCACGCTGCAGGTGGTAGTAAACCCACCGCTGCGACCGGGCAAGACGCTCAGCGCTGCCTCCTACAAGGCCGTGAGGGATCTGGGCGCCGACTATGTGCGCTATGTGCCGTGGCTGCCGTATCCCAAACTCGCCGTCGCCGAACTCGAACCGCCCACACCGCAGAAGACCTCATGGGACTTCAGCCTCATCGACCCCATGACCAGCGATTTCCTGGCTGCCACTGAAGGCCACCCCACCGTAATGAACTTCAGCACCAGCCCGGCATGGCTCTACAAGTCCGAGAAACCTGTTACCTATCCCGCAGATGCCAACAAGGTTGTCTGGGACTACACGCAGGGCACGGAGTTGCGCGACCCCACCGGTAAGGAACTCGGTGACTACTACGCGCGCCTCGTCAGTTGGTATGTCAATGGCGGTTTCAGCGACGAAAACGGTGTACGCCATGACTCCGGCTACCACTACAAATTCCCCGTCTGGGAAGTGCTCAACGAAGTGGAGTTCGAGCACAAAATGACCGCCGAGCAGTACACCGCTCGTTACGACGCCATCGTGAGCGCAATTCACCAGGTCTCGCCGGATACAAAGTTCATGGGCATGGCGCTCGCTGCCCCCAGCGACAATCCCCATTATTTCGAGTACTTCCTCAATCCCGCGAACCACAAGGCCGGCATCCCGCTCGACTACATCTCGTATCACTTTTATGCGTCACCATCCAAAGATCAGACCCTGGACAACTGGCAGTACACATTCTTCGACCAGGCGAACGGATTCTTGAACACGGTGCGGTTTGCCGAGACGATACGGAAGCGCCTTTCTCCCCAGACAAAAACGGATCTCGACGAGCTCGGCGTGATTCTGCCTACCGACAATAAGGCTGGCGACGACGTGCCGCCGCCGGATGCCTACTGGAATCTCTGCGGCTCCCTCTACGCCTATCTCTACATCGAGCTCTCGCGCATGCAGATCGATCTCATCGGCATGTCGCAAATGGTCGGCTATCCCACGCAGTTTCCCAGCGTCAGCATGATGGACTGGCGGACAAACCAGCCCAATGCGCGCTACTGGGTTCTCAAGCCAATCAAGGATTCTCTCCATTCAGGCGATCAGCTCGTAGAAACCTCCAGCAGTAGCAGCGACGTGGCCGCGCAAGCGTTTCTCACCCCCCGAGGGCGCAGGCTCCTGCTGGCCAACAAACGCAATCGGCCTGTCTCAGTCGAGCTTCCCGACGCGGACAAGGCAGCCGCGCGCACGGTAGACGGGCAAACCGGCGACGGTCCCGCGAAAACCGTCAAGCCGGCTGATGGCAAGATCGTCTTGGCGCCATTCGCTGTTACGGTAGTCAGCTGGTAAGCGCCGCCGAAAGGATTTGAATCGCGATGAGCAACGAAAGACCACTGCGTGTAGGCCTGTGCGGCATCGGCCTCGATGCTTATTGGAGCCAGTTTGCCGGGCTCGAACAGCGCTTGCAGGGCTATGTAGAGCAAGTCGGAGCGCGGCTTACGCGCCCCGGCGTCGAAGTCGTCAACCTGGGCCTGGTGGACACACCCGCACGTTCCAGTGATGCCGGCCACCAGTGCCGACGCGAAGACATCGACGTGCTCTTTCTCTACGTCACCACTTACGCACTCTCGAACACCGTCCTTCCTCTGGTCCAGCGTGCCGCCGTGCCGGTTGTTGTGCTCAACCTGCAACCTGAAGCTGCGATCGATTACAGATCCTTCAACCACCTCGAAGACCGCACCGCCATGACCGGCGAGTGGCTCGCCCATTGTTCCGCCTGTCCGGTTCCCGAGATTGCCAACCTCCTCATGCGCGCGCAGATTCCCTTTCACCAGGTCACCGGCGTCCTCAATGATGAAGCCACCTGGGCTGAGATTGAGCAGTGGCTGGCGGCGGCGCGCGTCCGTTCCGCCCTTGCATCCGCGCGATTCGGCCTCATGGGCCACTACTACAGCGGCATGCTGGACATCATGACCGACGTAACCCTCGTCTCCATCGCCTTCGGCACTCATGTGGAGCTGCTCGAAGTGGATGAGTTGAGCGCGCTCTGTGCCGAGGTCAGTGAGGACGATCTTGCCCGCCGCGCAACGGAATTCCATATCGCTTTCGACGTGCAGCCCGATTGCCCGCCCGCGGAGTTGCGCCGTGCCGCGCGCACATCCGTCGCTCTCGATGCCTTCGTCGCCCGCCACGATTTTGGCCTCATGGCCTACTACTACAAGGGGTCGGGCGTCGCCGCCAACGAAGACACCATGAGTTCCATCATCCTCGGCACATCGCTGCTCACTGCCCGCCACATCCCCGTGGCAGGCGAGTACGAGGTAAAAAACGCCATGGCCATGAAGATCATGGATCTGCTCGGCGCGGGCGGCTCCTTCACCGAGTACTACGCCATGGACTTCAAAGACGACCTGGTGCTCATGGGCCACGACGGTCCCGGCCACATCGCCATCGCCCAGGGCAAAACCAAGGTCCGCCCGCTCAAGGTCTACCACGGCAAAGTGGGTCGCGGCCTCTCCGTCGAGATGAGCGTCAAATACGGCCCCGTCACTCTGCTCTCAGTGGTCGAAGACCGCGAGTCGCGCTTCAAGTTCGTCGTAGCCCAGGGCGAGTGCGTAGCCGGCGAAATCCTCGAGATTGGCAACACCAACAGCCGCTATCGCTTCCCAATTGGTGCGCGCGGTTTCGTCAATGCCTGGAACCAGCAGGGCCCCGCACACCACTGTGCCGTCGGCGTAGGCCATATAGCCGCCACCCTCGCCAAGGCCGCCTCCCTCATGGGACTAGGCTTCCACCAAGTCTGCTGAGCCGGCGTCTGCCGGGCGACGAATTCCGCCCGCACCCGCCGAATCATGCCTAAACACCGCAAACCCAGACTCCCCGAGTGAACTGTCCGGCGAACGGTTCACAAGGTGGGATGAACGGCGAGAATCTGAACCTGGACTGCGTCACGCACGCACTACTTCTTAGCCAAAACTGCCCCAAAACTGGTACGTTGAATAAGAAGGACCTTATTTCCCAGATGGCATCAAATCCTTATTTTTCCCTGGCGGTTTTATTCCTGGCTGCATTGGGTTTTGGGCTCGCCCCGCTTGCTTTGGCGTGGCTTTGGGCCAGGGCGTTTTCACCGGCTAAACCGAACGCGGTCAAAAACTCCATCTACGAGTGCGGACTGGTGTCCAAAGGCGACGCCTGGGTGCAGTTCCGCTCCGCCTACTACCTGTACGCCATCATCTTTCTTATCTTCGACGTGGAAGCAGTTTTTCTGCTGCCCTTTGCGGTAGCTTTTTCGGGATTGGGCGCGGCGGCCTGTGCCGCCATGCTGGTGTTTGTATTGATGCTCATCGAAGGTCTCGCCTGGGCCTGGGCCAAGGGCGTCCTCACGTGGGCGTAAAAAGCGGTTGTCAGTGATCAGGTGTCAGTGGTCAGTCTCCCGGTCTCAAATTCGAGCCTTGGAGCACCGAACAAAGCCGAATCTGACAACTGACAACTGAGAACTGACAACTGTGATCTGACANNCTGACAACTGACAACTGTGAACTGACAACCGACCACTGACCACCGACAACTGGAGCAAAGCGACCGATGGTAGATGAAGGACTGAAGATCGAACTGGGCAAGCAGGGCGTCTTCGTTACGACCATCGAGGAGCTCTACAACTGGGGACGCCGCAGCTCCATCTGGCCCATGCAGTTTGGCCTCGCCTGCTGCGCCATCGAAATGATTGCAACCACCATGGCCCGCTATGACTTGGCCCGGTTCGGCGCCGAGGTCTTTCGCCCCTCCCCGCGCCAGGCCGACCTCATGATCATCTCCGGCACCGTCACCAAAAAGATGGCCCCGCAGGTCGTTCGCCTTTACAACCAGATGGCTGAGCCTCGCTACGTCATCGCCATGGGCGCCTGCGCCATCTCCGGCGGACCGTTCAAGCAGGGCTACAACGTCCTCAAAGGCATTGACCGCTACATCCCGGTTGACGTGCACATTCCCGGCTGTCCCCCTCGGCCTGAGGCGCTTCTTCAGGCCTTCATCACTCTGCAAAAGAAGATCGACGCGCAGCCCCTCACCGGCGAAGGCCGTCCCCGCCACCTGGACTCCGAAGCGCAGGGCGAGTTTCCCGTGCCCGAGCCCGGTGAACACGATCTTGAACCCACGTCGAACAAGGGTGTCTGGCCTATACCTGTGGTGATTCGCTGATGAAGACGGCAGAAGAAATCAAGTCGGCGATCGAAGCTGCCGTTCCCGGCGCGGCGGTCGTACTCATCCCCAATCCCAGCCCTAGCGCCCAACACTCGCTCCGCCTCGATCCCGCCCACGCGGTCGAAGTTGCAAAATTCCTTCGCGATGATGCGGAACTCGCCCTCGATTTTCTCTCCAACTTGACCGGCATCGACTGGCCCGACAAGGAAATCACCGAGAAAGTAAAAGTCACGCGCACCGTCTCGAAAACAGTCGACGGTATTGAGCAGCAAGTCGAGGAAACCGTCGAAGAGCCCCGCAAGCACATCAAGCCCGGCTGCCTCGAAGTGGTCTATCACCTGTTCTCCATCGCGAAAAAGCACGGCCCCGTCGTCCTGCGCATGCGCACCGTGAACCGCACCGATCAGGTCGAACTGCCGTCACTAACACCCATCTGGCGCTCAGCCGAATTTCAGGAGCGCGAAGTCTTCGACCTTTACGGAGTCGTCTTCACCGGCCATCCAGACCTCCGCCGCCTGCTCATGTGGGAGGGATTCAAGGACCACCCCATGCGCCGCGATTACGTCGATCCGGACGACTACGAATACGAACCCACCCCGCACGATGCCGTGTTGGCCCGCGCCGCGGCGCACAAGGCCGCAACCGAGTGCGTAGCCCAGAAAGACACGGGTGCCGCGCAATGACGACTCCTGCGACATCCTCGGCATTCCTTCGCGAGAAGAATGAAGAAGGCTGGAACCGTCCGCCCATCATGGAGCCTGATGGGGAAGCCGAACTCCTTGAAGTNNGAGCGCGTCATCCGCCTCAAGCCCGTCTTCGGATACCTGCACCGCAACCACGAAAAGATTGCCGAGGGCACCAGCTACCTGGCCTCGATGCCGTACACCGATCGCCTCGATTACTTCTGTTCGCTCACCAACAACTGGGCTTACGCGCTGGCAGTCGAAAAGCTCACCGGCCAGGAAGTCCCCGAGCGCGCCGAATACATTCGCGTCATCCTCGCCGAGCTCACCCGCATTCAGAATCACGCTTCCGCCATCGGCTTCCTCATCCAGGAGATGGGTGCCAGCGGCACGCCGCTCATGTACGCCTTCAAAGAGCGCGAGAAAATTCTCGACCTCTTCGAATCGCTCACCGGCTCGCGCATGATGTGCAACTACATGCGCTTCGGCGGCTGTCGCGTCGATGTTTCCGCCACCTGGCTCGATGCCGCGCGCAAAGTGGTCGCAGGCCTGCCGGGCTTTATCGACGAGTTTGAAAACCTGCTCAGCGGCAACGAAATCCTCATGGCACGCTGCCAGGGCGTTGGAATTCTGCGCCCCGAGCTGGCCGTCAACGCGGGCATTACCGGCCCCATGCTGCGCGGCTCGGGTGTCAACTACGACCTCCGCAAGGTCGACCACTACGGCATCTACGACCGCTTCAAATTCCGCGTGCCGCTCGGCGATCATGGCGATGTCTACGACCGATACATGGTTCGTGTTTTGGAGATGCGGGAGTCCATCATCATCCTGAACCAGGCGTTGAAGGAAGTTCCCGGCGGCCCGATCATGGACCCCAAGGCGAAGATTCGCGGCTTCCGCCCCAAGCCGGGCGAGGCCTACGGGCGCATCGAAGCGCCGAAGGGCGAACTGGGCTTTTATCTCATCAGCGACGGCGGCCCAAACCCCTATCGTTATAGGGTGCGCCCGCCAAGTTTGATTAACCTGACAGTGCTGGAAGACATGTGTCTCGGCACCAACGTAGCCGACGTTGTCCTGATCTTCGGCAGCGTCGACATTGTCCTCGGAGAAGTAGATAGATAAAACAGTTCACGGCTGGCAGCAAATAACTGACCACTGTCCACTGTTCACTGACCACTGTTTTTCGGAGGTTTCATTTGCTGGGCGAGGGAATACTAAAGGGCATGGCGGAGACGGCAAGAAACTTTGCCGGCAGCTTTGTCTCCAAGGAGCGGCTCACCACGGTTGAGTATCCTGAAGAGCGGATCGCTCCGGTCGAGAACGCGCGCGTCTTCCCCTTCCTCGTGTACGACACCCCCGACTGGGAGGCAGGCCTGCGCTGCGTCGCCTGCCAGATCTGCGAAAAAGAGTGCCCGCCCAAGTGCATCTACATTGACAAGTCCAAAGACAAAAAGCCCGATGCCATCGGCAAGCCGCAGTTTTATCCCACCCGCTTCGACATCGANNGTCTGCCCCTTCGAAGCTATCAAGATGGATACCGACTTTGAGCTGGCCACCGACGACCGCTTTGGCGGCCTCCTCCTCGATCGCAAAAAACTCGCCAAGTCAAACCAGTACTATCACCAGATCCATCCCACCGAAGCATCGCAAGTAGATGCTCGCCTGGCCGCGGAGAAGGTCAAGGCCGACGCCAGGGCCAAGGCAGCCGCTGATGCCGCCGCTGCCAAAGCCGCTGCGCCGCCTGCGCCCAAACCAGTCGCCGCACCCACCCCAAAGCCGGAAGGAACAGGAGACTAGCCCATGATCGCGACGATGGACCAGATCTTCGTTCTCCTCCAGCACTGGCTGGTTGCATTTCTGCCCGCAAGCCTGCAGCAGGCTGCCGCTGTGCTGATCAGCGTTGTAGCCATCGTCTGCCTTTTCCCCGCGCTCTTCGCGCTCACCACCGTCCTCGAGCGCAAAGGCCTTGGCCGCATTCAAAATCGCATCGGTCCCAATCGCACCGGCCCCTACGGCATTCTTCAGCCCATCGCCGACGGCATCAAGTCGCTCACCAAGGAAGACATCGTTCCCCTCAGCGCCAACGCCCCGGTGCACTTTCTCGCCCCGCTCGTACTCGTTGTCGCGGTCTTCATGGGCTTCGCGGTGCTCCCCATGGGCCGCAACATGGTGCTCGTCGACATGGATGCCGGCCTGCTCTTCTACTTCGCCATGGGTGCGTCGACGGAAGTCGCAGTCTTCATGGCCGGCTGGTCGAGCCGCAACAAGTACTCGCTTCTCGGCGCCATGCGCGCCGTCGCCCAGATGATCAGCTATGAAGTGGTGCTGCTGCTCTCCAGCGTGGCCGTTGTTATGATCGCCGGCTCGCTCTCGCTCACCAAAATCGTCGAAGCGCAGAATCAATACACCTTTGGCATTCCGCACTGGTACATCTTCACGCCATGGGGATTCGCCGGCTTCATCATGTACGCCATCGCGGCCACTGCGGAGACCAATCGCTCACCCTTCGATCTGCCTGAAGGCGAGTCTGAACTTGTCGCCGGCTACCACACTGAATATTCAGGCTTCAAATTTGCGCTCTTCTTCCTCGGCGAATACTTGGCCATGTTCTCCATCTCCGGCTTGGGAACCACGCTCTTTCTCGGCGGATGGTCTGCGCCGTTTTCGTTCCTCACCTTTATCCCGTCGTGGATCTGGTTCTTCTCCAAGCTTATGCTTTCCATCTTCGTCTTCATCTGGATGCGCGGAACTCTTCCTCGCCTGCGCCAGGACCAACTGATGAACTTCGCGTGGAAGTTCGTCCTGCCCTTCACCCTGCTCAATCTCATGGTCACCGCGCTCTGGCGCTTCATGGGCGGCGGATGGGAGCGCTGGGTAGTCTGTTCCGCGATCTTGATTGTCGCCTACGTCGTCATGGGCCGCGCAGGCATGTACAGGGAACACTTCGGGCCAAGGAGATACCGCTATGCCGAGTAAGATTATCCGGCGCGAAACCTGTGCCGCCCGAGTCACGATTCCCGGAAAGGAGAGCTGCCGATGAGTCCCGTCTTTTATCTGGTTTCGGCTCTCGCTGTCGCCGGCGGTCTCGCAGCCGTGATGCTCAAGAACACCGTGCATTGCGCCCTGGCACTCACCGCGGCCTTTGCCGGTCTCGCGCTGCTGTTCCTTGAACTCGACGCGCAGTTCGCAGGCTTCGCGCAGATTCTTGTCTACATCGGCGCCGTCGCCATCCTCATCGTGTTTGCGATTCTGCTCACCCGCGGCTCTGAAACTCCAAAGGACGGAGTCTACAGCCGCAACTGGCTCGCCGGTCTCGTGATTGCAGCCGCGGTTTTTTCCGTGCTGGGATGGGCGATCCTCCAGAGCCTCAGCGCCTTCTCGAACGAAACAGCAGTTCCCACAGTTACAGTCCACGATATAGGCGTTGCGTTAGTTGGCCGCTACGTTCTCCCTCTTGAAATCGTTGCGTTGCTGCTCACCGCAGCAACCATCGGCGCCGTCATCGTAGCCATGCACGAGAAAGACGGTGCCCGATGACGCCGCTCGCAGGGTATCTCCTGGTCGCAGCCTTGCTGTTTGCCATAGGCCTCGCCGGTGCGCTCACGCGCCGAAACGCCATCCTTGTGCTTATCGGCATCGAGCTCATGCTCAACGCCGCCAATCTGAATCTGATTGCCTTCTGGCGTTACGGGCCGCATCCTGAAGCACTTACCGGCATGATGTTTGCCATCTTCTCAATTGCCGTAGCCGCGGCTGAAGCTGCGGTAGGTCTGGGCCTGGTCATCTCCATCCATCGCCACGCAAATACCACCGACCTCGACCAGATGAACAGGATGAAGGGGTGAGGGATTGATGCAAGAAACAATTTCATTCACTCCGCAGCTTGCCGCGTCTCCGATCACGGAGATTTTGTGGCTGATCCCCGCGGTGCCTATTGTGGCCTCCGGCGTGATCGCGCTGCTCAAGCAGCCAAAGCGAAAACTCGCCGCTACGCTCTCCATCGGCTCGCTCGGCATCTCGCTCCTGCTCTCGCTGGTCGCCTTCGCGCACGTCGTTGCCGCATGGACTCACGGCGCAACCGTCCGCGAGACCGTCAACTTCACCTGGTTCCAGTTCGGCACAACCAACGTCGACCTCGGCTGGATCCTCGATCCGCTTTCCGCAATCATGCTGGTGATGGTCAGCTTCGTCGGGCTGCTCATCTTCATCTACTCCACCGGCTACATGGCCCACGACGAAAACTACACCCGCTTCTTCTGCTTCCTCTCGCTCTTCGCAGGAGCCATGCTGGGCGTCGTCATCTCCAACAGCATCCTGCTCCTCTTCATGAATTGGGAGCTTGTCGGCCTCACCTCCTACCTGCTCATCGGATTCTGGTATCACAAGCCCTCCGCCGCCGCAGCCGCCAAGAAGGCCTTCCTCACCACGCGCGTCGGCGACATCTTCTTCCTTCTCGGAATCGTTTGGCTCTTCTCCGAGACGGGCACTCTGCTCTTCTACAACCACGGCGCAGGCTCCATGGAAGGCTGGGCGCTCACCGGCCTATTGGCGCAGCCCGCAGCTCTGGGCCTTACCGCCGCCGGTGCCATCGGCCTGCTCATCTTCGCCGGAGCAGCAGGCAAAAGTGGCCAGCTTCCTCTCCACGTATGGCTGCCCGACGCAATGGAAGGTCCCACGCCCGTCTCCGCGCTCATTCACGCGGCCACCATGGTCGCCGCCGGCGTCTATCTCATCGCCCGCGTCTACCCGCTCATGCAGGCCGGCGCTTTCACCGGTGGAACCACAACCGCCCTCACCGTCGTCACCTGGGTCGGCGCATCCACCGCGGTCTTCGCAGCGCTCATTGCGGTCGGCCAGAACGACATCAAGCGCATCCTCGCCTACTCCACCGTCTCGCAACTCGGATACATGATGGCCGGTCTGGGCCTCGGCGGAGTCGCAGTCGGCATGTTCCACCTCATCACCCACGCCTTCTTCAAGGCGCTCCTCTTCATGGGCGCAGGCTCAGTGATTCACGGCGTCCACGAAGAGCAGGACATCCGCCGCATGGGCGGCCTCAAGTCCGACATGCCGCTCACCTTCATCACCTACGCCATCGGCATGCTGGCCCTCTGCGGATTCCCGCTCGTCTTCTCCGGCTTCTGGAGCAAGGACGGCATCCTCGAAGCCGCACAGCATTGGAGCGTGGCCAAGGCGCCGTTCTACATGCTCGTCTTCGGCGCGCTGCTCACCGCCTTCTATATGACGCGCCAGGTGAGCTACGTTTTCTTCGGCTACAATCGCGGGCATAAATCGGCGCACGAAAGCCCCTCAGTGATGACCGTCCCGCTCGCGATCCTGGCCTTCTTCGCCATCGCGCTCGGCGCCATCGGAACCCCAGCCTGGCCCTGGTTCCGCGCCTTCCTCGAGGGCCGCGCCGCCAACTTCAGCCTGCACGGTTTTGCCGAGCCCGGCCTGCTCGCGCTAATGCTGACTTCATCCGTCGTCGTCTTCATCGGCCTCGGTCTCGGCTGGTCGCTCTACGGCAACAACACCCCCGAGCCGGAAGCCCCGGATACTCTCGAAAAGTCCGTGCCCTGGGCCTGGACCGTTTTGCACAACAAGTTTTATATTGACGAACTCTACGGAATGACATTCATTGCCTTCTATTCCTGGTGGGCGCGTGTCGCCGACTGGTTCGACCGCCGCGTCTGGGGCGGAGCGGTCACCGGCGTTGCGTGGGCCTTCGGCCTGTGCGCGCAGTTGAACCGCTTCCTCGACACCAACGTGGTCGACGGCAGCTTCGACAAAGGCTGCGAAGAGCTTTCGTCAGGCGGAGGCCTGCTGGCCCGCGTGCAGAGTGGCCGCGTGCAAACCTACCTGAGAATCCTGGCGCTCGCCGTCGTTGCGCTGGTAGCAATTCTGATCTGGAGCGCCCGGCCATGAATGGAGTAACGACCGGATTGCCCGTCCTGACGCTCCTGACCGTGCTGCCCCTAGCCGGAGCGGCCGTTGCGCTCTTCTCCAGCAAGCACGCGCGCGCCGTGGCCCTCTTCACCACCATCGCAAGCCTCGCGCTCGCTCTTTTCGTCTGGACCAGCCTGCCCGCCGATGGCGGGATGGGCATGGTCGAGCGTGTATCCTGGGCGCCCTCGCTCGGCATCGAGTATCACCTCGGCGTCGACGGCCTTGGCGCGCTCATGCTCGTCCTCTCGGCCATCGTCACCCTCATGTCGGTCGATGCGGCGCATCGCGTGCACCATCAGCCGAACCTCTACTTCGGCCTGGTTCTCGTGCTCGAGTCCGGCCTCTTCGGTTCCTTCACCGCGCTCAATTTCTTCCACTGGTTCTTATTCTGGGAACTGAGCCTTATTCCCGCCTTCTTCCTCATCAAACTCTGGGGCGGCACGCGCCGCGGCCCCGCAGCCACGCAGTTCTTCGTCTACACAATGGCCGGTTCCGTGGCCCTGCTCGTTTCGTTCCTCGCCATCTTTCTCTCCACCGGCAGCATGGACTTCGGCTACCTCACCCAGCTAGCCTCCTCCGGCGCACTTGAGCAGATGGTCACCGCGCATCTCGGCGCAGTCACTATATGGCTCGCCATCGGAGTCCTTGCTGGCTTCGCGGTCAAGGTGCCCATGATCCCGTTCCACACCTGGCTGGCCGCCGCCTACGCCGAAGCCCCATCGCCAGTAACCATGCTCCTCACTGGCGCCATGTCGAAGATGGGTGTCTACGGCCTGTTGCGTATCGCGATCCCGCTCTTCGGCCACCAGATCTCGCAGATGCGCACGCCGCTTCTTGTCCTTGCCGTCGCCACCGTAGTCATGGGCGCGTGGGCCGCCGCCGCGCAAACCGATCTCAAGCGCGTCTTCGCATACTCCTCGGTCAATCACCTCGGCTATTGCCTGCTTGGCATCTTCGCACTCGCTGTTCCCGCGGCAGGCGCAGCCGCACAAGCCAGCCAGGCCGCTGCCCTCAACGGCATCATCCTGCAAATGTTCAATCACGGCATCACCGCGGCCGCGCTCTTCTGGTTTATCGCCATGCTTCAGGAGCGCACCGGCGGTCATCGCGGCATCGACCAGTTCGGCGGCATCCGCAAGCCAGCCCCCGTACTCGCCGGACTTATGGGCATCGTGCTCTTCTCGTCGCTCGGCCTGCCCGGCCTCAACGGCTTCGTCGGCGAATTCCTCATCTTCCGCGGCGTCTTTCCGCTGGCCTGGGTTGCAGCCACGGTTTCCATCCTCGGCCTGCTGGTCACCGCGGCTGTCATCCTCACCGTGATTCAAAAAGTATTTACCGGCCCCGTGCCCGAGCATTGCGTCGGCTTTCCTGATCTGCACCACGGCGAGCGATTGGCCATGATCCCGGTTATCGGCCTGATGCTGATCATCGGCCTTGTGCCCCAAATTATTGTGGACAGCGCGAACCCAACGGTCGTTAACCTGCTGGCTCACTGGAGATTTTAGATGTTGGCGTGGACGATCTATCTCTCGTTTGCCGGAGCGCTTGTCGAAGCCCTCTTGCCGAAAGGCAAGCCAGGTCTGGCGCGCTGGTTCGCGCTTTCCGTCGCTGTGCTGGCGCTCTTGCATGCCATCGGTGGTTTCGCCGCAGGCATGGGCCCAAACCAGTCTGCTCGCCAAATCATCGTCGACATCCCCTGGGTCCCCTCCATGGGCATCCACTTCCTGCTCGCTGCCGACGGCATCAGCCGCGTACTCGTGCTGCTCACCGGCCTTGCCGCGGTCGCCGGCATTCTCTTCAGTTGGAACGTCGAACATCGCACCAACGAGTTCTTTGCCTTCTATCTCGCTCTCATCGGCGGCGTCTACGGCGTCTTCCTCAGCTTCGATCTCTTCCTGCTCTTCGTCTTCTACGAGATCGCCATCGTCCCCAAGTACTTCCTCATCGCCATCTGGGGTTCCACGCGCCGCGAGTACGGCGCCATGAAGCTCGCTCTCTACTCGTTTGTCGGCTCAGCCATGGTGCTCATCGGACTGCTCGCCGCCTACACCACCGCAGGCAGCCACTCCACCAGCCTCATCTATCTTGCGCACGCCGGCCTGCCCGTCAGCTTCCAGATGTGGTGCTTCCCGCTGGTCTTCACCGGCTTTGCAATTCTCGCCGGCATGTGGCCCTTCCACACCTGGGCGCCCACCGGCCACGTAGCCGCGCCCACCGCCGCCTCCATGCTCCTCGCCGGAGTAGTCATGAAGCTCGGCGCATATGGCTGCCTCCGCGTTGGCATCTGGCTCTTCCCGCACGGCCTCGACCCCTGGGGATTCTCGTTCATCGGCGTCGGTTCCTGGCGTGACGTCTTCGCAATCCTCGCCGTCATCGGCATCGTCTACGGCGCACTTGTCGCCCTCGCGCAAACCGACTTCAAATTCGTCATCGGCTATTCCAGCGTCAGCCACATGGGCTTCGTGCTCCTCGGCCTCATGACGCTTAACCAGATCGGCGTCACCGGCGCAGTCCTGCAAATGTTCTCGCACGGCGTCATCGCCGGCCTGCTCTTCGCCATCGTCGGCCGCATCGTCTACGACCGCACCCACACGCGGCAGCTAGCCGAACTCGAAACCATGCATCTGGCCAAGCGTCTGCCGTTTGCCGCGTGGGCCTTCGTCATCGCTGGAATGGCCTCCATGGGTCTGCCCGGCTTCTCCGGCTTCGTCGCCGAACTTCAGGTTCTCGTCGGCGCGTGGATCGCCAAGCCCTGGTGGACGATCGCCGCAGGCGTCGGCATCATCGTCGGCGTAGCCTACACTTGGCGCGCCCTGCAAAAAGCCTTCTTCAGCGACACGCTGCCCTCTGCGCACTTCCTTGAACACGAACACGATCCCGCGCATGAACTGGCAGCCATCACCTGGCCCGAAGTTACCGGCGTCGTCATGCTAGCTGGCGTCAGCCTCTTCGTCGGACTCTATCCAAGAATTCTTCTCGACACCATCGAACCAGCCGTAAAAGCTTTGCTTGCGGGAGGGGGACAATGAACTACGCAGATCTCTTCCGCGCAACACTTCCGGAGACCGCCCTGGAAATCGCGGCGCTCCTGGTGCTGGTCGTCGACCTCGGCTTCCTTCGCAAAGCCGCGCTCAAATCCCGCGTCGTCGTTGCGGCTCTGCTTGGCGTAGCAGGCTGCGGCGCTGCCTTGTGGGGCTTGCAGATACAAGGCAATGCCGGCCTCAATTACGGCGAGCTCACACTCCTTGGCGCGGGAACCTATATCGCCGTCGCGCAAACCGGAATCCTGGTCCTCACCGCGCTCACTCTGCTTCTGCTCATCGATTCCGTTTTCACGCGCAACGCCGGCGAGTACGTCGCCGTAGTCCTCATGGCCGCCGCAGGCGGATTGATCATTGCTGCCGCACAGGACCTGCTCGTAATCTTTGTCGGTCTCGAACTTCTGAGCCTCGGCCTCTACATCCTCACCGCATTCGCCAAGAGCTCAAGCAAGAGCGCCGAAGCCGCCATGAAGTACTACCTTTTCGGTGGCATGTCCGCGGCCTTCCTGCTCTTCGGCTTCAGCTATCTCTACGGACTTTCGGGCTCCACAAGTCTGCCGCGCGTAGTCTATGGCACCTACGTGGCATCGGCCCATGGCGCCACGCCGCTGCTCTATCTGGCGCTCGTCATGATCGCCGCCGGACTTGGCTTCAAAGTCGCGGCTGTCCCTTTCCATCTCTGGGCGCCAGATGCTTACGAAGGCGCACCCGCCCCCGCAGCAGCCTTCATTGCGTCCGTCTCGAAGGTCGCGAGCTTTGCGCTGCTCATCACCATCAGCAGCGTTACCCTGCACTTCCTTGAGACTCTGCATCTACACGGTATCGCGGTAGCCATAATCACCACAGCCGGGACCCCGCTCCCACCCCTGCCTATCGTCCACGGTTTCCGCTCCGCCTGGCCGCAGACACTCATGGTTCTCTCCACGGCTTCAATGATCCTAGGCAACCTGGCCGCTCTCGCCCAGAGCAGCGTGCGCCGCCTGCTTGCCTACTCCGCGATTGCCCACGCCGGCTACATCCTGCTTGCACTCGCTTTCTTCACGTACTCTCCGCTCAGCACCAACGCCATTCTCTACTACATCCTCACTTACGGGCTCACCACCATCGGCGCCTTCGGCGTAGTCTCCGTCATCGAGCGCGCCACCGGCAGCGACCGCCTCGATTCCTTCCTCGGCCTGCACAAGCGCAATCCGCTGCTGGCCGCAGTGCTGCTGGTGCTGTTCCTCTCGCTCGCCGGCATCCCGCCGCTCGTCGGCTTCTGGGCCAAGTTCAACCTCTTCGCTGCAGTGCTCAGTGTTTCAGCCGGCCCAGTCCCGTTCGCACTTGTCGCTCTGGCCATCGGCATGAGCGCCGTCTCGCTCTATTACTATTTGCAGGTTCTCAAGCGCGCCTACGTCATGCCCGCCATAGGCGAAACGCCCATCAAGGCGCATCCAGTCACGCTGATTGTCCTGCTCGCCATTGCCGCCGCCGTCGTCGCGCTAGGCTGCTTCCCGGCGCTCCTGCAAAGCTGGATCGCCAGCTTCTATCCCCGCTAGGTCAACCATCTGCCGGGTGCCCCAGGTTCGGCGCGTTCTTTGCGCCTAACCTGGGATAGCGCTTCCCTTGGCTCATCGAGCTTTTGTGGGTTGCTTTCCGAGAACAAACAAAAAGGCCGCCCGGAGAGCAATCTCCGGGCGGCCTTTTCTCAATCCACGCTCTAGTACTTTACGATGGCCGCAAACGAGTCCGGCTTCAGGCTCGCGCCGCCCACCAGGGCTCCGTCAATCTCTTCCTGACCAATCAGCGAAGTCGCGTTATCCGGCTTCACGCTGCCGCCGTAGAGAATGCGTATCGCAGCCGCCACATCCGCGCCCAGCAGCTTGGCCACTTCCGCGCGAATAATCTTGTGCGCGTCGACAGCAATCTCCGGCGTCGCCGTCTTGCCGGTCCCGATCGCCCACACCGGCTCGTACGCAATCACAATCGGCGCGGCAGTAGCGGCCGTAATGCCCACGAACGCTCCGGCAATCTGCGTCTTCAGCACGTGAGCAGTCTTGCCCGCCTCGCGCTCTTCCAGCACTTCGCCCACGCACACCACGGGCACCAGGCCATGCTTCAGCGCCGTATGCAGCTTCTTGTTCACAATCTCGTCGGTCTCGGCAAAATACTGCCGCCGCTCAGAGTGTCCAATCAACGTATGCGTTCCGCCCACGGCCAGTAGCTGCCCCACAGAGGTCTCGCCGGTGTAAGCGCCCTCCTCGGCAAAGTGAATATTCTGTGCCCCCACCGCCACATTCGAGCCCTTGGCGGCTGCAATCACCGTAGGCAGCAGCACAGGCGAGGGAAACAGGGCAATCTCGTCGCGCGTGTGTCCGGCAACGAGGGGTAAAAACGCATCCACAAACGCCTTGGCTTCCGCAGGCGTCTTGAACATCTTCCAATTGGCGGCAATCAGTGCTTTACGTGGCATTTTTCTTCAATTCCTCAAATCAATTTTAGTTGATGAAATTCCGGCGCCGGAGTGACAGCGGGCACACGTACAAAATCAGGAATCCGTGCGGCAAGGAGAGTGTGCGCGAACAGAGTCTCTACCGCCCCGCTCCAAGAACCGCGGTCAAATCGCCTGGAACCGCACCCTTCAGAAAAGCCGCCCGGTGATCGGGATCGCCCAGGTCCATCGTGAAATGGTGCCAGACGCCGTCCTGCAGCACGCCCATATTCCACGGCCCCGAAACCGAGTCTGAAAACTGCCACACAATGTGGTAGCCGTCCTCGTTGGTAAACCCTTCTCCATCAGCCTGAATAATCGCATCTCCGCGCTCCCAGAGTGCCGAACGCAGCGCATGCAGGGCATTGCCGCCTTCCACCGTCTCCGCGCCCTGCAGGTGCTGGAACGCGTAGACCGTCGTCACCGCAGCCAGGTAATTCTCCAGCCACTGAACGCCGCTCTTCGGCCTGCAATCCCGCAGATCCTCCATGAAATCCGCAATCTCATCCTGGCCAACAGAACCGTCCAACACGGGATTGCGTTCAATCAGCGCGACCTCGACCTCGTCAAGCCCAGCCAGCAGTAGAGTCTCCCATTCCTCTTCCGTTCCTTCTTCGATCAGGAGTTTGTAATCAGGGTGCTGTCCATGAATCAAATCCGCGAGCTCTTCATAGGGAGGGAACTCCTCATCCTTCGACAGCACTCGCGTGTAATAGCTCACAGGTTCTCTCCCACTTTAGCTGGCATGTTCTGGTATTCGAGTGTAATGCTTCGGCCGTGAGTCGCAGGGTACTGGCGGTCGCTCTGGTTCAATGTTAGAATTAGGACTATAGTCAGTGACCATAGGAGGTTCTGATGGAAGCCACGATTCCGGCCGGAGAGTTCAAAGCCAAGTGTTTGAAATTGCTGGATAAAGTCGCCGAGGATCGCCAGCCGCTGGTCATCACCAAGCATGGCAGACCGGTGGCGCAGATCGTTCCGATGCCCCAAGATGTCGATCTTTTCGGCTCCATGCGTGGCAGCGGCGAGATTCTGGGAGACATCATCTCTCCACCCGATGTTGAATGGGAGGCGATGAAATGACAGCAGCAAAGGCTTCGGACCCTGCGCGGCTTCCGCATCTGCTGCTCGACACGCATGTGCTGATATGGCTCATGTTTGGCGAGGCGAAGCTGGGGAAGAAGGCTGCAAAAACAATCAATCTGTCTGCGCGTGGAAACAGGCTGGTGGTGTCTGCCATTACTCCGTGGGAGATTGGCGTGCTGATCGCAAAGAGGCGGATGAATCTACATCAGGCTACGATGCAATGGGTGAGGGCGGCGATTTCGCTTCCAGGAATGAAACTGTCGGCGCTGGAGCCCGAGATTGCCGTCGCGAGTACGTGCTTGCCTTTCGAGATGCACGCCGATCCCGCAGACCGCATTCTCGTTGCTACCGCTCGTCATCTCGGCGCTACGCTAGTAACTGCCGATCACGCGCTACTGGATCTGGCAGTAAAAGGAAATTTTCGAGTGATTGATGCCACGAAATAAGATCTGACAGAGAAATTGCGTGAGCGTGGCAAACCGAAATCTCGTGCACGCAAAGTGCCACCAAGCCCGCCAGACTGCAAAAGGCTACACCTAAGAACTTATCCGTAAATTGAGAAACGAATGGAGCGCCGGTCTCCAGACCGGCTGTNNGGGTCTGGAGACCCACAGGACAGCCGACCTGGAGGTCGGCGCTACCAATTTACGGATGGGCTCTAAGTTGCATCCGGGATTACGGCAGGGATCTCGATGGAGATGAGGGTGCCGCGGCCGGGGTTGCTGACCACGTTGAAGTGTGCCTGATTGCCGTAGAGGACATCGAGACGCTCCTGCACATTTTTCATGCCGATGCCGGCCCCGACACGGCGTAGAGAGGAGGACGGACGGTTGCCCATGCCCACTCCATCGTCGGCCACCTCAATGAATACGCGGTCGCCTTCAAGGCGGCTGCGCAAGGTGACGGTGCCACCGTTGATGCGCGGTTCGAGACCGTGCTTGATGCTGTTTTCGATGAGTGGCTGGAGCAGGATGCTGGGGACGAGGACTTCGAGGGTGCGCGGATCGATTTCCTTTTCCACTTTCAGCTTTTCGGCGCCGAACCGGACGACTTCGATGTCGAGGTAGTCGTCGGTGAAGCGGAGTTCGTCGCGGAGAGGGACGTAGGTGTCGTGATCCTTGAGCAGGGCGCGGAGGATGTTGGCGAGCTTGACGGTCATTTCGCGGGCCAGTTCAGGCTGACTGCGCACCAGTGCGGTGATGGAGTTGAGGGTGTTGAAGAGGAAATGGGGGTTGATCTGGCGCTGAAGGGCGTCGAGCCGGGCCTCGAGCAGGAGGCGTTTCTGCTCTTCGAGCTTGAGCTCGATGCGCAGTGCGTTCCAGACCTTCAGAGCGATGCCGACCACCATGGGCGCGCATAGCCAGACGAATACCTGCAAGCCCCAAATGTTGGTATCGAGCGCGAACAGGCGGCGGGGATAGAGGCGCGCCAGCCATTCGCGGCAGATTTCCAGAGCGCCGATAAGAACCAGCATCATGATCTGGCGGTCGATGCGGGGCTTGCGCAGGTTGCGGCGCACCCATCGCCACAGGCTCAGGTCGATGAAGGGGGTGAAGGACCAGATCTCGTCCATCTCGACGAATTTGCCGAGCAGGCCGGCGGCCAATCCAAGCGCGGCGTTGAAGAGGGGGGTGAGGTANNCCCAAAAGCAGTCCGAGAAGAATGACGGTTTCAAAGGAGATGTCGGCGGCCAGAAAGTTGGGGACCTTGGTCCGCACCCATACGCCCAGGGTGAGGGGCACCAGAAAAAAGGCCAGCAATGCAGCGGTCTGGCCCTTGCTGCGATGCTCGGCAAAGAGCAGCCGCTGGAAAGTGCGGGACCGGGCCAGGGCGCTGGCAACTGCCGCAGCCACGCCGAGCTTGACCAGCAGCGTGATGAGAATGAGCGTATCTGTCACCACATCAATGTACAGCATTGAAACGGCGGGCAGTGGACAGTGAACAGTGGGCAGGAGCGGGACTTGGGAGGCGTGGACGAAGTAGGGTGTGACGACGGGCGCGGCGAGGCGATTGGTGCGCAAAGTAGAATAGCGGTATGGGATTTGAGAGTGTGAAGAAGGTCGCCGAGGCAGATTTCCCCACGCGGTGGGGTGCTTTCCGCATTCTGGGCTTTGAGGGGGTCACGGCGTCGGCACGACCCTGCGACGAAGCCGCGGCAGGCCGCGATAGTAAGGGCGAAGTGGAAGGGTTAGTTGCGCTGGTGATGGGCGATATTCACTCTGCGCCGCCGCTGGTGCGGATCCACTCGCAGTGTTTGACGGGGGATGTTTTCGGTTCGCTGCGGTGCGATTGCCGTCTGCAACTGGAGATGGCGCTCAGGCAGATTGGCGAGGCAGGCGCGGGCATTCTGCTGTACGAGCAGCAGGAGGGTCGCGGGATTGGGCTGATGGCAAAACTGAAAGCCTACGAGTTGCAGGATCAGGGCCTGGATACGGTGGAAGCCAACGTGGAGTTGGGCTATGCGGCCGACTGCCGGGGGTACGAGTTGCCCGCCGAGGTGCTGAAGCTGCTGGACGTGAAGAGCGTAAAGCTGATGACCAACAATCCCGAGAAGGTGGCGGCGCTGGAGTCGGCCGGAATTGTGGTTGTTGAGCGGGTTTCCGCAGAGGTTGAGCTGCTGGACAGCTTCGCCGGCTATCTGAAGACCAAGCAGGAGAAGATGGGGCACATTGTGGAGATGGTGGTGGCGGAGGATCAGGCGGAGTAGGACAGCTTTCAGGTTTCAGTTCTCAGTTCTCAGTTTTCAGTCTTCAGGTTTCAGTTCTCAGCTTTCAGCTCTCAGCTTAAAAACAACCGCAGATCCTTCGACTCCGCTACGCTTCGTTCAGGATGACGGCATTTGAGGATGTCAGGGCCGCATTGCCTTGAGCAGCTTGGCTGTGGTGACTACTTGGCCTGTGTGACGTTGGGTGTGGTCGGCTACGTGGATTAGCGCGCCACCGATGGATGTGGGCAACTGCTTGCGGCCTACGCCGCGGAAGGTGTCGAAGTAGGCGGTGGCCAAGACGCGCACGCGGTCGGCGGCATTGCTGAAGGAGACTTCGACTTCGGCTAGAAGCGCGGCAAGAGACTCTTCTCCGCTTTGCTCGCCTTTGAGAGCTGCCAACTGCTCTGACGAAAGCTGGTTACCTTCCGCATAGCTCAGCAGGCGATCGGTTGAGCGGGCGATGTGGCGGAGATGAAAAGCCACCGAGGGCAGGCCGAGTGGTTGCGAGTGAACTTCGGCGTCGGTGAGGCCCTCTGTCCACTTCGTGAGATCGTCGAGGGCGAGTTCGAGGGCGTGGAGAACGGCGCGGCCAACGGCGGGGACATCGGTGTGTGTTCCGCGAAGCCAGGGCTCGACGTAGGGAGCGGACATAGGGGAAGTGCTCATGGGGAAAATCTCCTTTGCGGCATGGAAGACGGTCTTGCTTGCCTGCTTCCTGCGGGAAATTGTTGAATCAAAGAGACGCCGGACCCTCCCTGCTCAGGCAGTTTTCATTTGCTGCTTTGCTGCTTGAGAATCTGCATCAGATCAGTATCCGGGCAATGCCTTCCGACCGTGCTGTCATAGGCGGCAAAGCAATAGTAGAAGTTTACAAAAAGCCAGGAGGAGCCCGCCTTCTGCAATTCCGCGATTTCGTCTCCTTGAGGGATACTCGCCTTGCACCGATCCCCGGTTACCGAAACACGACCGACGACGTACATTCCTTGTGCATCCTGGTTGCCCCAAAAAGGATCGAAGTCCAGATTGCCTCTTTCGTGCGTCGCCAGTTTCTTCTTCTCGTTATCAGCAAGCAATTGAGTCAGTTCAGGGCTCAGAACGGGAGGCTTGCGGTTCAGGACTGTTTCGACTTTGGGCAACTGGCGCATGTCAAAGCTTACGGAGTTGGCTTTCCCGGCATAACGATTCCAATACCAGTCGTAAAAGTTCTGCACGAAGGCCTGGCAGGATTGTTCCTCCGGGCTTGGAGCAGAAGGCTTTACCGGCAACGCGGGAGCGAGCGGCGGGGTTTGTTGAACCACGGCCGGAGTCTTCTTATGGCAAGAGGTTAAAGCGAGGCCAGGAACGAGCACTCCAGCAACAGCGATGCCCGCAAGGAATCTCCCGCGAGCATGGTTGTTGCGAAACGATCTTTGTTCGGAACGAGGTGGAACCCACATGGGATCTGCCCCCGGCGACTAGCCGGCGCTTTTTACGCGGACTACGGTGATCTTTTCGAATCCCTCTTCGAAGACCGGAGGCTTGAGTTTTTCGGCCATCTTGCGCATGATGTCTTCGCTTACGGAGCGGTCGCGCTTGCGATTGCGCTCAAGACAGACATCGAGGGGAACGTCGAAGAACACCGCCTGCACTTCGTATCCGAAGCTCTTTGCCATCTTGATCCACTGGCGGCGCTCGTGGATGGAGAGATTGGTCGCGTCCACGTAGTTTGCGGGCATGCGGGCGATGAGCCGGGCACGAAGGAGCGAACGCAGGGTGGAAAAGACCAGGCCCTGGTAGCGCTGCTCCTCGACATCGTCAAAGAGGATGTTGCGCAGCAGATCGCTGGAGAGCGGGGTGATGCCGCGGCGGCCGAACCAGGTGGTCTTTCCCGAGCCGGGCAGGCCGATGGCAAGGACGACAAATCCCCTGGGGGCCTGGGACGAGCGCTCAGTGGCCTCCGGCGTGGGCGCAACCGGCATCTCCGGCTGAGTTTCGAGTTCGAAACGGCCTGAGCCTTCGGGCTCATTCCAAGCAGGCTTGGCGGTGCGTTCCGAGCGGGGTGGGCGTGGAGGGGCAACCGGCCGGGCCTGTGCCGGGGGCCTTGCGGGGGCATTGGGGCCGGCGTCCGGGGGGCGCTGGGCGCGTTGCTGCTGAACTGGAGCCTTGGCGGGAGGGTCGTCCGGATAGAACGGAACCAGCGGAGCTAGCTGATTCGACGGGAGTTCCTGGCCAATCTTGCCTGTAGATTCGGAAGTATTAGGAGCGCGTCTGGAACGTCTTCTCATGCCGACTTGGACACCTTCGTAGTGATACCGGAATACCATACTTGCGCGGCGTGCTGCAAATGGTGTGCACTCCGTCACATACACTTTTCCATTGTGAGAAGCATGCTAGCGATGAGCGGTTCGATATACCGAAACGGGCGCGGAATCGGGATTGAGGGCGTTTTCATTTCTGCACCGTTGGCTCGAATGATACGATCAAGAGTTTGGTAGATTCGCCTTTTTGGCACATTCCAGACACACATTTTCTCAGCTCAAACCACAGCCTCAACCACGAAGGAGAAATCACACATGGCAGTAAAGGTTGGTATCAATGGCTTCGGCCGGATTGGCCGTAATGTCTTTCGCGCCGCGCTTGGCAACCCCGAGATTGAATTTGTTGCCGTTAACGACTTGACGAGCCCGGCCACTCTGGCCCACCTGCTCAAGTACGATTCGATTCTGGGCAACCTGAAGAACGAAGTTGTCGCCGGCGATGACTTTATCTCCGTGGACGGCAAGAAGATCAAGGTCTACGCCGAACGCGATCCCGCTAAGCTGAACTGGGCGGAAGTAGGCGCCCAGATCGTGGTTGAATCCACGGGTTTCTTCACCGACGCGACCAAGGCGAAGGCTCACCTGGGCACGACCGTGAAGAAGGTCATCATCTCCGCACCGGCCACGAACGAGGACATCACGCTCGTGCTCGGCGTCAACGAGAACAAGTACGACGCAGCAAAGCACAACGTAATTTCAAACGCCAGCTGCACGACCAATTGCCTGGCACCGGTGGTGAAGGTACTGCTGGCACATTGCGGAATCGTTTCGGGCATCATGACTACGATTCATAGCTACACGAACGACCAGGTCATTCTTGACACGCCGCACAAGGACTTGCGCCGCGCTCGCGCTGCCGCATTGAGCATGATTCCGAGCTCGACCGGCGCCGCCAAGGCACTGAAGCTCGTGATTCCGGAGACTTCCGGCAAGCTGGACGGCTTTGCGATCCGCGTTCCCACACCGAACGTTTCGATCGTCGATCTGACCTTCATCAGCGAGAAGACGACCGACGCGAAGGCCGTGAACGCCGCAATGAAGGCTGCTTCCGAGGGCGAACTGAAGGGAATTCTGGGCTACGACGAGAACCTGCTGGTCAGCTCGGACTTCAAGGGCAACCCGCTCAGCTCGATCGTGGACGCTCCGCTGACCAAGGTGGTCGGAAACAGCGTCAAGGTGCTGAGCTGGTACGACAACGAGTGGGGCTACTCCAGCCGCGTGGTCGATCTGATCGGCTTCCTGGTTAAGAAGGGGCTGTAAAGACAGTTGCCAGTGGACAGTGAACAGTGGACAGAGCAACGACCGCTGGCCACTGTCCACTGTTTGACAATTTACTGAAGACATCATGCGCCAGAAAATCAGCGGCGGTTCTCCCTTCGAGCCCATCATCGGCTTTTCCCGCGCAGTGCGCGAGGGGAACGCAGTGCATTTGTCTGGGACGGGCCCGGTGGGCGCGGACGACATGGATGCCGCAGGACAGACGCGGCGCGTCTTTGCGATCGCTGCCGACGCGCTGGCAAGGGCCGGCGCGTCGCTCGACGACGTGGTCCGCACGCGCATGTACCTGACCCGCATGGAAGATTGGGAAGCGGTGGGCCGCGTGCATGGCGAATTTTTCTCCGAGGTGCGACCTGCAGCTACCATGGTGGTTGTGGCTCAACTGCTCAATCCTGCATGGCGAATTGAGATCGAGATGGACGCCGTGATTCCCGACTCGGAATCCGGCGGCGAAACCCTAAAATAACCGAACGGCAAGAACGATACCAAGGAAGGCACAGTCCCATGCCCAAGCTCTCCATTCGCGACACCGATATAGCCAACAAGCGGGTATTCATCCGCGTCGATTTCAACGTGCCTCTGACCGAGGACGGCTCGACCATTACGGACGACACCCGCATTGTGGCCACGCTGCCCACTATTGTTTATGCGATCCAGAAACGGGCCAAGGTGATTTTGGCCTCGCACCTGGGCCGGCCCAAAGGGAAACCAAATCCTAAATACTCGCTACGGCCGGTAGTTGACCGGTTGCGCGAACTGCTGGACAAGAAACTGGGTGAGAGTGTGAACGTGGCTTTTTCGCCGGACTGCATCGGCGAGATCGCCACCGAAATGGCCCGCCAACTCGAATCCGGCCAGGTGCTGCTGCTGGAAAATCTGCGCTACCACGCGGAAGAAGAGGCCAACGATCCGGCGTTCTCAAAGGCGCTTGCTTCGCTGGCCGACGTTTATGTGAACGACGCGTTTGGCTCGGCGCACCGCGCGCATGCATCCACTGAGGGCATTACGCATTTCCTGAAGCCATCCGCTGCAGGGCTGCTGATGGAGAAGGAAATTACCTACCTGGGCAAGGCTCTGGAAGCGCCGGAGAAGCCGTTTGTGGCCATCATCGGCGGGTCAAAGATCTCGGGCAAGATCGACGTGATCGATAACCTGCTGGATAAGGTGGATACGCTGGTGATCGTCGGCGGCATGGCTTATACGTTCCAGCGGGCGCTGGGTGTTAGCACCGGCAAGAGCCTTGTGGAAGAAGACAAGATCGACATGGCGAAGGCGGCTCTCGACAAGGCCAAGGCGAAGGGCGTGAAGTTGCTGCTGCCGGTTGATAACATTCTGGCGGATAATTTTGCGGCGGATGCCAAGACGCAGCCGTGGGATACGTCAGTCAACTTCCCTGCCGACTGGCAGGGGCTGGATATCGGTCCCAAGTCGATTGCGGCGATTGAGGAAGTGGTTTCGACGGCGCGCACGATTGTGTGGAACGGGCCGGCGGGCGTGTTTGAGTTTCCACGATTCGCGGTGGGAACGAACGCCATCGCCAAGGCTGTGGCGGCGAACAAGGCGGCTATCTCGATTATTGGCGGCGGGGACTCGGTGAGTGCGATCAACCAGGCTGGCGTGGCTGACCAGATCACGCATATCTCGACGGGCGGCGGGGCTTCGCTGGAGTTTCTGGAAGGCAAGAAACTGCCGGGAGTTGAGGCGCTGACGGATAAGTAACGCAGGCGCAGTTTCACGGTTGTCTATACAAAAACGCATCCGGGAGTTTTTCCTCCGGATGCGTTTTTTGTATCAGCTCGATCTTAAGGCAGGTCTCCTGATGGTGTAGAGGCAGAAACATCCCTCAGGAGCAAGGCCCGACTAAAACCTTGGCATTTTCGGCACGGCGACCCAGAGGGTACCCCGGCCGTGCCCTTTCAAAGCCCCTNNCCCCTCTACACCAATTGGAAAACTGCCCTTAGGCGATTCGCACGCGAATGAACTTAGATTCGGTTCAGCCCCGGTTCTGATTTCCGGATGCCGTGGCGCTGCCCCGCGCACGGGCGGCATGCCATAGCTTGAATTCGTCTCCGATAGGTAGTCCGGCCTTTCGGAATGGACGATTCGGCTGACACAAATAGCGCTGCCATTCGTCGTGGTCGTCAAATGTATATTCGGGTTCAGGCGTTGCGGGTGCTGCGGCCACACTAGGTGCAGTTCCGGCGGCCGCGATTTGGGCCCCCAGAGGCGCCTCCGAGGCGTCCTTCTTTTTTCTGCCGCCGCTGAAAAGCCAATTGCATTCAAACGGGGCCAGCCCTGGAACAAAAATGCGAACCAGTCCAAGAAATGGAACATAGCGCTGTCCCATCGCCAGGCCAATCAGTAGTGCCAGGCAGGCCAGGTGGGTCACGACGGTTGACAGGATTGGGAAAGAAAATCCTGCCTCGTGATCTGCGGTAATCAATAGCCAGCCGAGGAAGAGGTGATACGAGACCAGGATGGAAACGTAGGCTGCCCACGGGTCAGGCAAATAATGTCCCAGCAGGTATCCAACGCCGCTGCAAATCAGAAAGACGGCTAATTTCATCCTGCCCTCTCCGAATCCCCGGGGATGTTCATAGCTTTCTCCTTCCTACCATTTTGCAGCTTTATGTGCCGAACATTTTGAAGGATCGTTCTGTATTAACCATTACCTGTCAACAAGAAGTAAACCCATTCGGAATTTGAAAATAGTGGATGCACAAGTATTCGCTGTATGCTCAAAACATGGTGAGCTTCACGGTGCTGGCTTCGGGCTCCAAAGGCAACTGCACAGTTGTCTCCGGCGGCCATACCCGCATCCTGGTCGATTGCGGCCTCAGTTGCCGCGAGCTGTTCCGGCGCATGAAGCTGGCCGGCGAAGAGCCAGAGACCCTGGACGCCGTCGTCGTCACCCACGAACATACCGACCACATCAACGGCCTGGTCGTCACCGCCCGCAAGCTGGGTATTCCCGTGTACTTTACTGAGGCCACCCATCGCGCCTGGATGCGCTGGCTCACGCCGCGCCGCCAGATGACCTATGCCCAGTGGATTGAGCAATGCCGCAAGCAGGCCGCCGAGCGCCAGGCGGAATTGGATGCGACTGTCGAAGACTGTGAGCATGAAGAGCTTGAAGCCGAGACGCAGCCCATCGCCGTCTCGCCCGAGCCGGCAGGCGAGCCTGCTCCTCAATCGGCTTCAGATTGGCCTCCCTCCCGCAAGGAAGACCCCACCTGGCTTCCCAGTGTCGAGTACTTTCAGGCCGGCCAGCCCTTCGAAATCGGCGACATTGCCGTAAGCCCCTTCACCACCCCCCACGACGCCGCCGACCCGGTGGGCTTTGTCTTTCGTGCCGAAGGCGTTCGAATGGGCTTTGCCACCGATCTGGGCTATATCCCGCCCAACGTCAAGGCCCAACTCCAGGGCGTCGACTTGCTCCTGCTCGAATCCAACCACGATCTTGAAATGCTGCGGGACGGGCCTTACCCCTGGGCAGTTAAACAAAGGGTACTCTCGCGCGTTGGTCACCTATCCAACGAGGCGGCCGCCGAGTTCCTTGAGAAAAGCTACGACGGCCAGGCTGCCTACGTGATCCTCGCGCATCTATCTGAAAGCAATAACCTTCCGGAACTCGCCCGGGTTACGGCCGAGCGCGCCCTCAACGGTCGGGCCAGCCTTTTGGCCAACCGCCTGCTCCTCGCCGCTCAAAATGAACCACTTTCGGCTATTTATTTTTGACCCAGGTGCATTACACTAGTAATACACGGGCATCTCTCTGTAGCAGGATTTTGGCAGGGGAACAGTGCCATGACCGTTGATAGTTTCGCCATAGCAAGGCAGAGGAGTGCAGGGCGTCACTGAATCCATCAGGTGCGGTGATGCATCCTTTGTTCCGAGGCCCTTTGTCGCCATGTAAGCCGCGCGAAAATTTAGCGGTCTAACAAATCCTTTGCAAGGGGAGTCTTTATGTCTATGGTAAGAACCAAATGTACCGACCGAGTCGTGGGCGCCATCCTGGCGAGCTGGCGGTACGACATCTCAGGAATCTCTCCCGAGATGCGCAAGGACTACGAGCTTCATTTTGTTGAATGTGCCCATTGTAGTGCGCGTCAAAAGTTCCACCGCAGTCTCGACGGGACCCTGGCAGTTTTAACTTCTCTCGCGGCTCTCTTTTTCCTGTTCGCCCTCGCGGTCCTCAGGCACATCAAGCCACTCGAGCATGTAGCCTTCAAAACCTTCGGACTCGACGTCGCCGACACCTACCACATGCTGTTTTCAGCCGGCATCGCCGGGCTGCTCTTCTCGGTAATCGCGCTGGCGCTCGTTCTCACAGCCACCCCCGCGCCATCGTATCTGGGTGGTATCGCCTCCGAGCGCGCCAAACTCATCGAGCAGCGCCTCCCCGAAGCCATCAGATCTCTCCGTCCGCGGTAACGCCGTTTTCGGCGAACTCAATCCGCTGAAGGGTACGGGCTTCAGCCCGTACATCAACTCAGCAATACCAGCGTGGGCTTTAGCCCCTGAGGGAACGCTCTACGGGCTCTTCCCTCAAAACCAGCCCTTTTACGCAGCTTTTTGAAATCTGGATCATGAGTTAGATACAAAGAAAGGCGAAGCCGCAATGGCCTCGCCTTTTTCAGTTTCTGCGGCTTCTGTTACTTCACAATCGGACCCCGCAAATCCCCGCCCGTCATCTCCTTGGGAAGCCCCAGCTTCAGCAGGCTCAGCAGTGTCGGCGAAATGTCGCGCAGCGAACCATCCGCACGCAGCCGGTAGTGCGGGCCATCTTCTGCCACATAAATCATCGGCACCGGGTTCGTTGTGTGCGCTGTGTGCGGCGCGCCCGTAATCGGATCTACCATCAATTCCGCGTTCCCGTGATCGGCCGTAATCAGCCAGCTCCCGTTCTTCTCTTTGATCGCCTTGTAAATGCGCCCCAGTTGCGCGTCCACAGCCTCGCAGGCCTTGATTGTCGGCTCCAATTTGCCCGAGTGCCCAACCATGTCCGCATTGGCAAAGTTCGCAACCACCAGGTCGAACGCTGTATCGTTCACGGCCTTCACAATCGCGTCTCCGATCGCTTCCGCCTTCATCTCTGGAGCCAGGTCGTACGTGGCCACCTTCAGCGACGGAATCAGCGCCCGGTCCTCGCCGGGGAAGGGAACCTCGATTCCCCCGTTGAAGAAGTACGTCACGTGCGCAAACTTTTCCGTCTCCGCCACGCGCAGATTCCGCAGGTTGTGCTGAGACAGCACATTGGCCAGGATGTTATCCAGCGACTCCGGCGGCATGATGAGCGGCAGGTCATAGAGCTTGTCGTACTGCGTCATACACAGGTAGTAAAGGTTCTTGGGGATTTCCGAGCGGGGAATCGTTTCATCGAGAGATTCCCACCCATCCAGATCGCGGCCGCCCTTCTTGTTCAAGCCGCTCTCGCGAGTCAGCACGCGGGTAATCTCGCGGGCACGGTCCGATCGGAAGTTGAAGTTGATGCAAACGTCTTCGTCGCGAATCTGCGCCACCGGCTTGCCCGCGCCATCAACCACCACAAAGGGGATAATGAATTCGTCGGTCACGCCGTTGTTGTAACACTCATTCATGCGCGCCACGGCGTTTGGATATGCGCCGCCCTCGGCCTTGCCGGTGACCATCGCGTCAAAAGCCTTGCGCTCGCGTTCCCAGCGCTTGTCGCGGTCCATGGCAAAGTAGCGGCCGTTCACGCTGGCAACTTTTCCTACGCCATACTCGCGCATCTTCTGCTCAAGCCGTGAAATATATTCCGCGCCCGAGCAGGGCGGAGTGTCGCGCCCGTCCATGAAGCAATGCACAAAAACACGTTGAAGCCCATACTCGCGCGCTGTGCGAAGCAAGGCGTAGAGGTGCTCCAGGTGCGAGTGCACACCGCCGTCGGAGCACAAGCCGAACAAGTGCAATTGGCGTCCACCCTCGCGCGCCCGTTGCACCGCCTTCACGATGGCTGGATTCTTTTGGAATTCGCCTGAAGCGATCAGCGCGTCGATACGCGTAATATCCATCTGCACAATGCGGCCGGCGCCGAGGTTCAAGTGGCCCACTTCGCTGTTGCCCATCTGCCCGTCCGGCAGCCCAACAAAATGGTCCGAAGCCTGGATAAGCGTGTTCGGATACTCCCGCAGCAACTTGTCGTAGGTAGGCTTCCGAGCCAGTGCAATAGCGTTGTTCGCAGTTTCAGCGCGATAACCCCATCCGTCGAGAATGGTCAGTACCAGGGGATGCTTGTTAATAGACACGAAGAAGACACCTCGATTTTCAACTTGATTTTCTTCTTAAGAATAAACTGCCGAGAAGGGCGGCTGATGTGTCTCGTCTCACGCAGGCCGCTTAAGTCTTCTGAAGGGATTTGTCACTACACCATGCCAAATCACCCACAAATCTGTCATCCTGAGCGGAGCGCAGCGAAGTCGAAGGACCTGCGGTTGCTTTTTCGTCTGAGTTTCCCTTGATAACCCAACTCAAGCGACCGCCAAAGTGCGCTGACCGACAGCTTTCCTTGCCGGCTTCAGTTTGATCTCAATGTCGTACCCGAGACGATTCAGGCACTCCATGAGTTTGCTTTCCGAGAGATTGGAGAAATCGCCGCGCATCAGTCCGGAAACCTTTGCCTGTGAGATGCCCATCTTCTGTCCGGCTTCCTGCTGAGTCAGGCCAAGGCGGCGCACCGTTCGTGTGATCTCAATGGCCAGACCCGACTTGATCTTTAACTCATCCGCATCGGCAAGCCCTAGGTCCCTGAATACATTCCCGGAGCTTCGTTCGAATTTGATTCCGCTAGCTGCGCGCTTGGCCATACCTCATCTCCTTTGCCACCGCTTCGGCTGCTTTGAGTCGGAGCCGTACGGTCTCCATGTCCCTCTTTGGAGTGCCGATTCCGCTTTTGCTCTTCTTCTGAAAGCAGTGCAACACGAAGATCGCCTCGTGAATTCGGATGGTGTAAACGACCCGATAAGTCCCATCCGCATCGTCCTCAACCACCTCGAGCACTCCGGCGCTCCCAAAACCCTTCAGCGCTTTGACTGCGTCGTGCCGCTCTCCGACCTGGGCAAAATGGAGTGCGTGTCCGAAGAACTTCCGTACAGGAATTGGAAGTGCCATCAGATCTTTCTTGCTGCTCCCGATCCAGATGAGCGCCCTTTCTAAATCTCGTTCCATATCATTATACCAGAAAAGGAATAATAGGTGCGGATTCTATGATCGACTCAAAATGCAAAAGGAGGGAGTATTCCCCCTCCTTTTGCAGGCCTTGAAATGGATTCATAAATTAGTCGTTGTAGTTCAGCCCTTCCAGCCCCAGGTAAACCGCGCCCGAACCCAGTTCCTCTTCAATCCGCAGCAACTGGTTGTACTTCGCAATGCGGTCCGTGCGGCTTACCGAGCCGGTCTTGATCTGGCCCACGCCCGTCGCAACCGCCAGGTCGGCGATGAACGTATCTTCGCTTTCGCCCGACCGGTGCGACATCACCGAAGTGTATCCATAGCGGCGGCCCAGTTCGATCGCTTCCAGAGTCTCAGTCACCGTGCCAATCTGGTTTACCTTGATCAGGATCGAATTGGCCACGCCCTCTTCAATTCCGCGCTGCAGGCGCTTCACGTTGGTCACAAAAATGTCGTCGCCAACCAACTGAATCCGGCTGCCCAACTTGTCGGTCAGGATGCGCCATCCCTCCCAGTCGTCCTCGGCCAGGCCGTCTTCGAGCGATACGATCGGATACTGACGAACCCAGTTGTCGTAGAAGCTCACCATCTCCTCGCTCGACAACTCGCGCTTGTCGCTCTTCTTGAAGACGTACTTCTTCTTTTCCTTGTCATAAAATTCGCTCGACGCCGGATCCAGTGCAATCGCAATCTGCTCGCCCGGCTTGTAGCCGGCCAGTTCGATGGCTTCGAGTATCAGCTCGATCGCTTCGGCATTGGACTTGAGCGAAGGAGCAAAGCCGCCCTCGTCGCCCACGGCCGTGTTGTAGCCCTTCTTCTTCAGGACGCCCTTCAGCGTGTGGAATGTCTCCGCCGCCCAGCGCAGCGCTTCTGAAAAGCGCTCCGCGCCCACCGGCATGATCATGAATTCCTGGAAGTCCACGTTCGAGTCCGCATGCGCTCCGCCGTTCAGCACGTTCAACATTGGCGTCGGCAATACTGAGGCATTTACGCCGCCCAGGTAACGGTACAGCGGAATCTCCAGCGTCTGCGCCACGGCGCGCGATGCTGCCATTGAAACTGCCAGAATCGCATTCGCACCAAGCTTGCTCTTGTTCGGCGTTCCGTCCAGCGCAATCATCGTCTGGTCAATCAGCCGCTGATTCGCTGCGTCCATGCCTTCCAGCTCAGGCGCAATCACGCTCTCCACGTTGGCTACGGCCGTCAGCACGCCCTTGCCCATGTAGTGGCTCTTGTCGCCGTCGCGAAGTTCCACGGCCTCATGTTCGCCCGTCGATGCGCCCGAAGGCACAATCGCGCGGCCCATGGCGCCGCTTTCAAGAATTACGTCCGCTTCCACGGTAGGGTTTCCGCGTGAGTCAAGAACTTCGCGGGCACGTATAGCAATAATCTCTGTCATGTCGCTCCTCATAATGCGATGCTGCAGCCGGTCATTCAGTTTGGGACGGCGATCCACGGCAAGAGCCTCTCCGGCGGCGCTTTGAATCGAATTCAAAAGCTCTTGCACGTCCTGAATCCCCTCTCTGTCCTGCGAAAAAGGTTGGTTATATACCGTTCCGATTCTAACAAGCCCGGCCCCAGCGCCCCTTGTGGCGACGGTCACAACCGGCCATGCCGGCCGATTCCGGAAACAGCGTACGGATTCCGGCTGAAAATGGGGAAGGGAATCGAAACAACCAGAACCTGGGGTAACTTCACTGATTCGTGCCCCCAGAGGCACCTCTCCGGCAGCTACCCTCGCAGACGCTCCAGACGCGAGCTAGCCTTATCTTGGGTGAGTTGTCCCGGAAGCTGCATCCCTGCAAGTCCGGTGCAACATTTCTTCCCTGGCCGGGTCTAACAGACCAGGGTGGTATTCGTCAGGGAAATCCGCGTTTGAGCAAAACAGGCCCCGAAAATGGAGACTCGTATGAAACAGTCGATTCTTGTAGGCGCTTTGATGGTTGTAACCACTGCCGCGCTCACGGCTAATCTGGGAGCTCAGCAGGCTGGCCAGTCCGATGTCTACCAGGGAACCTCGAGTCCGCCTCCCGACGACACGATCACCACCAGCGCGCCTCCGGAGCCGGCAGCACCGGCGCCTAAGCCCTCGCCCGCACATCCCGCCTACATCCAGCCTGCGCCGGCTCAATACCAGGCCCAACCGCAGCCCGACACTCAGATCGCGCAGCAACCGGTCCCCGTCAATTCCGCACTCAGCGCTCCTGCCGACGGCACGGATGACGGCATCGTCCAGATCGCTCCAGACCAGCCTTCCCAGCCCGCCCTGAACCGGCGCGCCGCCGCAAACGATCCCGACGGTGACATCGTCCATCCGGCTCCACTCGGCCCCGGAGAACTCGGAGAAGGGACCACCATTCGCGCCCGCTTGCTTGAGCGCCTCTCCACGTCTAAAAGCCAGAATGGCGATACTTTCCGCACCCGCGTCGCCTCTGATGTTCTGCAGGGTGGCGAGATACTCATCCCCGCCGGTGCTGAAATCGACGGCAAAGTCATGAACGTCTCCACGGGCTCGTTCGGCGGTCATGGCTCCATGCAACTGGTCCCGGACACTGTCATTCTGCCCGCAGGCGCTCGCTTCCGGTTATACGCGCAAGTCACCGGAACCCCTGGTTCCAAAACGCGTGTCGGAAGTGAGGGCTCAATCAACCCAGGCTCCCGTCTGAAGCGCAACAGCATCGAGTACGGCGGCGGAGTGGGCGCGGGCGCAATCACGGGAGCAGTCCTCGGCGGCCCGGCCGGAGCCCTCGCCGGCACCCTTGTCGGAGCCGGTCTCGTAACAGCCCACCTGCTCATCAGCCATCCCCAGGCCAACCTTGAAGAGGGTACAACCTTGCTGTTCTCCCTCACCGAACCGCTCTATCTGGTCCCCGCTGGCAACAGCGGCAACTAGTGGACCTCTCAACAGGCCGCGCTCTCATAAAGCGGCCTGTTGATTCACAGATCAAAAGCAACTCCGCGTCGGCGCTGGGAGCAACTCAAACTAGGTAGTGGTGCAGTTCTTGAAGGGTACAGGCTTCAGCCTGTACATAAGGCGGTACTGGGGCAGTTTTTTGAAGGGTACGGGCTTCAGNNGGGCTTTAGCCCCAGAGGGAATGCCCCTTTCCAACTGACCCACGACTTCCTCCGCCGTTCACCGCCCCACCACATTTACACTTAAAGGCTGGGAGTGTCCCGCCAATGGATTCTCTTCCACGCTGACGTGGCAACTTGCATCTGCAATAATCCCCGGCTCACTCCACGGAGTTTTTTTGTTCTATGGATAAATTTGTAGTTCGCGGCGGCAATCCCCTCGTGGGCACCATCCGTGTTTCCGGCGCCAAAAACTCGGCTCTACCCTGCATGGCCGCCGCCATCC
>PKXI01000317.1 GCA_003133425.1 Acidobacteriaceae bacterium
CCCGTGACGAACTTCGGGTAGCGCGGCCTGCGCTACCGGCTGATAGCTCTTGCGGTGCAATGGCGTCGGCCCCAGCAACTCCAACGCCGCCATGTGTTCCGGCGAGCAGTAGCCCTTGTGCCGCGCCAGTCCATATCCGGGGTATTCGCTGTCCAGTTCCACCAGAAGCCGGTCGCGGTGCACCTTGGCCAGCACGCTTGCGGCGGCAATGGAAAAACTGGTCGCATCGCCCTGGATGACGGCTTGCTGCGGGCAATCCCACTCAATCGTGTCGCGCCCATCAATGAGCAGAAAGTCCGGGCTGAGGGCCAACTGCGAAATAGCCCGCCGCATCGCCTCGAGCGATGCACGGCGAATATTGATCCGGTCGATTGTTTCCGCATCCACCGCCGCAATCGCCCACGCAACGGCATTCAGACGAATCTCGCGGTCAAGCTCGTTGCGCTTTTTTTCGGAGAGCTTTTTCGAGTCCGTCAGGCCCGGCAGGCGGCAGCCTTTTGGAAGAATCACTGCCGCAGCGACGACCGGCCCGAACAGCGGCCCGCGCCCCACCTCGTCGATCCCGGCAATGCGCAGTGCTCCGCGTCCGCGCGCAGCCTCTTCCAGCGTCCAACCGCAGACTATTGCCATGGTGCAAGTATATTTTGACGAGGTTGCGAATGATGAAATTCGTGGCTTCCCACCCTTGCGGCGGATTGCAAGAAGCAGATTCTTCGACTTCGCTCAGAATGACAGCAAGGATGGGGCACGGGGCTTTCGCGGATAGCCTGGGCTCTCAAAAAGCAAAACCCCCAGCCGGATGGGCTGGGGGTTTGTTGAAAAGGGACGCCTTTGGTGAGAGAGCTTACGCGCGAACCTTGCCGGTCTCGCGGTCCACTTCGCGCAGACGAGCGGCCTTGCCGCGCAGTCCGCGAATGTAGAACAGCTTGGCGCGCCGCACCTTGTAGCTGCGGATCTTCTCGATCTTGTCGATGACCTTGGAGTTGAAGGGGAAAATGCGCTCCACCCCTTGCCCAAAGCTCATCTTGCGCACGGTAAAGGTACCCTGGGGTCCTTTGTTGATGGCGATGACGAGGCCTTCGAAGGCCTGGAGGCGCTCTTTATCGCCTTCCTTGATCTTGACCTGGACGCGAACCTGGTCGCCGGGGACAAACGCGGGCAAATCGGTGCGCTTCAGCTTGTCGGCCAAGCGCTGCATTACTGGATGTATGGACATGGTCTCTTCCTGCTGTTGAACTCAGAACTTCAAGTTTATCAGAGAAACACCCCCAGCGCCTAATCGCCCGGAAGCCCTTTTGCAGTATAGTTTTCCGGTATGAACTCTGACCGCGAACTGCTTCGGCACACTTTGGCGACCCTGGCTTACCGGGCCGCTCGCGCGCTTGAAGACGCTCCGGAGACCTTTGCCACCTTCGACGAGGCTGGCCGCCAGCCTGCGCAAATCCTGGCCCACATGGGCGATCTGTTTGACTGGGCGCTGAGCATGGCCGAGGGCAAGCAGCGCTGGCATAACTCCCAGCCGCTGCCGTGGCCTGAGGAGCAGCGCCGGTTCTTCGCGTCGCTGCAGGCGTTTGATGGCTATCTCACGTCCGGCGAACGGATCCATGCGCCACTTGAGCGGCTTTTTCAGGGGCCGGTGGCCGATGCTCTTACCCACGTAGGCCAGCTCGCCATGCTGCGCCGCCTGGCCGGCTGCCCCATCCGGGGCGAGAACTACTATGTGGCAGAGATCTCCCTGGGCAGACTAGACCCCAGCCAGGCGGCGCCGGTAAAGCCGTTCAAATAGGGATGTAGTCGCAGCCTTAGCGGCGGTCGTGCCCGTCCATTTGTTGAGACATGCCTCGGTCATAGCCACGCCTGAAGGCTTCACGGTACTGGTCACGCAAGCCGCGCGGAACACTCGGATGACGGTACTCATCGCGGTTGTCCACGTTTGGCCGGCGGTGGTTGTCGAGATCTTTGCGGGCGCCTTGCATTCCATCCTGAAAGCCACGGCGCTGGATATCGCTGCCCATTCCCTGGCCCATATACGGGCCACCCTGGTCGTCGTCGCGCATTTGCTGGCCGGGTCCACGCATCTGCTGGTCGGGCTGACGCATTTGCTGTTCAGTCTGACCAACCGGCTCTTGATTTCCGCCCGTCAGGTGAGACACACCCCGTTCATAGCCGCGGCGAAAGCCATCACGATAGGCTTCCCGCTGTTCGCGCGGAAGGCGGGGATCGCGGTACTCGTCGCGATTGTTCACGTCCGGCTGGCGGTGATTGCCGAAATCCTTGCGCGCGCCTTCAATGCCATCCTGGAAACCTTTGCGTTGAATCTCCTGCAATTCCTGCGGAGGGGCATCCCAGTTGCCGCGATCCTGGGCATAGGCAGTGAGGCGCGGCGCCTCCTGGGATTGGCTGGATGCCTGGGCCATGCAAAATCCTGTGGCGCCGAGGAAAAGGGAAAGTGCCGGTACTGCCATCCGATTGAGAGTCATGGCTTCTATCTCCTTTGCTTCTCGCAATTTCCCAGCATGCTTGTACTGAGACAGGGATAGGATACCGGACATAGCAGTGGCACGAATGCTCACTGTTGATCAGCGTCGGAGCTAAGGGGAAAGAGCCCCAGCCCCTACCGCAGCAGGTCTTCGAGGGTGGTGCTCAGGCTGGTTTTGTCATCGCGATACTTGACGATGACTGCAGCGTAAAGACTTAATCCCCACTCCTGGCCCTTGCCCTTGGTCACCGCGCGCGAGCCGGGCACGACCACAGCGTTCTCAGGGACGATCAGCGGCAGCTCTTCGGTGGCACGCAGAACCTGGCCGCTCACCAGGTTGAAGACCGGGGTGCCCCGGGTCAAAATGGTTCCCGCAGCCAGCACCGCGCCCTTGCGAACGATGGTGCCTTCGTACACGCCGCAATTGCCGCCCACCAGTACATCGTCTTCAATCACCACCGGGCCAGCGTTGACCGGCTCGAGAACGCCGCCAATCTGCGCAGCCGCGCTGAGGTGTACCCGTTTGCCGATCTGCGCGCAGGAGCCAACCAGCGCGTGCGAGTCAACCATCGTGCCCTCGTCCACATACGCTCCAGCATTGATGTACATGGGCGGCATGCAGACCACGCTCCGCGCCACGTACGCTCCCGAGCGGATGGATGAACCGCCTGGAACCACGCGCACCCCGTCGCTCGCGTCAAAATGCTGCACCGGGTAGGTGTGCTTGTCTACGAACGAAAGCCCCCCGGCGGGCTGTTCTTCCAGGGCCCCAAGGCGGAAGCCAAGCAGAATGCCCTGCTTCACCCAGGCATTCACGCGCCAGCCGGTCGCAGAGGCAGGGTCAGGAGAGGCGGAGCGTATTTCGCCGCTCTCGAGGGCCGCGCGCAGGGAAAGAAAGGCAGCCATCGCGTCGGGGTCTCCCACGGCGGCCGGTCCGGCGGCAAAGTGCCGCTCGATGGTCGTTTGCAGTTGGAAAATGGTCTGGATTGCACTCATTGCATTTCGAGTCTATCAACTCGAATTGGTCAAACTAGAGCGGTTCCACAATTCACGCGCCCTTTCTGGCATCATGCGAGGTGGCATTTTCTTAAGGAAAATGCCACTGGACGGCAATGGCTTCAGGGTACAGCAATTGTGGAACCGCTTTAGACAAAATGGCCGGTGGGCTTAGAAACAGTCGAGGTCGCCGTGGTTACGCAGGCCTCAGGCAGGGTTGAACGGGTCAGCCGCCGGTTTGTTCCGCGTATGTCCGTTCCACACAATGAGCCGCAGCCGAAAGCAGTTCTTCCCATTCGGAATCATTGCCAGCGGAATCGGATCCCGACTCGGGCTTACGTGGAAATTCTTTGACTCCAGCCACGCGCCCAGCCGGGGATCGCGAATCTCAAGCTGGCCCTGCCAGAAATCAGGCTCAAGCCAGCACTTAATCTGAAGATGATCGAGCTGCAACTCGACGACTGTTGCGTCTTTGGGGAAATATCGCCGGACGTTGTTTGCGCCGACCTGCAATCCGGTGATTTCCAGTCCCTTGCGTTGCGTCGTGACCACCATCGCTTGCCTGCCGTTCAACGCCCATCGCTCAACTGTCGACAAGGTAAGTCTAGGCAGAAGGCCGGGGTTAGCCGGCATTCCGGTGCACGAAATCCCAGATGTAAATTCCTGATTTGAAATCGGCGTGGCCGCGAGTCAAATCAGGAAAGATACTGAAGCCAATTCCACGGCATCGTTGTTCTCTGGGTTCTTCCTGATAAATCGCAATTCGGGGTTGGCGAAAGCTGGTAATACCTGTGCCTGGGAGGCCGTTAATCCCACCGTTCAGGCTCTTATGCGATACTCGGAAAGACATGTATAAGCGGATCGTTCTCAAGCTTTCAGGTGAGGCGCTGGCAGGGTCGCGCGGTTTCGGCATTGATGCGGAAAAAGTGTCGGAGATTGCCGGCGAGCTGGCTGAAATTCACGCCCTGGGCGTGGAAGTTGGAATTGTGGTGGGCGGAGGCAACATTTTCCGCGGCGTCGAGGGACAGGCCCGGGAGATGGATCGGGTGAGCGCCGACAGCATGGGCATGCTCTCCACCGTGATCAACGCCATCGCTTTGCAGGACTCGCTTGAAAAGCGCGGCGTACAGTGCCGCGTAATGAGTGCCGTTTTCATGAATCAGCTGGCCGAGCCATACATTCGCCGGCGCGCCGTGCGCCACCTTGAAAAAGGCCGCATTGTGATCTTTGCTGCCGGTATTGGCAACCCGTTCTTCTCCTCCGACACGGCAGCCAGCCTCCGCGCCATGGAGATCAAGGCCGACGTGCTGCTGAAGGGCACAAAGGTGGAAGGCGTCTACAACGCTGACCCAGTGCTGTTCAAAGATGCCGTCAAGTACGACGAGATTACTTACATGGAGATCCTGCGCCAGGGACTCAAGGTGATGGACCTGACCGCAGTGAGCCTGTGTAAAGACAACAACCTGCCAATGATCATCTTCAACATGAACCAGCCAGGGAATATCCGGCGAGTCGTGATGGGCGAAAAGGTCGGCTCGCTGGTTACGGCGTAGAAGCAGGGAACAGTGAACAGTGAACAGGGAACAGATCCATATCCAACCTGCAACTCACTGCTCTTTGGCCCGACCGCGTTTTTCTGAACCCTGAACCCTGAACCTTGGTCCCTGCTCTCACGGAGACGTCTAACAACGCGTGGAGATCAAGAAGCCAGCCCGGCTGAATGCACTTACAGGCTTGCGCACCTTCGCGGCCATCAACATTGTCTTCTTTCATTTTTCCAATCCCCAGTGGTTTGGCTTCCTCGCGCCGGTAGTCAATGCAGGCTTTGCCTCGGTCAGCTTTTTCATTTTGCTTTCGGGGTTTGTGCTGGCCTATAACTACGCTGACCGGGCGCGATCGGGAGAGCTGGATAAAGTGCGCTTCTGGGAGGCGCGCTTCACGCGGCTCTATCCCGTATACCTGCTTAGCCTGCTGCTGAGCTGGCAAGTGGTGCCGGCCGAGTACGCTGCCCACACGCATGCCATGTTTTGGACCGGCATGGTGCTTTCGCCACTATTGCTGCAGGGATGGATTCCCTCCATCGCCACATTTCTGAACACGCCAGCCTGGACCATGTCGGCAGAGGCGTTCTATTACCTGCTCTTCCCGTGGATGGCGAGTTGGAAGAAGCCCGCCCGCGTTGCGCCGCACCTGGTTACCATGGCGGTCGTGTGGATGCTGGGCATGGTTCCGGGAGCGCTCTACATCGCGTTCAATCCGGACGGCATTCCACATCCCGACCGCTGGAGCTGGGGCCCGTGGCTCCAGGCGCTCAAATACACGCCGTTGCCGCACATGGCGAGTTTCTTCTTCGGGGTTTTGCTGGCCAGCCTTGACGAGATGATTGGACGGTCCAGCCGCCTGCGGCTGATTCTCGGGGTGACAGGATTCGTCGCCACTTTCGGCATTCTCGAAATGGGGCCCCTCGTGCCCTATCCCATCGTTCACGATGGCCTGCTGATGCCGCTGTTCGGCTGCATCATCCTCGGGCTTGCAGGCAACAACCGGCTGGCTTATGCACTCAGCTGGCGGCCGCTGGTCTTTGTGGGTGAGGCCAGCTATTGTCTCTATCTTCTGCACTTCAATTTCTGGAACCTGATTCACGACACGCATGTGCTGGATCGGCTGGGCGTGGCCCGCTTCGATCCGTGGATCAGTTACGTGGTGCTGATTGCGATGGCGGTGGCCGCTTTGCACCTGGTCGAAAAACCGGCCCAGCGCCTGCTGCGCTCATGGATGCACGTGTGGAGATAGCTGCGCGAGGCGCCGCACTTCTTTGGCATCTCACGGGGGACCACACTGCGACTCGTCATTGGATTTGATGTATTAGCGCAAGGCCATTCCTATTTGGCAAAGAAGAAGGCCCATCCTTGTGGGAATGGGCCTTCCTATTCAAAGAGGGACGTGTGAGGCTGTTTACTTTTTGCCCCAGAAGTCAGGCGAAGCGGTTAGCCATGAATCGGGCACGTAGCTCATGCCAGAGCTGAAAGCGAACAGATCGCTCTCGGAAGATTCGATGGTGGCATCCAGACCTTTTCTGAGCAGATCCAGCTGGTCCGGGCCCACGGATTCGGAGAATTTGTTGTCGTCGTGCATCGCGTCCACCGTAGCGAGAGATTCCATCGGGGTCGCGAGGATGTAGGTGTTGTCGCTGCCCTGACCGTACATCTTCTCGAACATGGCCCAGCGCGCTTCGGGAATCGACGATTGATACTCCTTGACCAGGAGCTTGACCACATGCTCCCATTCCTGGCGGTGTCCTGAGCGGACGTGGAAGAGAATGATCCGCATGAAACGCATTTTGGAGAGATCGATCGCAGCGCCGAGGCTGAGGTCCTTCTCGTAGGAGTAGATGCTGTTGTGAACCGCGGCGATCATCGGACCCTCTTCGGCGTTGTCCGCCCTCAGCGTGTCCTGGAGCTTCGTCATGGCCATCGCTGCCGCGTGATCCTTTTGCATATCGGCGAAGGATTCAAAGCCATGCATGTAAAGAACATGGCTGCCGCCGGTAATGGACGACAGGGTGAGGTAGTGGTTCGGGGAATTGGCCGCGCGCTGGGCCTCGACCTCTTCGCGTTCAATCTTTGCGTAGGCGCCGCCCTGTTCGGGTTTGAGCTCGACATTGCCTATGCGGAGGTATTTGCTGGGGCCGTGAAGCTGGCCGGCATCCTGTTGCGCGAGGGCCGCGGGCGCCGGGTTGAGTGTGATTCCTGCAAACAAAAGACACAGAGTGGCTGGGGAAGCGATTCGAACTTTCATGAACTTTTCCTCCGGGGATGGTTTAAAGCATGTTGGCAAGCATAGCACGCGATAAGAGTAATGACTGCAAGAGTTTCGGCCGGTTGCCGAAGTAGGGGATGCACACGCAAGGCAGATACTTTAGGCAATGGGAGAATGGCGGCGCCCCCCGAATTTTCACCGCCGCGTCGACGACGGAGATGAATATCTCCGCAAATGAACTGATTTGGGAATGCACATTCGATAGATAGTCAAAAGTTGCAGCCAGCAAAAAGCCCAGCCTTCGTGGCCGGGCTTTTCACTGTTCACTGATCACTGATCGCTGTTACGGAGTAACCGCCTGTACCGAGTGATTGCCGTGAGGAACAATTACCAGCGCGGTTGGGTTTGCGGCGGTCGGATACGGAGTCGCCTGCGTGTTACTCACCACGCCCGTTTCGGGAACCAGACGGAAGCCGGAGATCGAATTGCCCAGGCGATTGGCGGTATACACGAAGCGGCCCAGCGCCGGGTCGACTGCGATTGCGACCGGCTGGGTATCCGTTGCGTAGACCAGGCTGCTGTTGCTGTTGATGATGGCCGAAGGTGTTCCGGTTGGCAGGGCAATGTTGTAGCCCGTAATCGACGAATCCAGCGAGTTGGAAACGTAAATATAAATGCCACGCGGGTCGATCACAACGGCGGAGGGTTGGTTGCCGGTTTTAAAGGGGCCGTTGACCAGGAAGTTGAGAACGCCGCCGGCCTGAATCGAGTAACCGATCAACTGATTGGAGGCGAAGTCGGTGACATAGATAAACCGGTTGACGGGATCGCCAGAAATACTGGAAGGCTTGACGCCGGCCTTGTAAGGACTGCCTCCGGTTGCCGTCAACGCACCGCCGGAGCCCACGGAATAGCCGAAGACCCATCCGGGATTGGCTGCGCTCGTAGGCGTTCCGCCGGGATTGTAGGCGGAAGCGTCATAGGTGGCGACATAGACGTTATTGTTGTTGGCCAGCACTGTCACCGCCGTGGGCACGATTGAATCACCCGGGAAGGCGGGAACGATGAGATTCTGCTGTGAAGTCGCGGCGCCGATTACGCCCAGGTTCGAGAGAGGATACTCGGTGAGCGTGGCAGTAGTGGTTCCGGAGACTACATACAGGAAGTTGTTGGCGGAGTTTACGGCCAGGGCAACTGGAGCGGCGCTAAAAGTGATCGTCTCCTGCTTGGTCAGCACCCCGTTGGTTGCGATGGAGAAGTGCACCACGTTCTTGCTGGTCGCATTCGCTACGTAGAGGTGATAGAAGTTGGCGGTGACGGCCAAGGCAACCGGGCCCACGCCGCCGGAGGGGACTGCCGGAGCGTCCACGCGCAGCGCGCCGGACTGGGAGTCCACCGCGTAGGTTTCAATCTGTCCTGCGCTTCCGGTTCCGGAGCCGACTGAGTCGGCAACGAAAACATAGTCGATGGTGACAAGCTGGCAGGCTGTCAAAAGTGTGGCCACCAGAAGGCCTACCGTAGAGACCAGAAACAGCTGGCTCAATTTGCTGAACTTCATGCGCTTCCTTCGTTGTGGGCCATCAGGTTCTAGCCCCAGGAAAACTCGTTTAGGTTGCCCCGTAGATATTGTAAAAGCCCGGTACGGGGTGTTGCTACCAGCACCGTTTCGGGCACTGGGGCGATTTCAGACTCTCTCTAGTGCACGCCGGCGCCTGTGCCATTGTGCGGAATCGCGGCGATGGCTGTTGGCTGATTATTCGACGAGTACGGAGAGAATTGCGAAACCAGAAGCGTGCCGGCAGTCTGACTCAACTGAAAGCCGGAGACGTCGTTGCCAAGAAAGTTGGCAGTGTAAAGAAAATGGTTGGTCGACGGATCGATTCCGATGGCCACCGGCTGCAACCCCGTTGGGTAACTGCCGATAGGCGTGAGCACGCCATTGCTCATGGAGTAGGCCGAAATCGAGGAGTCAGTTGAATTTGTGACATAGGCGAAACTGAACGACGGATTAACCACAATCGCGGAGGGCGCATTGCCGGTCGGGAACGGGCTGCCGGCGAGCGGAATCAATTGCCCGGATGCAACCGAGAAGCCCCGGACATTGCTGCTCGTGTAGTCGGTTAAGTAAACATACTTGCTGGACGCATCGCTTGCGATCGCGGACGGCAAAATGCCGGCTGCAAAGGGCGAACCGGCCAACGGCGTGAGCACGCCGCCGGAGCCAACTGAGAAGCCGAAAACATAGCCTGCATTGGGGGCGACTGAGGAGTCGTATGCGGTGACGTAGACGAACGTACCCGAAGCCAGAACGTTGACTCCGGTGGGTACAATCACGTCGGCAGGTTTGCCGGCCAGCTTGAGCGGCCAGTAGTTGGCGCTGATACCCGCATTGGTGGCGGCTGGCTGAATGCAAACAGTCGCGGTGCAAGGCGCGCTGCTGGCCGACCCGCCGGCGGCGAGGGGAAACACCGCAATCGAGCCGGAGCACGGGGCAGCGGTGGAGCAGGTTGGCAGCGGCTGGTAGGTGTCTACGACGAACAGGTTGGATGCGTTTGCCGCGACTGCAAGCGGAAACACGCCCGGCGTATTGACGGTGTTATACGGATAGAGCTTGCCGTCGTTGCCGATGACGAACTGGACGATGTTGTTGTCGTCCTGGTTCACGACAAACAGGTTCGTGTTGTCGGACGAAACGGCTTCGGCAATGGGAAAACGTCCCCCGGAAGGGACAGGCGAGGCGGGAATCTGACGCATATGGCCCGACTCCGAGTTGACCTCGAATATGTTGATCTCACCGTAGTTATTGGGGCCAGCGGCTTTGGAACTGGCCACGAAGACAAAGTCCACGGTGAGAGTGGCACAGGCAGTCATAAGTCCAGCTACCAGGATGCTGGCCGCGGAGACCAGCAGCAGCTGGCTCGATTTGTTGAACTTCATGCGCATCTTTCGTCACGGGGCCGGAAAAGCAGGCCCCTAAAAAACCAGGTTTGGAATCGAACCCCAAAGCGCCCAGGGAAAAGCCGCGCCCGGCATTCGGCTACGTTCTTTAAGACTTCCCCCGGAACCCTGCCGGGGGTCTCAGGCGAACCGGCTGGCACCCAGGCCAACTTGCTCGCCGACACCAGCCGCCATTTTGAAGCGGCACTGATCGTTAGTTCGTTCGCCCGTCAATCAGGCACCAATTAGCCGGACCTTGGAGCTTGTAGCTGCTGGCCACTTTAAGACCGTTCAGTACACCGTCGTTCGGGTCGACCACTCGGCCCGTAATGGTCGAGTCGACGAAGTTGGCGGTGTAAATGAACTGATCGGAGGGGTCCTCAACCAGGCACTGGGGGCCCGATCCCGTTCCGTAGGTGGAGGGGGTCAGGAAGGAGAGCAGATAAGAGGGCGAACTGGAGATGAAATACCCGGAAAGGCCGCTTCCCGGGTTGTTGGTCCCCGTCGTATTGTTCCCCTGGTTGGCCACATAGAGGAACTTGCCCTTCGATTCCACCATCAGGTAGATAGGATTGGCCAGCGTGGGATCGTCGGGAACAATACCCCCGGTTTGCGCCTGGAGCGCGCCGTTGTTGCCCACCGAGAAGGGCAGAATCTGGCTGGGATAGATGCCGGCGGGGAAGGTGCCGCCCGACGGGATTGTGACCGGCTCATTATCGAGCACATAGATCACGCTGTTGGCATTCACGATTGCTGTCGCCTTGCTGATATTCAGCGGCTGTGGGCTGTTCTGGCCCAGAGTCAACTGACCGTTCGAGCCGGAATACACATATGGAAACACGCTGTCGCCGGTTGCGGGGGTCCCGCTGAGTGTGAAGACGTAACCGGCGGACATGACAAAGTCAATGGGACTGGCGGGAACCGGGAAGTAGGTCAGCGGCGATCCGCCTGACGATGTTACCTGAGCATTCACTACCAGCGTCAGGCGACCTGTCGTCTGGTTAATCTGAAAAATTGTGATGTCGCCGCAGGTGGTTGCCGAAGCGCCCAGCGCAAGCTTGCAGGTGGCGTTCGACGGAGAATCGTGGTCCAGCACCATCAGGTAGTTGCCGGAGCCGTCGGCGATCAACCGGAACGGGTTGACGCCCTGCGTGTAGAAGGTCGCCTGGGGGCTGAGAATGCCATTCCCACCCAGAGCGAACTCGGTGATATTGGAGTTCTGACAGGGATTGGCAGTGGTGCAGGTGGAACCGCCCTGGGCATTCACGCCCTGGTTCAGGACATAAAGAAACCGGCTTCCAGTAACCAGTACGGCGCGGCCCGGGTTGGCGCCACCGGAGGAAACGGGCAGCCCGTTGATGGGGGTCAGGAAACCAGTATTGTGATCAATCTTGTAGCCACTGATGATGCCGTTACCAGTGGACTGGGCTGTTACTGTTCCCGTGACATAGATAAAACCGACAGTATAACTACGAACGCAAGACGAAACGCCGAGAATAACGCCAGCTGAGAGGGCGCTGATCAGAAGTGCCTTGCCGAATTTCGTGAACTTCATGCGATTCCTTCATCCTGGTCAGGCGTGCGCCGCCAAGTTTGCTAGTTCCACAGCAGAGCTGGGTTGGGACGGGTCCCTGATGCATTGTAAAAGCCAAGGGCTGTTTGTGCCTAGTTTCGGCTAAAGACTGGGTAAAACAAGACATTTTCCAGGGCGCCTATACCCCGGACACAACCCAATCCACTCCTCGGCCCTGTTGCTTTCCAGTTGATTACGCAGTTGCAGTTTGGACGTCCGGGCGCCAGGAAATGTCAACGCGCCCACGCCGGGAAAAGTGAGTGTCCAGCCTCAATGACCCGAATGCGCCCCGACGACAAAAAATGCTATTGCCGTCAGAGTAAGAAACCGGCCATTGGCGGCCTTTTCGCTGTGGCGCCCAGGTGAGAGCGCCACGGCTTGGTTGCTTGCCGGGCCCGTTTACCAAACGCGGCAGGAGTTAGCCGGATACATGGGCTGGCCCTTGGTGCAGCCGAACGCCTTCCCGAACTCGTCGAAATTCTGCACCGAGCCGTTAACGCGCCATTGCCCGGGCGAGTGGGGATCGACCAGCGCAGCCTGGCGGGACGCCTGGTCAGTCTGGTTTTGGCACCACACCTGCGCGAAGCCAAGGAAGTAGCGCTGCGCCTCGGTGTAGCCGTCGATCTTGTCGCCGATCGTCTTGTGTTGTGCCGCCAGCGTATCCAGCAGCGCCATGTAGGCAATGCGCAGGCCGCCGTTGTCGGCGGTATTCTCGCCCAGGGTCAGCTTTCCGTTCAGATGCTGCGCCGGTGTATCGCCCTTGGCCGGAGCTGCCTCAAAGCCGCTGTACTCATTGGCTACGCAATCGGTCCGCTCGGTAAAAGCCTTGCGATCATCGGCCGTCTGCCACTCGCGCAGGTTGCCCTGGCCGTCATACTTCGAGCCTTCGTCGTCGAAGCCATGCGTCATTTCGTGGCCAATGACCACGCCGATGCCGCCGAAGTTGACCGCAGGGTCAATCTTGAAGTCGAAGAACGGCGGCTGCAGAATGCCGGCCGGGAAGTTGATGTCGTTGAACGATGGGTTGTAGTAGGCGTTGACGGTGGGAGGCGTCATGCCCCACTCCTTCTCATCCACCGGCTTACCCAGCTTGGCGTAGTTGTAGTTGCGCTCGTAAACAGCGGCATGGTGCTCGTTGCCGATCAGGTCGGTTGCGTCCACCTTCACGCTTGAGTAGTCGCGCCACTTTTCCGGATAGCCGATCTTGTTGCGGACCATCGCCAGCTTCTGTTCTGCCGCTTTCTTGGTGTCGTCGCCCATCCAGGGCAGCGTCTTGATGTCGTCGCCCAGAGACTTTTCGAGGGAAGCCACCAGCTTGTCCATGCTGTCTTTGGCCGCGGGCGGGAAGTTCTCCTTGACCCAGTCCTGGCCAACTGCCTCGCCCAGCGCCCGATCGGTCATGCTCGAGCACTGCTTCCAGCGCGCTTCAGGCTCTTCCTGTCCAGACAAGGTCTTGGAGAAGAAGGCGAAGTTCTCGTCGAAAAACGCCTTGGGCAATTCACGAACTTGCCCGTGCAGCACGTGCCAGCGCAGATAACTCTTCCACGAATCCAGTGGCTCGCTCTTGAGGAGCGCGTCAAGCGAGGTGAAGTAGTTTGGAGTTGCCACGTTCAGGGTGTCGAAGTGGCCGATGCCGACGGCCTTGAAGTATGTGTTCCAGTCGAAAGAGGACGCGCTCTTCTGGAAGTCGGCAACCGTAAAGATGTGGTAACGATTTTCAGGCTGACGCAGATCGGTGCGGCTGGTGGAGGCTTTGGCCATCGCAGTCTCGATCTCCATCACCGCGGCGGCCTCTTTGGCTGCCTGATCCGGCGTATCGCCGGCCAGCGTGAACATCTTGTTCAGGTGCTCGATGTACTGGGCCCGAATGGCCTTGAAGCGCGCCGAATCCACAATGTAGTAATCACGGTCGGGCAGCGAAATCCCGCCCTGGTAGATCTCGGCAATCTGCTTGGAGGAGTCCTTGTCGTCCTGGCCAACGCCGAACTCGAAGAAACCGTCGGGCGTGCCTTGGTTCTCAAGCTCGCCGAGCAGGGCAGGGAGCTGGCTGGCATCCGTCAGGCCGGCGATCTCTTTCCATGCCGGCTGGATGGGCGTGATGCCCTTTTTCTCCACCTCGTCCGTGTTCATGCAGGCGGCAAAGAAGGCTCCGTACTGCTTCTGCAACGGTGTCTTTGGCGCCTTGGCGGCGGCGTCCAGTTCCTCCCACAGCAGGTAGCGGTTCCGCTCCCGCAGCAGCGAGAACGACCGCGCCCAGCGCACCTGGTCAGAAGGTATGGGGTTGCTTTTCACCCAGTTCCCGCACGAGTACTGGTAGAAATCGGTGCAGGGATCGGCGGTCTTGTCGATGGCGGAGAGATCGAAGCTTTTGATCACCGCGGGCGGTTCGGGCTTGTTGGCCTGCGGAGCCGCGGGAGACTGCGCCATCACGGCGCCAGACCCAAACACTCCAGCCGCCAGAATCAATATCGGAGCGAAACGGAAATAATTCATCGAATGTCCTCTTGGAAACACGGTCAACCGGCCAGGTGGATCGGCACGCTGTGAGCTTGCGGATGGAGGCCGGGACGGAATTTTAGAACAGCCAAATTGGATCGAGCTGTATTGCATAGCAGCCTATCACGCGCAGGGAGTGGGGAGCGCGCTCCGCTCCGTAACGGGACACGCAAATTCGACCATCTCTCACAAAATTCGGAATCTCCGCAGAGACCCTATGTCCTGAAGTCGATTCTCGCGTTTATCATCTGGCAAACAAAACTAAAGCCAACCGTTTCAGGCACGTGGTATTCTCTGGCCGCGCCGTTCGTTGTTTTGACGCGAAAACCCGGCGCCTGGAGGTTTCAAATGCGCATGATGATGCTGGTTCAATGTCCCATTGAACCGTTCAACACCCTGGTCAGGAACGGAACAGCGGGGGCGAAGATGAAACAGATTCTCGAGGCCATCAAGCCTGAACAAGCCTGGTTCGGCGAACGGGAAGGCAAGCGCGGCGGAATCCTTATCGTGAACGTCGATAGCCCTTCCGATGTCCCCCGACTTGCCGAGCCCTGGTTCCTTACGTTCAATGCCGAAGTCGAGTTCAGAATTGCCATGACCCCGGAAGAACTGGCCCATTCCGATCTCGCGGGACTTGGCAAGAAATGGGCCTAGAAATCTGAATCTTCGGGCCAGAAACTCGCCTTAGAAACATGCTTGGATGTTCGCCTCCTGGAGTAGCTTTGTTAGACTTCCCTTTCAAATCCTCCAGGAGGCGTTCGCATGTTCTGCAACCCCAAACTGATAATCGCACTAGCCCTGTCAATTGCCGGAGCACAGCTGTTTGCCCAGCCGGCCGCGAACCCTTCTGCAGCGCGAACACTGGTCCGTGCCGGCCGCCTGCTCGACGTCAAGACAGGCAAAGTGCTCGATAACCAGACCATCGTGGTGGTCGGCGACACCATTCAGTCCATCGCGGCAACCGCCGCCGTTCCGGCCCAGCCCGCGGACACAGTCATCGACCTGGGGGGCCTCACCGTGCTGCCCGGCCTAATTGATGTGCACACGCACCTGACCGGGAATCCGGACTTCGATCCCTACCGGGAGCTCGCCTCAACCAATGCGAAAGAAACGATCAACGGCGTCGTCAACGCGCGCACCACGCTGATGGCCGGTATCACTTCCGTGCGCAACGTGGGCACCGGCGGCTTTACCGATGTGGACCTCCGCGACGCCATCAACTCCGGACAGATTGCCGGTCCGCACATGCTCGTGAGCGGACCGCCGCTGAGCATCACCGGCGGCCATTGCGATGAGAACCTGCTGCCAGTCCAGTTCCACGTGGCGGCTGACGGCGTGGCCGACGGCATTGCCGCCGTGCAGCATATGGTCCGGCAGAACATCAAGTACGGAGCCGATCTGATCAAGATCTGCGCCACCGGCGGCGTGCTCTCCAAAGGCGACGATCCGCAGGCCGCACAGTACACGCTGGAGGAGATGCAGGCCATTGTCGCCGATGCCCACCGGCTGGGCCGCAAGGTCGCCGCGCACGCGCACGGTGCGCAAGGAATTCTGTGGGCCACCCAGGCCGGTGTGGACTCGATTGAGCACGGCAGCTACATCAACGACGAGGGCATCGCCGCGATGAAACATCACGGCACCTACCTGGTGCCCACGCTCTACCTTGAAGACTGGATGATTCAGAGCGGGCATTTGCCGCCCTTCTACCACCAGAAGATGGTGGATGTGAGCGCAGTGGCCAAGAACAACATCAAGCGCGCCATGCAGGCCGGCGTAAAGATCGCTATGGGCACCGATGCAGCCGTCTATCCGCACGGCCTCAACGCGCATGAGCTGGACGTTTACGTGAACCAGCTCGGCATGGCTCCGCTAGCAGCATTGCAAACTGCCACCATCAATGCCGCCGACCTGATGGGCTGGACGTCGAAGACCGGCACGCTCGAACCCGGCAAGTGGGCCGACATCATCGCAGTCGACAAGAATCCTCTTGAGGACATTCGTACCGTTCAGGACGTGAAGTTCGTGATGAAGGCTGGCGTGGTCTACAAGACCATGAGCAAATAGGCGCGGTCACCGGCCGCCACTCGAGGAAGTAAAGAGATTTATGTCCCTACGCTCATTCGCCGCTGTCGTTTTGCTGGCCGCCCTCAGTCTTTCGTCCGTGGCCCGCGCTCAGGACGTGCGCGTTCGCGTCTCTCCCGATGTGAAGACGGGCATCGAAGCCATCGCTGAGTTTCCCACCATCCAGATGGCGATGGATCATCATCCGTTCGCCGGCATGGGCAAGGACGGCAAACCGGGCCGCGTTTTTATCGAGATTGCACCCGGCGCTTATCACGAGCGCGTCATCGTTACGCAGAACCACACCAATATCACGCTGATCGGCATGGGCAAGTCTCCCGCCGATGTGGTCATCACCAACAGCCTTAACGCCAAACAGGCCGGTGGAACCTTCTTTACTGAAACTGTCGAGATCAATGGCACAGGCTTTGAGGCTGACAACCTCACCTTCGAAAACACCGCCGGCAATACTGGTCAGGCCGTCGCAGCCGCCGTTCGCGCCGATCGCTCCATCTTCAAGCGCTGCCGCTTTCTCGGACATCAGGACACGCTCTTCGCCGACTACGGCCGCCAATATTACGTCGACTCCTATATCGAGGGCGGCGTTGACTTCATTTTCGGGAACGCCACCGCTGTCTTCGACCACTCCGAAATCTACGCCAACGGCCGCGGCTACCTCACCGCGCAGTCGCGTACCTCGCTCCATCAAAACACTGGCTACGTGATCATCAACAGCAAGGTCACCAGCGGAATTGCCGAAGCCGCAGCTACCGGATCGACGGAGCCTGCGCAGGGCACTATCAGCCTCGGCCGTCCCTGGCGTCCCTTCTCGCGCGTTGTCTACATCAATACAGAACTCCCAGCCAACGTAATCCCGCAGGGATGGAATGCGTGGGGCCGCACCCCCGACACGCCGCAGGCCTGGTACGGGGAATTCAAAAGCACCGGCCCCGGCGCCAACCCCTCAGCCCGCGTCTCCTGGTCGCATCAGCTAACTGCCGCGCAGGCTGCGCAATTCAAGCCCAAAGTGTTCCTGGCCGGCCCAGACCATTGGAACCCCGAAGCCGAAGCCCGCAAGCTGCCGTGACTACCTTTGGCAGTGGTCGGTTTGAAGGGTACGGGCTTCAGCCCGTACTTAGGTTCAGCAAGATGAACGCGGGCTTCAGCCCCCGAAGGGATGCTCCCTCAAACAGCCGCCACGAATCTCGCACGAAGGTGAGTTCTTTACATCCCGCCCCGCATCCTGCCACACTGAAACGTGGACACCCAAACAATTGTCATCCTCGATTTCGGGTCGCAGTATACCCAACTGATCGCCCGCCGTATCCGCGAGCAGAATGTCTTTTCCGTCGTGCTCCCCTGCACGGTGCCCCTCGCCGAGATTCAGGCCCTGAAGCCAATTGGACTCATCCTCTCCGGCGGCCCGTCGTCTGTGTACGATGCAGACGCGCCCGCAGCCGACCCCCAGTTCCTCTCGCTCGACGTCCCGATCCTCGGCATCTGTTATGGGCTGCACTTCATCGTGCATCACATGGGCGGCAAGGTGAAGTCGGCGCCGTTGCGCGAGTACGGCCACGCCGAGGTCACCATTGAAGACACCGCAACGCAATTGTTCGCGGGCCTGCCCCCAACGCTTGCCGTTTGGATGAGCCACGGCGACGAAGCCCTCGAACTCCCCTCCGGATTCCATCGCACCGCCGTTACCTCCAATGCTCTCGCCGGCATCGTCAATGAGCAGCGCCGCATCTGGGCCGTGCAGTTCCATCCCGAAGTGCACCACACTCCGCTCGGTCCTCAGCTCATCAAGAACTTCCTCTTCAAGATTTGCGGCGCGGCAGGTGACTGGACGCCGGCACACTTTATCGAAACCACCGTAGCGTCGATTCGCGAGAAGGTTGGCAAGGGCCACGTCATCTGCGGCCTCTCCGGCGGCGTAGATTCCTCGGTCGCCGCAGTGCTGGTTCACAAGGCCATCGGCAGCCAGCTCACCTGCATCTTCGTCAACAACGGAGTCCTGCGCAAAAACGAGTTCGCCAGCGTGCAGAAAAACCTCCGCGACAAACTCGGCCTCAACATCGTCGCCGTCGATGCCAGCGAGCGATTCCTCGCGCAACTGGCTGGCGTCACCGACCCCGAAACAAAAAGAAAAAGGATCGGCGCCGAGTTCATCGCCGTCTTTGACGACGAGGCCACCCGCATCGCGAAACAATCCGGCGGAGTCGATTGGCTTGTTCAGGGCACGCTCTATCCGGACGTGATCGAATCCAGCAGCGTGAAAGGCCCCAGCCAGACCATCAAGAGCCATCACAACGTGGGCGGCCTTCCATTGGGAATGAAGCTTAAGCTCATCGAGCCGCTGCGCGACTTGTTCAAGGATGAAGTTCGCCGCATAGGCCGCGATATGGGCATGCCGGAAGACGTTCTCGGACGCCAGCCATTCCCGGGCCCCGGTCTCGCCGTTCGCATTCTGGGTGAGGTCACTCCAGAGCGCGTGGCCCTGTTGCAGGAAGCTGACGAAATCGTAGTCGCCGAGATCAAGGCCGCCGGCCTCTACTCCAAAATCTGGCAGAGCTTCGCTGTGCTGCTGCCGGTGATGAGCGTGGGCGTAATGGGCGATCAGCGAACCTACGCGTATACCGCGGCCGTTCGCGCCGTGCACTCTGAAGACGGCATGACCGCAGACTGGACGCCGCTGCCCTACGATGTGCTGAAGCGCATCAGTAGCCGCATTGTGAATGAGGTGCGCGGCATCAACCGCGTGGTCTACGACATCACGTCAAAGCCCCCCGGCACCATCGAGTGGGAATAGTGCTTGCCGCACGGGCGGGCGCGCCTGCGGCGCCATCCGTGCAAACCATATAACAAATCGGCTCGCTGCGGCTGCGCCCAAAACCTACTGGCCGCTCAGCGTCAACACCGGAGCCCGCAGCGGGTTGGTCAGAATTTCGATACGGGTGTCCCTGGGGAAGACCACATCGCGCCCTGAGCGCAGGAAGTTCTCGTAGACGGAGAGCGCCGCTGCGTAGTAGCCGAGGCCCGCGGCCACGTTGTAGTTGCCGGCGGCCACGCCCACAATGCGCCCCACCAGGCCAAACCCATTTGAGGCTTCGCCGGTGTGCACGGTCATGTTGTCGTCCTGATCCAACGCGCGGCCAGCGAGCATGATCAGCAGAATGGGAGCAATCGCGCTGGACTGATTGTGCGGCGTGATGGTCCCCTCAGCATCGAGCGTCAGGTTCTGCGTTTTTTCCGTTGCTGCTCCAGCCAGCGAGCCCTCGACTTGGCGATTGAATCCCTCTGGGAATCGCACTTGTTGAAAGGTGAAGCGCAGCTTGCCGTTGCGGCCAAACGAGCGCGCCGCCCGCGCAGCCGTCACCTTTCCGACAAGCGTCGAACCCTGCGGAACCACGAGCTGTTTGTTGCGGTCGAAGACGGGTTCCACCACAAGCGCTTCCACCGGATCGCCTGGCCGCGCGCGGGCCGAAGTCAGATCGTGATTAAGCACTGCGTTGACGGACCAGGTCTCGGTCTTGCCTGTTGGCAGCGCAGGCGCCACTGGCACGGGCGCGACCTCAGGAAGGTCGGGCAGAGCCAGTGGCGCCGTCAGCTCAAACGACCAGGCGGTGTGAGCCTCGATTCTCTCCGGATGGTAGGGCAGTTGATGATAGAGCAACTGAAGTGCCCGATCCCCACGTCCCGGCGCGGTAATGTAGGCCACTCGATCGATTGTCTGCTTCTTAGCCTGCGCCCACTCACGGGAGATAAAGCCTCGATGGGGCGTAGCTCCCGGCGCGGAAAGTTGCAGCACCGGCGCGCCGTCTGCCGCCACTGCGGAAGAGATCGCAAGTGGCCCGCCCGGCAGCATCAACTCGTCAAACTGCACCTTGACGGTGTGGAACGGCGTAAAGTCCCCGCGCAATCGTCCGTGCCATCGGGTCGATTTGTCGGGCGCCAGTGCGACCACGCGGCCATGCAGCAGCGTGCTCGCCGGCACGGCAAGCCGGCCATCGGCGTAGATCGGATGCATCAGCCTGCCTTCGATGGTCTGGCCCGCCTTCATCGGGTAATGCCGGGCGATCTCCACCTGCAGGCCTGTGCCCGTGGGCAGCTTGGACTCTTGCTTGGGTGCTGCCGCAGCAACGTCATCCGACGGCGGCGCAGCATTTGTTGGCGCACTGAGCTCTGCCTCCGGGCGATGTTCAAGTGTCTGCCCACCGGCCAGCGCGGCCAGGACCAGCGTTACGGGGACAAAGCAAGCAATGAATCGTAGGCTCGCGGAGAAACGCATGGGGAAGACTCCTGCCGGACGGCTTCTATAGTCTGAGACGTTAATACAGATTAAATGAAAGCGCTATTCGCCGGCCGGCTGCGCGCGCAAGGACTTTACCTCATTACTCAGCGAATCCAACCGCGCAATCACCTCCGCGTGGTGCTTCTCGGCATTCGTCGGTTCGAACGGCTCAACGTAGAAAGTCCCGTTCGGCTCAAGCTCGCAGTTGCGCACCTGGCCGATGCTCTCAAAGCCCTGGCGGTGGATCACCTCGATCAGTTCCTCGCGGGTCAGTGACTCGCGATCAAGAGCCTTGCGATCGATCTGCCCATTGCGAACGAGGACCGACGCCCGGCCCTCCAAAACCCGCGTAAGCCCCGGCGAGCGAAACAGCACCCGCACCACCAGCCAGTTGATGGCCAGCAGCCCGAAGGCCCCGATCAAGCCCCCGCTCACGGAGTTGTCGTCTCCGATGATGGCATTCTGCACCGTGTTCGAAAGCGACAGCAGCACCACCAGGTCAAACGGGTTCAGCTGCGCCAACTCGCGCTTGCCAAAAATACGCAGCAGCACCACCAGAACCAGGTAGACAATTACCGGGCGAGCCAGCTTCTCCAGAATCGGAAGCGGCATTTGAAACATGTGGTCGAGGATCAGCGAATGTGGCATGGAAACGAGGATAGTGGGGCCCGGACACAGATTCCAGCGGGATTGAAGGAATCTTCATGAGAATGACCCAGGTCAACGAGCCAGGGCAGTGATCACGAGCAGGTTTCTGGGTCTGCTAGAGTGAGAATGCAGCGCGAAACGGCAAAGCGTGTGTTTGTTTTTAAATAGCTGATGGACACGCAAGGGGCCTCTTTCTCTCGAGGGCAGAGACAAAATTGATGACTGATCCAAGGCAAATTTCACCCCAGGAAATGGCGCCTTTCCGCATCGATCCAAGGTTTGATGTCAGGGTTTGGGGATGGCGGGATTTGCATCCCTGGTTTGATCGCGTGGCCGATAAAGACCCTCTTGGAGAAGTCTGGCTCACGGGCGACATGTGCCTGGTCGCAACTGGGCCGCATGCGGGAAAACGGCTCGACGCACTCTTCGCTGAAGCCCATGACTCGCTGCTCGGCGTGGGCGTTCCGTCTCCGCAGTCGCCGCTGCTCATCAAAGTTCTGTTTGCCAAAGAAAAGCTGAGCGTGCAGGTCCATCCCGACGACAAAATGGCGCAGAAGTACGGCGATCCCCGCGGCAAGACGGAATGCTGGTATGCGTTGGCGGCCGACCCGGGAGCACAGGTGGCCGTGGGCCTCAAGACCGGCGTTACTCTCGCGCAGGTTGAAGAAGGAATTCACGCGGGCACGCTCGAAGCCAGCCTGAATATGCTTCCGGTTGTCCGCGGCGATCTGATCTTTGTGGATGCCGGAACGGTGCACGCCATCTGGCCGGGTTCGGTTCTGCTGGAGACGCAGCAGAATTGCGATTTGACTTATCGCATGTACGACTACGGCCGCCCTCGCGAGCTGCGCATCGAAAAATCATTGGAAGCCACAAAGCTGGTAACAAGTGCCGGCAAAGTTGCTCCCACAGCGCTGGCAGACCGCACGATTCTGATCGATGCAGACTATTTTCGCGTGGAGCGGATTCCAGTCACGGGGAGCCGCACAAGCGAGCGTCTCCGCGATTCATCCCAGCCGGCTTCGGGCCTGACCTACGTTTTTGCCGCCGCTGGAGCGGGGCGAATTTCCGGGCCTGCCTTCGCCTCAATCGACCTGCCCGCACGCGGCATCGTGGCCGTGCCTGCCTTCTCACCTACCTTCACCGTGGAAGACCTGGGCGGTCTGGACCTGATTCGCATCACGCCAAATTGGCCGGAAGTGACAAAGTGACCGCGCCCGGCTGGCGTGAATCCGTCGAGGCCTACATCAGGTCTGAAGCGCTGCCGGTAGACAAGTTTGGCCACCAGCCGCGGCTTTATGCGCTGGCCTGCCGCCTGGGCCAGGGAATGGAATTCGACGACGACATCCTGTTTGCAGCCGCCTGGATGCACGATCTCGGAGTCTTCCTCGGCCACCGTCCCGAAGATCCTGAGCGGTTGGCGCGTTGGGATCATATTCCCTACACAATCGCCCGAACAAAGGAGCTGCTGACCGATTGGGGGTTCCCGGCATCCAAGCTGGAAAGAGTTGCCGAAGCCATCCGGACTCATCAGCCACAAGACGAGCCTGCAGGAATCGAAGCAACTCTTCTGCGCGACGCCGATATTCTGGAGCAGTTGGGAGCAATCGGAGCTTTGCGCGCGGTGGTCAAGGTGGGCCGCGATACCCGGTATAACACGTTTTCTTCGGTGCTTCCCGTATTGCGGAGGGCAATCGAACTTCTACCCGGCAAACTGCGTCTAACGGCTTCAAGGGAGTTGGCTGTGCCACGAGTTGAACTACTTCGCCTCCTCATCGCCTCCCTTGAAGAAGAAGCTGGCGGGCACTTGTTCTAATAGTTACCAATTGGATGAGTAGCAAAAAAGTCCAATGGATATCCGGTAGTCCGCCTACTAAGACGCAACTGCAAACCTGCTAATCTCCTGCCTTGTACTTCTGTTAAGAGACATAAACCGCTTACCCGAAAGGTGTATTGCCTCGGGGGAGTGTGTCGATCAAATTTTAAGGAGACTTTATGCGTATGAAGCTTACCCCCAGGCTCATCTCCGCAATACTGTTTGTCGTCGCGGTACTCCCTGTCTATTCCCAGGTCAGCCCTGCAGCCAACCGGGGTGGCGTGCCCATCGTTGTTGGAGTCGGAATGTCCGATTTCAGTCTCGATTGGGGTCCTTCTCGAAGAATGGAAGGTATCTCGGCGTGGGTAGATTACTACCCCAACCGTTTGCCGCGCATAATTCAAGGGCTGGGTATTGAGGCCGAAGGCCACGCCATCGACTTTGGGCGTCCCTCCGCCCTCTCCAAAATGCGCCAGGACACCGGCGAGGTCGGGGCCATCTACGCTTGGAATCGCTATCGCAACTTCCGTCCATACGGCAAGTTCCTATTTGGAATCGGTAGCATCGACTTTCCCCCCCCTGCCGCCTTCCCAACGTATTCGCATGACACCTTTCTCGTCTCTTCCCCCGGAGGAGGCGCGGAGTACCGGGTCTGGCAACATGTCTGGGTGCGCGGAGATTACGAATACCAGTTCTGGCACCACGCCTTCGGGCCCACTGACCTGAACCCCAACGGCTTCACCATCGGAGCCTCCTACGACTTCAGGCCGGTTCGAACCGAACAGTAGGCGTTGATGCGCAAGAGCGCTTCTCGCGCAGCAGTGCCGATCAGGCTCACATCCGCTCAGGACCTGCGTTGCCCCTGTGGCTGGTAGGTCCCCGGTTCCACCCGGAATGCTATGGAGATGCGGTTCCAGGCGTTGATCTGCGTGATGACCAGGGTCAGTTTTACCAGCTCGGCCTCACTGAATTCCTTGCGGACCTCTTCGTATAGGTCGTCAGGTGCGTGTCCCTGCTGAATGTTGGTGATCGCCTCGGTCCAGGCCAGCGCGGCCCGTTCGCGAGGAGTGTAGAACGATGTTTCCTGCCAGGCAGAAAGAGCATACAGCCGCTGCTCAGTTTCGCCCGCGGCGCACGCGTCCTTGGTGTGCATGTCGATGCAGTAAGCGCATCCGTTCATCTGCGATGCCCGCGTCTTGACCAGTTCCTGCAACGAGGGTTCCAGCCCGCTGATTTCCAGAAACTTCCCGGGGGGCAAGCCCCTGAAAAGACTTGATTGCCTTGCCCAGGCTGCTGGAGTGCTGCCTGATTGAATATCGCGGAACTTTTTTCTGGCTGCCGGGTTCTCACACATAACGGCTTGCGCGCTGGTTCGTCTAACGGTATGACCCGGCAGCACAAATTGTAAGCGTCTTTTCAGCCTTGCGGACATCAAATACCCGCCGCAAAAGACGCGGTAGCCATAGGAGAGATAAAGATGAATCGGTCATTGCTCAAGAGAAGTTTTCTGCAGGTCCTGGTCTGGTCCGGGGTGGTTGTTCTGGCTACAGCCGTGGCGCTTGCCCAGGACGCTCCGGCCGCAAGCAGCCAGCGTACTGACGGGCAGATCGAGATGGATGTGGTGCACGCCCTCGACGCTTCTCAGGCACTGAAAAGCGACCTGATTACCGCAGCTACCATCCAAGGCGAGGTCACGCTCTCGGGCACGGTTTCTACTGACGAATCGAAAAAACTGGCCGAACAGATATCCAGCCAGGTGCCGGGAGTGACTAAGGTTCACAACAACCTCAAGATCGGCAATCCACAGGATGCGCAAGAGGCGTTGCCCCCGCAGCCCGCGGATGAAAGCGATCCGGGTGTGCCGCAGACACCGCAGCAGCAAGCCAATAACCAGCCGGATTACGGTCAGCCGGACAATGGCCCCATGCCGCCTCCCCAGGGTTACCCGCAGCAGGCTCCTCAGCAAGGTCAATATCCTGACCAGGGTCAGTATCCCCCGCAGCAGGGCCAGTATCCCAACCAGGGGCAGTATCCGCAGCAGGGCCAATACCCGGCGCCCTATCCGCAGGGACGGCCGCCCTATCCATATCCGCAACAGGGTCAGCAGCAGGGCTACAACCAGCCCCCCCAGCCTGCCTATGAGCCCGCTCACGGCCCGGTGACAGTTCCCGAGGGAACTCTGTTGCAGTTGCGGACCAGCGAAGGTGTCGGCTCCAAGAAAGCCAAGGACGGCGAACCCGTTCAGTTTACCGTGATCACCGATGTCGCCTATGGCGGCGTTCTGGCAATCCCGCGCGGTACTGTGGTTCACGGCGTCGTCACCGAAGTCAAGAAGGTCGGCTCAGGGGATTTGGGCGGTAGTTCTGTCCTCGCGCTCACCCTCACTTCGCTGGATCTCGGCGGACAAAGCTACCCGCTCAATACTGACCAGTTCAGGGTGAAAGGACCAAACAAGGCCGGTCAGACGGTGGGCAATGCGGTTGGCACCGGCTTGGTGGGCACCATCATCGGCTGCGCGGTGGGCGGCGGTGCTGGCTGCGCAATTGGCGCCGGGGCAGGTGTTGCCGCTGGCACGGCAGCATCCGCGGCGTCTTCCGGACCCGGAGTCTGGATCCCCGCTGAGGCCCTTGTAACCTTCCACCTCAAAGCTCCGCTGACGGTTAACCCGGTCAGCCCGCAAGAGGCAGCCCGGTTGGCCCAGGGACTTTATCAGGGTGGTCCGTCGCTCTACCGGCGCGCCTATCCTTCCCCCTACGGACCCCGGTATGCCGGATACGGCTACCCGTACGGATACTATCCACCGGTCTATTACCGGCCGTATTACGCGGTGGGTGGGTTCTACTACTGGCGGTAAGAAACAGTTAAGGTGATCCAAAACAAGCGGGCATCCCGAAATTCGGGATGCCCGTTCAGTTTTTGCGGCGCTTATGCCGCGGGAGGAATGTCCGACAACTTCTTCCTGATCTCCACGAGGTCTGCACCGCGCTCGAGCAGCATTTTTGCGGCAAAGCAACTTTCTTCGTAAAGCAGGCCCAAAAGCAGGTGTTCGGGGCCGATTGCCTTGTGTCCTAGCGCGCCCGCCTCCCCCACCGCGCAAGAAATCGCCCGCTTGCCTTCGTCGGTAAGTGGCATATTTGCCAGATTCATCGGTCCTGGTCTTTGGGCCGGGCCATTGGCTTCGATTTCCTGTCGAATTGCGTCTTCCGCGACTTCGGAGTCCAAAAGCCGGTCGAGAGTTGGCTTATCTTCGTGCACCAGGCCCAGGAGCAGGTGTTCCGTTTCAATCGCAGACGATCCGAAGCGGCTGGCCTCATACATTGCAAAGATGATTGCGGAGGTCAGCTTTTGCGAGAAGCGCTCGAACAAATGGGCAGGGAATGGGGGCATCTGAGGACTGGGACTATCGCGCGGACCCTCGGACAACTCCTTCCGAAGCCGATTGAGATCTGCCCCACGTTTGGAGAGCATGCGCTCCGCAAAGCAACCGGTTTCGCGCAGCAGGCCCAGCAGCAGGTGCTCGGTTCCGATGTGGCGATGCCCGAGGCGCATGGCCTCTTCAGCCGCGTAGGCCAGCACTCGCTTGCATTCGTTCGAGAGCGGCAGGTCAACGCTGGTGGCGATCTTTTCGCGGACTGCGGCCAGTGATTTGATCTGCTTCAGAATTGATTCTTCGTATCCCGGCGAAGGCAGATGCCGGCTGACCATGGGGTTGTCCTCGCGCAGCAGCCCCAGCAACATGTGCTCGGTTTCGATGTAGGGCGAGCCGAACTGGCTGGCCTCATACCGCGCGTAGAAGATCACGCGCCGCGCCTTTTCCGTATAGCGCTCGAACATATGCCCCCCAAGTCTGGCAGGAGCCTTAACCCCGGCGAAGCTCGCCGGGTTCCCACTCGTCTATAATGGCAGAGTATCGCGCCAATAGAGAATTGCGCGAGAATTGCGCATCCGCTGGATGTGCCCTGCTGCAGCTGGTCCTGTTTTTGCATCGGGAGGCACGCCACGTTCGCGCGTAGAGAGTTGAAGGTTCAAGTCCATCCATGATTCGTTTCCTGCAAACAGACAATCGCATCACCAAGGCCCTCCTTGTCGTCATCATTGGCGCCGCTTCCGTGTCCATGTGCGTGTACCTTATCCCCGGTCTCACCGGCGGAGGGTCCGCATCTCCTGACACCTATGCCGTCATTTACCCCCACTGGTACAGCCGTTTCCTTTCTTCCGGAGAATCGGTGAGCCAGGTGCGGGTGGAGCAGGTTGCCCGCCAGCAGTTGCAGCAGCGCAGCCCGCAATATGCCGGCAATCCGATGATCCTCAACTTTTTTGAGCAGCAGGTCGGCCAGCAACTCGTGCAGCAGCAAGTCCTGCTCGAAGAAGCAGACAAGCTGGGGATTCGCGCCACCGACGACGATGTGCGGCAATACCTGCACACTGGTCCCACCGGCGAGGTTATCTTTCCCAATGGAAAGTTCATTGGCGACAACCAGTATGCGGCGCTCATTTCAGAGCGGCTCAACATGTCGGTGAAGGAATTTGAGAACAGCGTAAAGACCGACATCGTTGTCCGCCGGCTGCAGGCGCTCATCACGGCGGGAGTCACGGTCAGCGATCAGGAAGTCCGCGAGGCCTATCGCAAGAACAACATCAAGATCAAGTTCGATTACGCGGTCATCTCCTCGGACGATCTGCGCAAGACCATCAATCCCAGCGACAGCGACCTCGAGACATTCTTCAAGAAGAACGCTGCGCGCTATGCAACAGGTGTGCCGGAACAGCGCAAGATCACATACTTTGCGTTTACTCCCAGCCAACTGCCCGGCGGCGTACCTCAGCCTAGCCAGCAGCAGATTCAGCAGTACTTTACCGCGCACCAGTCCGAGTACTCTGTTCCTGAGCAAGCCCGGTCGCGTCATATTCTCATCTCCGTGCCGGCAGGTGCGGACGCCAAGACCGATGCTGCGGCAAAGGCGAAGGCCGACGGGATTCTCAAGCAGCTTCAGTCGGGCGGCAACTGGGCCGATCTGGCCAAGAAGAACTCCGACGACCCCGGAAGCAAGGATTCCGGCGGCGAACTCGGCTTCTCTCAGCGCGGCCGCATGGTGCCTGAGTTTGACGCCGCCATCTTCGGCCAGAAGATCAACGACGTCAAGGAAATCAAGAGCCAGTTTGGCTATCACATTGTTCAGGTAGAAGAGCGCACCACGGCGCACGCCCAGTCGCTCAGCGACGTGCAGTCCACCATCCAGGCAACACTGGTTCGCCAGTACGAGGCGTCTGCTGAAGATAACTATGCCAAGACGCTTACCTCTGAGGCCATCAAGAACGGCCTTGAGAAGACCGCTGCGGCCCACCACCTTGAAGTGGTGACCACGCCTCTGGTCGGCGCCCAGGGCGTAATCGCAGCGCTCCCCGACAGTTCGTCGCTTCTCTCCAAGGCCTTCGCTTCCAAGCAGGGAGACCCGCCGCAGGAAGCGCCCACCGGCGAAGGCTATGCAATCTTCCAGGTCACCGGCACCGCGCCGGCCCACGCGCCCGCATTTGCGGACTTCAAGTCCCACGTCCTTGAAGACTTTCGCGACGAGCAACTTCCCGGACTGTTGGGCCAGAAGACCATGGAGCTGTCTGAACGGGCTAAATCGGAACACGATCTGGCCAAGGCTGCCAAGGCCGTCGGTGCAACCGTAAAGACCAGCGACCTCGTTGGGCCCTCCGGCCAGGTTCCCGACATGGGAGCCTTAGCCCAGGTCGCTCCGCAGCTCTTTGATCTCTCCGTCGGCAACATCAGCGGACCCATCAACGCGCAGCGCACGGGCGTGGTTGCCAAGCTGATCGACAAGCAGGAGCCCACAGCGGACGAGATCACCAAGAACTTCGATCAGACTCGCGATCAGCTCCTCGAAGAGCGCCGCTCAGAAGCATTCAACGTCTTCATGAGCGGAGTTCTCGCCGACTACAAGAAGCACAACCGCATCCGCCTCAACGCCAAGGCACAGACACCGCAGCTGCCGGGTATGTAACTCGCAGGCAGTTCGCCGCAGCAAACGAAAGGTCCGCAACCGTAATGGTCGCGGGCCTTTCAGTTTCTGCCGTGCAGAAGAACTCTCCACACTAAGCGGACGGGCTTCACCTCGAGAGAATTCCGGGCGTCCCAGGTCCCGCTTCTGGGACCTGGGTAGGCACAACCCTCCACCAAGCACCAACAAGTAGCAACCAGGAGCTGAAAGCGAGTATCTACCGCAGCCCCACCGCCTGGAACGGCAGTCCCGTTTCCGGCGAGTGCGCCGGGTCCGCATCCAGATTCGGCGCCACTGCAGCGCCCTTGAAGGATGCCGGCGCCACCGTCACGTTCCACCCATCGAACACCACCAGCGCGTTCTCCCCGTTGAACCCATTCACATCCGCTTCAATCGTGATCGTGCGCGTTTCGTTGGGCACCAGCGAAACATAGTTGTCGCTGTAGAAAACCGGCAGCACGCGTTCTCCCGATTTCTGCCGCCGCAATTGCATGTGAGCCATCAGCGCAATGTCCTTCGATTGATTGTGCAGCGTCACTGTCACCACACGTTTGCCGTCCGCGTCCTTGCTCGCGGCCTTCGCATTAAGTGTGACCATCGGCAGCTTGTTCAGGTCGTTGAAATCGTCGGGATGCTCGGGCAGGCTGCGCCAATAAAAATTCGAAGAAAGCAGCTTCCCCGCAGCATCGTGCAATTCCAGCTTGATGAAGTGCACCGGTGAAACCGTTGACGGGAAATCGATCGTTCCCAGATTGGTGGCAACATCCGGCGCTGCCGTTATCTTTCCTTCGTGCTGATAAGCAAGTGTGCCGTCCAGGTTATAGACTTCAACCCGCTCCACCGCATCCTTGACCGCATCGAGAAGATTGTTGATCACCTGCAGATCGCCCGTGGCCTCGTTAAACTGGATATGCACCATCTCGCCGGCCTTCATCACTGCAAACAGCGAAGACATCGGCTCAAAATCGTAGTGATAAATCTGCCACACAAAACTCGGCTGGGCCGGGTCGCTCATCCAGGTGATGATGGCCGTGGTGGGATGGAACAGCTGAGCATTCCGCCCTTCGTACATGGCGCGGAAGGCCTCGTAGTTCGCCAGTTGCGACTTGCGCACAAAGTCGGCCAGATTGCGAAACGCACCGTAGCGAGCGGCGATGAGGCCTGGGAATTTGTCCGCGCCCGAGTTGCCCTTGGCAAAGTCATGCTCGGCCCAGTCGTCGTTGATCGTCTCCCAATCCTTCTTCGGCATCATGCCGTGGATCGACTCCAGCGTCGGCACTGAAACGCTGCCCGTCTCTGTCTTGAAGAAATCGTCGGTGACTTTGTAGAACGCCCGCGGAGTCCGCCAGTAATACGGCCCGTGCGAGCGCACGCCTGCTCCGTCTGTCGAACTGGGCTGGTAGCGCCGTGTCGGATCAAGTTCAGGGATCAGCTTGCGCAAAGCCGCATCAATCTCCGGAGGAGGATAGCCTTCGTTGCGCGCGCACCACAACATGATCGACGGATGATTGCGGAAGCGCAGAATCTTGTCGCGAACGTTGGCCATGTACGTGTCGATATCGGTCGGATTAGGACCGTCATTCGGGTTTGGCTGGAAGAACTCATCCCAGACTAGAATCCCGTACTTGTCGCACAGCTCGTAAAAATCCTGGCCCGTGCTTTGGCCCACCCAGTTGCGAATCAGGTTCAGATTCGCCATCTTGTGCAGGCGAATCTGAGCATCCAGCCGCTCGCGCGGAATGCGCTTCATGGCCTCGTCCAGTCCCCAGTCGCCGCCGCGGATAAACACCTGCACGCCATTCACCGAAATCGTAAGAGTGTCGGCGCCGGGCACGCTGTAGCTGATCTTGCGCACTCCGAAATCCACGTCTTGAGCGTCTGAAACGTCGTGCTCCTGCTTGAAGGTCAAATGCAGTTTGTACATATTCGGCTCGCCGTAGCCGTTCGGCCACCACAGCCGAGGATGCTCCATGTGCAGCGCCGGGGTGGTCTTCGCGTCGAAGCTCACCGTCTGCTTGCTGTGCGGCGCCAGTTCGACATCTTTTTCGAACGATATGTTTTCAATCGTCCCCTGCACCACGCCCTTCTGCGGCTGGTCGCTCACATTTTCAAGCGTCGCCTGCACGGCCACGTCGGTCGAGTCTGTTTTAGGCAGCGGCAGATCGGTCGTCACCAGCGGGTCTTTCAACACCACTGGCCCCGTTGCCGAGAGAAAAACCTTTGCCCAGATGCCGGCGTCGCGGTCGCGCATCGCCGGAATCCAGTCCCAGCCCAGCGTGGAAAGAAACGTCGGCCCGTCGATGGCGGTAATGCCGCCATTCCCGCCCAAGCCGGCACGCAGCGTATGTTCGTGCGGAATTCCAGGGTTCGGTTGCGGCGTTACCAGCACCGCCAGCACCGCCTTCTTGCCCGGCGTCACATTTGCCGTGATGTCGAAGATGCCGCGGATGAACGCTCCGCGAATCGTGCCCACCTGCACGCCGTTGACCCACACCGCCGCCGAGTAGTTGATGCCGTCGAAGTTGAGCCACACATGGTGGCCCTTATAAGACTTCGGAACATCGATCAGCGTCCGGTACCAATACGACGTCCGCGCCAGGGTGTCTGGAATCACCTCTGGGCGATTGTTCTCTCCATAAAGCGGCTCGGGATACACGTGATTATTGACCAGCGTCGTCAACACCGTGCCTGGAACCGTGGCCGTGTACCAGCCGCTGGTGTTCATGCCCGGCGAAGCCACCTCCGCGCCCGTTTGCGGAGCCTTGGCCACATCCTGCAACTGCCAGCCGCTCGCCAGCACAACCTGCGGCGGAGGAACTGATTTTGCCGCCGCCATGGGCGCCATAACGGCAAATGTCAGCATTGCAAATACTAGTGCGAAGGCGGAAAGCAATGAGCGTTCGAATCGTATCTTCAACGGATTTGTCCCCAGACTTTCTTGAAACGTCTTATAGAGCGCCGCGCGCCAATACAGGATTGCCAAACGGATTATAGTGGTTCGGCTCGCCTCCAGTCGTCGCGCGCCTTGCTGCTTTGAAAGGGCGCAGCTTTAGCCGTCGAGGGAATGTTCGCATTGTAATTAGGACTCCTCTCCGATCCGGCGATAATGGAGACATGGAATTTCAACGTTCCTCCGGAGTTCTGCTCCACGTAAGCTCGCTGCCTTCGTATGGGGGCATCGGTGATCTTGGTCCAGCCGCGCATGAATTTGTCGCCTTCCTCGCTGCTGCCAAACAGCATGTATGGCAGGTTCTCCCACTCGGTCCCACCGGCTACGGCAACTCGCCCTACGCGGCGTCGTCGGCATTCGCCGGAAATCCGTATCTCATCAGCCTTGAATTCCTCTCCGATTGGGGCTGGATCGGCGGAGAGCGCATCTCCGGCCTCGCTGGCCGCACTGGCAACGTCGATTTCCAAGAAGTGGAAGACCGCAAGCTCCCGCTGCTGTACGAAGCTGCCGGCAACTTTCTCGATCGCGGCCCGCACGAGCCGAAGCTTGCCGATCAGTGGAAGAAGTTTCAGGAGTTTTGCCGCGCGCAAGCCGGATGGCTAACCGACTACGCCCTCTACGCCGAGTTGCGCCGCCAGCAAAAGACCGGCGCATGGACTGCATGGCCCGAGCCTCTGCGTCGCCGCCAGCCGCGCGCACTCGCCAAGGTTGCCGCCGCGTCAGGCCGCGCGCTCGCCCAGGAGCAGGCGCTGCAATTCGCATTTTCCGTTCAGTGGGAACAGCTCCGCGAAGCAGCAGCGAAAAATGAGATTCGCATCCTCGGCGACGTCGCCATCTTCGTCAACATGGATTCAGCCGACGTCTGGGTACACCCTGAGCTCTTCGAACTCGACGATGAACTTCAGCCCATCCGCATCGCTGGCGTACCGCCCGACTACTTCTCGCCCACCGGCCAGCGCTGGGGCAATCCGCTTTACCGCTGGGATGTTCTCGCCGAGCAGGGATTCGGCTGGTGGATCGACCGCATCCGCCGCTCGTGCCAGCTTTACGACATCGTCCGACTCGACCACTTCCGCGGCTTCGAAGCCTATTGGGCCATCCCCGCCGATGAGGAAACCGCTGTCAACGGCGAGTGGATCAAGGCGCCGGGCCTCGAACTTTTCCGCGCTCTTGAAGCCGCGCTCGGTCCGCTCCCGCTGGTTGCAGAAGACCTGGGCCTCATCACTCCGGAAGTCGATGAGCTGCGCCTCGAACTCGGCCTGCCCGGCATGAAGGTGCTGCAATTCGGCTTCAGCAGCAAGGGCGCGCACACGCATCTGCCTCACCGCTTCACGCCTGCGACCGTGGCCTACACGGGCACTCACGACAACGACACAACGAGGGGCTGGTGGCATACGGCTGCCAAAGCAGAACACGCCGCGCTCGAAGCCTATGCGGGCCCGGTTGGCGATAATCCAGTATGGCCGCTCATCCGCGCCACCCAGTCAAGCGTCGCGCAGATGGCCGTGGTTCCCGCGCAGGACTTGCTTGAGTTAGGCTCTGAAGCCCGCATGAACACACCCGCCGTGCCCGCGGGCAACTGGAGCTGGCGCGCACCCGAATCATGCTGGACACCGGAACTGGCGGCTCGCCTCGCCGACCTCGCCGAAGTCACCGACCGTGACAACGACCCACTCGGCGAACCGGAACAAGAGCCGGCCAGCAAAGAATAGAGAGCCTTGGAGTTACTGCGCCGCCATCTGGCCCGAAGACACGACGCTCTTCGCATGCGCAAACTCGGGCCGCGCGGATTGCGCGCCGTTATCGGTCGATTTAAGCAGCGCTGCAAAATACTGCTGCGCCTTTGCCTTGTCGTCGGCCGCTTCCGCCGCAACTCCGGCATGGTAGAGGCCGTTAAGCCGGTTGGGACTCAGCTTCAGCGCGGCCTCATATTCCGCGAGCGCCTGCTGCGGCTGCTTGAACTCGAGCAGCATATCGGCCAGCATCTCACGCGCAGGAATATCCACTTCGCCCTGGCCAACTTTGTCCTGCAAATCGGCAGCGGCGCGCATATTTTTCAAGGCGTCGTCCTGTTTTCCCTCGGCGAAAGCTACCCAGCCCAATACCTCTTCGCGCTCGATCTTCGCGCCGGTATCGTCGGCCATATATGCGTCCTTGCCTTTCCTGACCTCGTCGATCAGGGTGTCGTAGCGGGCGAGATCGGCGCGCGCATTTTCCGCCTGATGCAGATGCCCATGAGCGATTACGCGCGCCCACACTGCGAGTGTCGCGACCACGGGAGGGGAACCATCCGGTGGTTCAAGCGCCGCCGCCGCCTTCCAGTCCCGCATCTCCAGCGCGTAGAAAACCGCAAACTTGCTGCGATAGTACGGAACCATACCCTGCATGCGATGAGTAGTCATCTTCGGCATCGCGGCAATCTGGTCCAGCACTGTCGTTGTCTGGTCCAGGACCCATTTCGCACGCTCATCCTGGCCGCTTTGCAGATACGCATAGAGCAGGAAGTCGTAGGCGTGGGGCTCGTCCATCAAACCGCTTCCATATTTTGCCTGCGCTGCTTTTGCTGCGGCCACCGAGCCGAGATTTGCTTCAATGTCCTGCGGCCACATGCCCAGCCGCGCATAGATGTGCCCCGGCATGTGGTAAGCGTGCGCGCCCGATGGCGCAATCTCGCCGTAGTGGTTGGAGGCAGCCAGCGCCTTGGCCGCCATTGCCGGGTTGTCGCAGGAGTGAATGGTGTAATGAACCAGGCCGGGATGGTCGGGATACTTGGCGAACAGCGGAGTCAGCACCGCCATGGCTTTGTGTTCAGCACTCAGGCTGGTGTCGCCTGTGGGCTCCGCAGCTAGCAGCGACAACGCATAAAACGCGCCCGCATCGATATCGTCAGGATACTGGCCGTAGAGTTTGCCCATCGCATCGGAGTAGGCCTGCACGCGCTCAGGAAATTCCTGCTTGCCGGGGCGGTAAAAATCGCTCAACGCGGCGATGTAAGCGCGTTCCCGAGCAGTCTTTGCCAGCGGCGACTGCGCCTTCTGAATCTCTGCCCACCCTTGAGCGATGGTGCTCTCGCTCGGCCGGTCCCAAATCTGATGGAAGTAGCTCATGGCCGCTCCCCAGTGCGCCATGGCGCAGCCTGGGTCGGCCTTGGCAACCTCCTCGAACTGCCGGTCGGCCTCCTCGTACCAGAAGTCATGCAGCAGCGCGACACCTCGGTTGAACGGCGCTTGTACATCGGCCGCGCACGAAACTGAAAACGACACGGTACCAAGTCGCTCTGGCGCGGCGACGGTACCAGGCTGGGCCGGATGGTCCATTGCCATCTGGGCGAAAAGGGGCAGGGAAGATAGGGCGAGCAGGGGAAGCAGGAGTATCTTCATAGCGTTCGATTATAGGATGAGCGAATATGCGCTGAGCCAGCTTCTTTGCAAACCAGCCATGGAAATTTCCAATCTTCCTTTCACCGTCCCGCCGGCACGCCCGCTTTGTTCCAGGGCGGAACCTTGCTATCCTTGCCCCACATGGGAATCGCTGCGATTCAAACCCACGGCCTTACTCGACGCTTCGGCGAACTCACTGCCGTGGTCGATGTGACGTTCAGCGTAGCTCCGGGGCAGTTCTTCGGATTTCTGGGGCCGAACGGGGCGGGCAAATCCACCACTATCAAGATGCTTACCGGTTTGCTCGAGCCGAGCGCGGGCACCATTGAGATTCTCGGCAAGCCATTCAGCGCTTCGGCGCTCGACCTCAAGCGCCAGATCGGCGTAGTGCCCGAAGGCATGGCACTCTTCGGCCGCCTCACCGCGCCCGAGTATCTCCGCTTTGTCGGCCGCATGTATGGACTGGACCGCGAGACCACCAATCAACGCGCGCAAGAGCTTTTAGAGTTCATGCAGCTTGCCAACGAGACCCGCAAGCTCGTTACTGACTTCTCTCACGGCATGCAGAAAAAACTCGCATTGGCCGCAGCCGTAATTCACGGGCCCAGGGTACTGTTTCTCGATGAGCCTTTCGAGGGCGTCGACGCCATCGCCGCCGGAATGCTCAAGACCATGCTGCAAGGCATGATCAACCGCGGCGCAACCATCTTCCTCACCACTCATGTGTTGGAAATCGTCGAGCGGCTGTGCAGCCACGTTGCCATCATCCACCAGGGCCGCCTTGTCGCCAACGGGCCGCTGGAGGAACTGCGCGCGGGCGTCGCCTCCACGCTGCCCGGCGCACAAAGCGCTCAACGGCTCACGCTCGAAGAAATCTTTCTCTCCATCGTGGGCGCGGGCGACCAGCAGGATCTCTCGCAGGAACTGTCATGGCTCGCATGAACGGGGCTCGCATAGACGATGCTGGTATGAACGGCACAGAACGGGCCATCGCCACTGGCGGCGGTTTGCTCAGCCCCCTGGCTCGTTCGCAGTATGCGGCGCTCGCCCGCCTGCGCTGGTGCGTCTTCGTCAATGGGCTGCGCTCCAAACTTGGCGCATTCGAGTTGGGCGCGCGCGCCGTTGCCTATGTGCTGTACGGCGTGATGGGGCTGGGTCTTGGTGCCGGCGCGGGGGCCATTGCCTACTCGCTCGCCTCCAGCCAAAATTGGCAATACTCTCCCATCGTCTTCTGGGTGGTGTGCCTCATCTGGCAGGTCGTTCCCATCATGCTCGCCTCCTTCCAGGAGCAGTTCGATCTGAGCAGCCTGCTGCGCTTTCCTGTCGGCTTCCGCTCATTCTTCCTGCTCTACGTAGTCTTCGGTCTCTCAGACGTGTCCACAATCATCGGCGGCCTCTGCTGCTTCGGCATTCTTGCCGGAGTCACTGCGGCTCGTCCCGACCTGTTTGTCTGGACCGCGCTGATTCTCGCCATCTTTGCGGCCTTCAACATCCTGATGGTCCGCGCTGTCTTCGCATGGATTGACCGCTGGCTCTCGCAGCGCAAGACGCGCGAAATTCTTGGCGCAATTTTCATGGTGGTTATTCTGAGCATGCAGCTGATGAACCCGGCTGTGTGGCAGCACGGGCATCGCACTTCAGGGAAACGCCAGCAACAGCAGCAAATACAACAAATGCTTGCCTCGCCGTGGCTCAAGACCGCCAACGAAGTGCAAAGTTGGCTTCCACCTGGGCTGGCGGGAGTTGCGCTGCAACAAGCCGCGAACCAGCAACCAGCGCGAGCTTTGGGATCACTCGGCGTGCTCGGGCTTTTCGTGGTGGCTGCCGGCAGCTTGCTCGGTCTGCGCCTTCGCGCCGAATTCCGTGGCGAAAATCTGGGCGCGGCTCCCGCACTCAAGAAGACAGCCACAGGCTCGGCGAAAGCTATTCCAGTCCGCGAAAAAAACGCGGAACGCGAAGGCGATTGGAGATTCGGCGGCTCAGGCCCCATTGCCGCGATCATTGAAAAAGAAATCCGCAGCCTCTTCCGCACCCTTCCGTTGCTCTACGCCGTGGGTGCGCCCCTGGTGCTGGTCCTGGTCATCTCCGGCAGCTTCATCAGGGGCGCTTCGCGCGGACCTGCGCCATTGGTGGCATTCCCGCTCTGCGTTTTCTTCGCGCAGATAGGCTTCAGGATGTTGTTCTCAAATAACCTGGGTACTGAAGGAGCGGGAATTCAACTCTACTTTCTTTCACCCACGCCCATGCGCACCGTGATGCTGGCCAAGAACCTGCTTCACTCCGCCGTGTTCGCTGTCGCGTTGGTGATCGCGGGCCTGCTGGCAACGCTGCGCCTGGGCGAGCCCAGCGCGGTTGTAGTAGCAGCCACGATTGCATGGCTTCTTTTTGTTCTGCCGTGCAATCTTGCCGTAGGAAACATCTTCTCGCTCACGATGCCCTATCGCATAAATCCGGGCCGTATCTCCCGCCAGCGCGGATCGCAGGCCAGCACCCTGCTCAGCCTGTTGTTGCAAGTCGGTATGCTCGCTGTAGGCGCGCTGGTCTTTGAACTCTGTTCGATCGGCGGCATGATGTGGCTGACCGTCCCGATCTTCCTCGCGCTCACCGCTGTCGCTGTGTTTGTCTGGCTGCGCATCCTGGGCAACTCCGACGACATCGCCAGCCAGCACAAGGATTTGCTCATCGCAACTCTGATGAAGGCAGATTGAATAGGGATCAGGGTTCAGGGAACAGAGGGCAGAAATCAGAGGGTCCGGGTGCAGAACAGGTGCCCCACCTGCAGCTTCGGCCCATATTGGAACGCGCTCGTCAACAATCGCGGGTTTCGGTATTGCGGGTTCCGCAACCACATTCCTATAATGTCTTCAAATCTCAAGTTGAAGGTCATTCGATGATCCGCTTTTGCAGGGTGTTCTTGCGCGTAATGATCCTCCTGCTGATCTGGACGGCGACAGGTCGAGCTTCCGCCCAGAAGACGCCGCAGACAATCCAGGAGGGAGCGGGCTGGGACCATTTCATAGTGGGCGCTAGCATGAATTCCCTGATTGATGCCCTCGGCTTTCCCGACAAGTCTTCATACGGTCGTTTGATGCGGTGGGACAAGGCGGGTCTCAATTGTCTGTTGAACGAAAAAGACGAGGCAATCGAACTGCGCTTCGAGAAACGCTTCAAAGGCGTGACTGGGAGCGGTGTAAAGTTCGGCATGTCGGCCGACAATGTCCGCAAGATCTACGGCGATGCCGGAAAGATGGAGTGGCGCGGCGGCGGCATGAAGCTGATCTGGCCTTCCCGGGGCATCCTGATCTGGTTTCACGACAATGCCGTTTATCAGATTGTGATTTTCAGGCCGCAGATGTAGAACACGATCTCGCAATGCGATCGGTAGTTACCGAGGCAGTCAGTGCCGGGTCATTTTTAACCGAGTGTCCCCTAGTATTACAACGTTAAGT
>PKXI01000314.1 GCA_003133425.1 Acidobacteriaceae bacterium
TGGGGCACCCGAAGTTGTGTTAGCACTCAACTCGAAAATGCTGTAAACCCTGCTCCCTGCCGGCTCCTACAGAGTGATCCCGTCCAGCTTGGCCTGGTACGTGATGATCTTCTTCAAGGTCTCGTACGGGGCGTTCGCGGGAACCTCGCGGCCATTGATCACCAGCGTCGGCACCTGGCCAATACCGAGATCGGCGGCCAGCTTGATCGATGCATCCACGTCCGCCTTGGTCTCCGGAGTCGCGGCGCAGGCGGCAACCTTGACCGGATCCAGTCCAGCCTTGGCAACAGCGCTGTTCAGCGTCAGTGTGGCGCCATCAGCCGTCGCCAAACCATCCTGGCCCTCAAACACAACCGAAGCAAACTGGAAGAATGCGGTGCTGCCCCCCAGCTTGGACACGCATACGCCATAAGAAGCGGCTGTCACAGCCTGGGGATGGAGCGAGGGAATCGGATCGTTTTCAAAGACAATACGGGCCTTGGGAAAATCCACCAGCAGCTTATCCATATTGGCCTGTGCCTCTTTGCAATGCGGGCACTGGAAATCCGCGAACTCGACCAGTTCCAGGTCCTTGGCCGCCGCACCGCGATAAGGTCCGTTCGCCTTCTGCTGCATCTGTGCACGATAGTCGGCAAATGGCGTTGCCCCAAAGGCGACGATCTGGTCGCCGGTAATGATGTGTTTCCCATCGGAAAAAGCAAAGAACTCAAGCGCCGAGGGCTTTTCCTTGCCGGACTTGTCGCCGACAAAGACAATCACCTTGGTGACACCGTCAACCGGGGTCTTCAGAATGGCCTGCACCTGCCATATGCGGGTTTCCTCGTAGCCCCAACTGGCATTGAGGAAGGCGTTGATGGTCTCCTTGGTGGGCAGTGAAGCAGTAAAGTATTGCGGATCAGGCTTTGGAAACGCAGGCGCGGCTACTGGAGCCGGAGCAGCTGGCGTTTGTGCCGGCGCTGCCGGAACTTGTGTCTGCGCTGAAGCCTTCATCAGGAACAGGGACATTGCGACCAGCACCGCTGCGCTGGCAAATCGGACGGACGGACGAATCAAGCTATTTCTCCTTATTTCGCGGGAATCTTCCCAGATTCTAGCTTATACCCCAACATCGACATCGACCCTTGGCTTATACCCCGACATCGGTGGCTATACCTGCACCTTGACGGCGATGGGGAACCTGCGCCCCATTCCAAACGATTTACGGGTAACCTTCAGCACCGGGGCGGCCTGCTGGCGTTTGTACTCTGACCGCTCCACCAGCCGCACCACTTGTTGGACGAGCGTAAGCGGAAATCCGTTTTCCTCGGAAATCCGCTCAGGTGTCTCGTAGCGCTCTACGTAGGCCTCCAGAATCGGGTCCAGCACCTCGTAAGGAGGCAGCGAGTCGGTGTCCTTCTGGTCCGGTCGCAGCTCCGCGGAGGGCGGCTTTTCCAGTATCTGCAACGGAATCACTTCCCCGTCCCGGTTAAGCCAGTGGCACACCTTATACACCCGCGTCTTCACCAGGTCCCCGATCACCGCCAACGCGCCCACCATATCCCCGTAGAGCGTGCAGTATCCTACCGCCATCTCCGATTTGTTGCCGGTGGTGAGCACCAGCGCCGAGAACTTGTTTGAGAGCGCCATCAGCAGCGCTCCGCGAATCCGCGACTGAATGTTTTCCTCCGTTGTATCCGGCTTCGTTCCGGCAAACTGCGGCTCCAGCGCGCGCGTGAACTCGCTGAAAAGGCCGCTGATTCCAATCACTTCAAACCGAATGCCCAAATTGGCCGCCAGCTGCCGGCTGTCGTCGATCGACCCCGCCGAGGAGTATGGACTGGGCATGCCCACGCAAATCACGTTCTCCGCGCCCAGTGCGTCTTTGGCGATGGCAGCAACCAGCGCGGAGTCGATGCCGCCGCTGAGCCCCACCAGGGCCTTTTTGAAGCCGCACTTGCGCACGTAATCCCGCGTTCCCAGTACCAGGGCCCGGTAGGCTGCCTCGGTATCGTCTTCCTCAGCGACAGGTATCGGCGGCGCATCGAATGGATCGAGCACCACCATGTCCTCCTCGAACGAGGCCGCCTGCGCAATCAATTCTCCCCGCGCATTCAGGGCCAGCGAGGAGCCGTCGAAAATCAGGGTGTCGTTGCCGCCAACCTGGTTCGACATCAGCACCGGAATGCCGTCCCGCCGCGCAATCGCCGCCAGCATCTCGCGCCGGATAGCGCGCTTCGAGTGCCAGAACGGCGAAGACGACAGGTTGATGTGCACAGCAGGATTCTGGCGCATCAGTTCTTCCACCGGATCCACCGTGTAAAGCCTGCGCGGCCAGAAGTTCTTGTCGTTCCACGCGTCTTCGCAAATGGTAATTGCAAGCCGGACGCCATCCAACTCCACCACCTGCTGCGGGCGCGACGGCGCAAAATACCGCTGCTCATCGAACACGTCGTAAAAAGGCAGCAGACGCTTGTGCTGTTCGAGCAGCAGCCGGCCACCATCCAACAGAACGGCGGCATTCACCGCCGGCTTGCCGCTGTCACCAGTAGCAGGCAGCGCCACGCCGGCCAGCACCGCGGTTGACATCCCACCCGTAGCCGCAGCCAGCTCCTCGACAGCCGAGCGGCAACGGGCCAGAAAGCTTGGTTTTTCAAGGAAATCGGCGGGGGGATACCCGCAAATCGCGAGCTCTGAAAACACGGTAAGGCGGGCGCCCAGAGCGGCAGCGCGCCCACTTGCAGCGACGATCTTTTCCAGGTTTCCAGTAAAATCCCCGACCGTCGGGTCAATCTGGGCCAATGCGATCTTCACACTTCCAGTTTACAGCGGCAAACAAATGGGCCACCTCATTCGGAGGCGGCCCATTCTTTTCTTCAATGACTTATCGATTGCCTACGTGCCCGTCCCGGCAAAGACCACGCCGACCGTTCTCACGATAATACTGAAATCCAGCCAGAAGCTCCAATTGTCGATGTAAGTCACATCCAGCGAAACATAGCTGTCGAACGATGGATCCTGGCGCCCCTGCACCTGCCACAGCCCGGTGATCCCGGGCGTAACATCGAGCCGCCGCAGGTGACTGAGCTTATAGGCCCTCACCTCGCTGGCAATCGGTGGACGCGGGCCTACTATGCTCATTTCGCCCTTCAACACATTGAAGAACTGCGGTATTTCATCCAGCGAATACTTGCGCAGGAAGTGGCCCAGCCTCGTGATCCGAGGATCGTTTGAGATCTTGAACAGCACACCATCGCGCTCGTTCATGTGCATCACATCGGCGCGGCGCATTTCCGCATCCTGCACCATCGTCCGAAACTTGATGCATCCGAATACGCGGCCCTTCTTGCCGATGCGCTCTGACCGGTACAGAGCCGGCCCCGGCGAATCCATTTTCACGGCGATCGCGATGATCAGAAGCAGCGGCGCAAAAAGGATTAGCAACAGAGTGGAGAACACAATGTCAAACGCGCGCTTGAACAGCAACCCAACCTCGGGAACATGGCCGCAATGCAGCGGGATCGTCGGAAACTGCCCAATGAACTCGATCGGGCTGTTCCAGGACAGTCCGTTGTACATGTCGGGAACGATGCGCAGATCCACCCCGTGGACTCGAGCCTGCTCGAGCACGTTCTGCACCAGTTCACGTTCACACGGCGAGGTAACAAATATCTCGTCCACAAACAGTGTGCGCGCGCGCTGGAATAGAGTGTCAAGCGAGCCCACTACGTCGCCAGATGCCGAGGAAACGCGCGGACTCGATCCGGGAAACTCGACGAATCCTTTAAACGTATAGCCAAGGTGCCGGATGCTCTCCAGATGGTGGCGCAGGGCATGCGCTTCTGGCCCGGTCCCGAGGATCAGCACATTGCGAGTGCCCACGCCGTGATTGTAGCGGCTAAAGAGCAGGACCCGGTGCACAAGCCTGCGCAGGCCAAGCGAGATGGCTACAAGTCCCACGGTGATCAATATGATGCTGCGCGGAATGTCATCTGCACGAAGGACGTAGAGCGCGCCTGTTAACAGCAAGCCCGAGGTGAAGCAGGCCTGCATGCTAAGCCTCTGCTCATGCAAAATGCCGGTCAACCGCGTCGGAGAATAAAGATGTAACCGCTTGCTGATGATCATCAGCGCTATGGCAAACCCGCACAAAAGCGCCACCAGAGTCCACACCGAGCGGGCGTGCAGCAGCGTGCCGTCCCACAGGCCCCGCACCCCGTCGCCTTCATCCGTATGTGACTTATATATCGTGGCTAAAGTCGCTGCACCAGCAATTGAAATTACATCCATCACCATCCAGAGCTTTGCCGTGCCCCTCACTCCGCGAGCGGGTTCCCCTGCCACGCCTCCCTCCCATTCGTGGCAAGAAGCCATAGTAGCGGATAGTCTTTGCCAGAATTCCGAAGTCGCCATTCGCGTCCGCAGACCTCAAGTGTTCAAAAACCAAGGGATAAGGCAGGGAGCAATTCCCTGCGCAAGGTTAGCAATGTGCTGAAAATCGCTTGCGTCAGTCTCTATAACTGATTGGATGTCGTTTTTTTGACAATGGATTGCCATTTTAATGCAACCCGCTCCAAAACTTTCTTCTGGGCCCTGTCGTTCCGGTTTTACCAAGGTGCAACTCACCCTTCGCGTCGCGTCGCGTGATGCGTTCACCGCGTATCCAACCGGGAGTCCGGCGCTAACGGCTAGCAGAAATCAGATAGCGGCAGCATCCGTATACGATTACTTGACGTTTGAAAGGGAACAGCTCTTACCGTGCCTCAAAAAAAAGAAAAACGAGGACGGAATCTACTGACAATACGGCAATTATAACAAACCATTACCTGCGCTCTTTCAACAGGCCCTGCGCAGGGGCTCCCCTTGCGGCTTGACTTCGACCATCATCGGGAAGTCTTGACACGATAAGGATCACCCGATCGCAATGTGATCGCAAGGGAAATCGTCTACAACTCTAGTTACATTTTGATTACCCAGTTACTCCGAAGGCAATAGGTAAGCATCGAGAGTTAAGAACTGTTGAATGTTCGGATCTGTCGAAGCAAGGAACCCGTTCAACGGTCCAAAATAGCTTGCACGGCCCTGGTGGAGGAAAAGCACACTGTCCGCAAGCCGCTCGGCAAAGCGCATGTCATGGGTCACCACGATGCTTGTAAATCCAAGCTGCATCTTGAGCCGCTGGATCAGGTTGCCCAAACGGCGAGCAATGATCGGGTCCACCATCGTCGTAGGCTCGTCATAAAGTACGACATCGGGCTGCGCTGCCAGGGCGCGCGCAATAGCGACGGCGCGCTTGCGTCCTGTAGACAGGCTGGCAGGCAAGCTGTCCGCCACGTCTTCTGCGCCCACCATGCCGATCAACCGCTCCACAATTTGAACTATCTGGTCCTCAGCCAACCCGCCGCGCTCACGCAGTGCAAAAGCGACATTCTCCCGCACGCTCATCGAATCAAACAGGGCTCCATTCTGGAAGACCATCGTAACTCGCTTTCGAATCGCGTTCATTCCCTCTTCGTCGAGGCCCGTGATCTCCTCGTCCTCCACGCGAATCGACCCTGAGTCGGGCTTCAAGAAACCCATCAGCAGCCGCAGTGCCACAGATTTGCCCACGCCGCTGCGGCCAAGAATGCAAAGCGTCTGACCTCGTTCCACATAGAAGCTCACGTCTTCCAGAACAAGCCGGCCATCAAACGAGATATTTACATGACTGAACGAAATGAAACACTTGCCCGCAGTTGTGGCTGACTTTCCCTCATCAGGGGCCGTCGCTTCCACAAAAGCCTCAGGGAACTCCGGAATGGAGGAGGGATCCAACATCTCAGTGAATTCAGCTTACGCGATGAATCCTGCCCGGTGCGCCTCAATACGGCGCAAGTCGCCGGCGGAATTGACATTGAAAAACCAGCGGGCCGCCGGCAGTCCCTCTGGATGCGCGACCTGCCCGGCCTGAACCAGCAACTCGGTCGCAATGACGGTCACCTGCTGGCCGAGGCCAGCCGCGGCGGACTTGAACGCGGCAAAGCACCCACCGCGCCCTGCGCCAAGTTCAGACTGCAGCAGCGACAGAACCGCCCGGTCCAGCACAGCGGGAAACGTCTGGGTAAACCCCGCGACCGAGGGAAGCGTCACGGCCCCTCCCGTAATCTCCGCATGTTCCAGCAGATATCGAACCAGTGACGCAGGAATCAGCGGCGCATCCACGGACACAAATACCGCCCAGCGCGCCGCACTCGAAGCCAACGCCGAGCAGATGCCGCTCAATGGCCCCAGCCCTGGTTCGCGATCTTCAACCACCGGCGCAAACGCCCTCAGGGACGAGCGCGCGCCGGCGATCGATGCGGTCAAACCCGCCCCGCACAGAATTCCAAGCGCATGCACAACCAGCGGCTGCCCGCGAAACTCCACCAGCGCTTTGTCCCTGCCCATGCGGCTTGACTGTCCACCGGCGAGCACAAAACCCGCGGCGTCCGCCTCCGGCTTTCGCTCGCCCAGTGGTCTGGTCAGCTTCCCGCCTCCTCCAGAAACCGAATCAGCGATTCGATTCCCAGTGAGAAGTTCTTCAGGTGAAACTTCTCGTTAGGCGCGTGCAGGTTATCGTCAGGCAACCCGAAGCCCATCATCACGCTCGGCAACCCAAGGCGGCGGTCAAAGTCGCCCACAATCGGGATCGACCCGCCCGAGCGGATGAACACTGTGTCCTTGCCCCACACCTCGTGCAGTGCCCGCGTAGCCGCCTGGATGTATTTGTTGTTCACCGGGATCAGGCATGGATCGCCCGAGTGAATCAGCCTTACCTCCACATCCACGCCATCCGGAGCAATCTTCTCCACGTAGCTCTTGTAGAGTGCAAAGGCCTTGGCCGGCGTCATGCCCGGAACCAGCCGCATTGAAACCTTGGCCGTCGCCTTCGCCGGAATCACCGTCTTGGCGCCCGCCCCAACAAAGCCCCCGGAAATCCCGTGCACATCCACCGTTGGCCGCGCCCAGGTCCGCTCCAGTACGCTATATCCCTTCTCTCCCACCAGTTGCTTCGAGCCCACTTCCTTGGCGCGATACTCTTCCTCGTCGAACGGCAGGCTCTTCCACGCAGCCAGTTCTTCCGGGCTCGGCGGAATAATGTCGTCGTAGAAACCAGGAATAAGAATGTGCCCATTTTCGTCCTTCAGCTTGGCCAGAATCTGCGCCAGCGAGACGAATGAGTTGGGCGCCGCGCCGCCGTACATGCCGGAGTGCAGATCGCTGCGCGCGCTGCGCACCTCAAGCTCCGTGTAGATCATGCCCCGCAGTCCCACGCACAAGGTCGGCAGTCCAGGCGCAAACAGCTCCGTATCGGAGACCAGCGCGAAATCCGCCTTCAACTCCGGCGGCTTCGAAGCCACAAAGCTCGCAATTCCCTCTCCGCCGACTTCTTCTTCGCCCTCCAGCAGCACGCGCACGTTCAGGGGCAGCTTGCCGGTCGCGGCCAGAAGCGATTCCAGCGCCTTCACCTGCGCCACCACCTGTCCCTTGTCGTCCACGGCGCCGCGCGCATAGATGTTGCCATCTCGCTCCGTCGGCTCAAAAGGCGGCGAAAGCCACTCATCTAGCGGATCGGGCGGCTGCACATCGTAATGCCCGTACACCAGCACCGTCGGCTTGCCTGCAGCATTCAGCCAGTCGGCATAGACCAGCGGATGACCCGCAGTCTCAATCAGCCGCACGTGCTCCATACCAATGCGTTTCAGCTCCGCCGCCAGCACCTCGGCGGCTTTACGGCAGTCGCTCTTGTGCTCGGGCAGGGTGGAGATCGAGGGAATGCGCAGCAGCGCCTTCAACTCATCAAGAAAACGAGGGTAGTTCTGGCGTGCAAAATCAACCGCAGACGAAGACATAGGAAATACTCCCTTCCAAATCAGACAGAAGAGAGTATAGACCGCAGCACCCCTCTGCCGCAGTGCAAGCCAACGCAGGGAATTGCCTGAAAAGTCGAGTGTCCGCCCAAAAAGCCACCCACCCATCCAGGCTCAACTCCGAAGGTGGTAGCCTACCAGCGTCATCCCGCCCGCATCAAAGAGCGCTGTCAAAGCACGCAACGGATGCACCGGATTATTGAATTGAATCTCTCGAAGGAAATCGAATGACCAACAACGCCATCTCACGACGCCGCTTCATCAGCAGCGTGGCCGCCGCGCCTCTGCTGACAATGGACGCCCAGGCGACCACCGACAGCCCCACAAAATGGAAGCTCGTAGTAGGCTGCGACCATGCAGGGTTCCCGCTGAAGGGGCCCCTCATCCAGGCACTTCAATCCTGGGGCCACAGCGTGAAAGATATCGGTGTGTACAACACTGACCCCGTCGATTTCCCCGATGTTGCCCAGACCCTCTCCAACGAAATCCTGTCCGGAAGATGCCAGCGCGGCATCATGGTCTGTGGCACCGGAGTTGGCGCCGCGATTGCCGTCAACAAAGTGCGCGGAATGCGCGCGGCCCTCTGTCACGACACATACTGTGCCCACCAGTGCGTTGAACACGACAACGTCAACGTACTCTGCATGGGCGCCTGGGTCATCGGACCCAAGCTCGCCGAAGACGTTGTGAAAACCTATCTCAACGCCCGGTTTGCCAGCGAAGATCCAGACTTGAGGCGTCGCGTAGAAAAGCTCCAGGAGATGGACAAGAAGTAAACGCCGCACTCCAGGACTCGCGCGTTCGCTCACTCGCAACCTGTGCCGCCACTTCTCAGGCAGCCGCCATCCCTCACACTCCCCAACTCTGCACCCAGTGCGCAAACGCATGCCAGGCCGCGGTTGGTCCGATGTAGTGGCCGATCTGTCCCATCAGAATCAGAAACGCGCCGCCCCAAATCGTCGCGCGATGAATCCTGCGCGTGGACCACAAGTCGTATGCAACCAGCAATACAAGAAAGACGTACGTCGCGGTATAGGCTGCTTGCATTTGATGAAGCAGAATCGGAATGTGCCAGCGAACCAGCGCCGCCCTGGAGATTCCGGCCGTTGCAATAATAATCAGCCGCTTGTGCGCTGCCGCATCCTTCCGCAGCGCGTAGGCGAACCCCGCAAGCACGGCGAATGTGAACGCATCCGTAAACGGCACAACGAGAAGACCAAGCAGCGCCTCGGCGTTCGGGTTGCCCTTCGCCCGCAATGCAAAATCCGCGGCCGTAAGCACGACCGTCACCACCATCCCACACGCCAGCAGGAACCCCGCCACGCCGAGCTTGCGGTGCCAGCCAACCCGCTTGGCCGAGATCAGCCCCGTCTGCACTGTAAGCAGAATCATCCATGTGCTGAATACCGCTCCATGAACGTGCACAATCCGCGACGGCAGCGGAGCTCGAAAAACACCCGCCAGGTAATAGGTCGGTGCAAACCCGATCGCCACCACAGCCACCAGCAGCAAGGTCATCGCAAAGAAGAACTGCCGGTCATACTTGCGTCCCGGCAGACGCTTCGGCGGATTGGCCGAAATCGCTGCGTCAGTAGCCACGTTGTCCTTTCAAGGGTCCGGATATGTTCGAGTTGGAAGTCAGCGCAAGGGAAGAAAGCCCAATATAGCACTCTGAGCGTACTCGCGTGAGAAGCGATTGCGTTCCAAATCCCGGCACAAGCAGGATTTCCCGCCAAGCCTCGAAAGCTATCAAGCAGGCCGGTAATCGAGCAAGGCGCCGCTACGGCTGGATGATCGCGTTGTACCCGTCGGCAAGCAGTTTCACTCGCCATCGGTCGGCATCGTCGCGACTGTAGAACGGCCCAATGCGCACGTGGATCAGATTGTCTGCCGGATCGCTCCGTGCGGTCACGGTATAGCCGCGCATGCGCAAAGCGCCAACCAGCACGTCGACCTCCTCAGCGTCCGAGGTCGCTGCAATCTGCACCATCAGCGGAACCGCCTCGGGCAGCGTCGGCGCCGGACCTTGTTGCGGAGTCACTGGATTCGAAACCGCACCCATGGCACTCGACTGTGCCGCTGCGCTCATCTGCGGCGCTACTGCCGCGTGCTCACCCGCCGAAGATGGCACCGAAACATGATGGCCCACTGCGTTACCGAGTTCAGATGCCTTTCTGTTCGCAGCGGGTTTAGCTCCGACGGCTTTTGGAGTTGTCACCGCAGCCGCGGCGGGAACGGGCGCCGGCGCAACCTTCACATTCAACCCGCGGTTGTCGCCCGTCTTGTGAAACTGAGGCACGCGGAGTTCGCTGGGCCGCAGTACGCCCAGCACAGACAGAACCAGCAACAGCACAGTTGCTGGAACCCAGAGCATCACGTAGCCTGCACTGGCTGTACCCAGGCGCATGAAGAGCCGATCGGCGCGCTTCCATCCTCTACGCGCAACGGGCTCGTCAGCCGCAACATCGCCCGTTCCTGCCATTGCCTCACCTGATTGCGAAGCCAATTCCAGGTTGGCGATTACTTTGGCCACCATGCTGCCGTCTACCAGTTTGCTCTTCAGCGTGCAGCACAGCGTCAGCGCGTTGTAGCACAGGTTGTTGATGTTCCGGGGAATACCATTGCTGGTCTCCGCGATCAGCTTGAGCGCATCTTCTGTAAACAGCGGATCGCCGCTATAGTCCGCCTGTTTCAGGCGGTAGTCGATGTAGGCAACCGTCTCTTCCGGCGAAAGCGGTTCAAGGCGGCAGATTGCCGAAACGCGTTGGCGAAGTTGTACCAGCGATGCCTGCATCAACTTATCAGTTAGCTGCGGCTGTCCTGACAGGATTATTTGTAGTAGCTTGCCCTGCGACGTTTCAAAGTTCGTAAGCAGGCGAACTCTTTCCAGTACTGCATCCGAAAGACTCTGCGCCTCGTCGATCACCACCACGCATTTTCGCCCTGCCTGAGTCTCGGTAATCAGAGCGTCAGCTAATTGCCTGTGCATCTCCGAACTGCTCTGCGCGGGAGTAATTCCAAGCTCGCGCAAGATGTAGCCGACAAAGTCCCGTGGTTCGCAGTCGGCATCGATATCGAAAAGAAATACGCTGCGTGCGGTGTCCTGTGTGTCCTCAAGAAAACGATACAAGAGCGTCGTTTTCCCCATCCCCGGCGGCGCGATCATGGCAATAAATCCACGATTGTTATAGAACCCATTCTCCAGCGCTGCCAGCGCCTCCTGATGCGTTTGGCTGGGATACAGGTAACGCGCATTGGGGCTGACTCCGAACGGATCTTCGCTAAATCCGAAGTGTTGCAACAAAGTTACGCTACTCTGCGCCCTTCGGCTGTGCATCAAGAAGCCCAGGTAGTTGGCTAACTCGTCCGGTCGGTGGAACATTGGATCCATATCTATAGCTTCCCTTATGCCCCTGGAGTTTTACCTAGGAATGTTGACCAATATATCCCATCGACCAATGCTTTGGATCGTTCTTTCTTCAAGGCCAATGCCCAGGCCAATATTTCCCTGGCACAGCTTATATGCTGCCCCAAAAGCCTTGAATTACTTGATTTCAAAGCTACTTCCTTGATAACTCTCCCTTGATTCCAACTCGCGTCCAGATCGTTTCTCCCTCCTTCCACGCCTTCCGACTTACAGATGTAAACCCTTCATCCGCCGCAGGATGCCTCCAACAAGCACTCATCGAAATGATCGGGGGACCCACACTTGGATGAGCCGCAAAAATGCGGGTGGCCAAGGTCCAGGGTCCGCGGCGACAGGTCTTCGTCGCTGGCCTGAAGAGGAGTCGAAAGATCTGCGGTTGCTCTTCCGCCCTCCCCCGGACAGAAATGCATAATGTCCGATTTGGCAGTGATCCAGGCGTAACGTCAGAAATTCGGGAATGGTCCGGTTGGGGTTCGCGGTTTTCCCTGGTCCCCAAATGCGAGGGACCC
>PKXI01000255.1:0-3893 GCA_003133425.1 Acidobacteriaceae bacterium
GGCCCCTCAAAGGGGCCTGTGTAGCGGCGCTCCATGCAGGCAGCAACCCATCGCCCGCGCCGTAGGCGCAGTGGTTGTTAGCCCCGCGCTTCAGCGTGGGGTTGGCGAAACCAGAAATTCATCCGGAGTCCCATAGGGACGGCGGTCATGCATGTAACGTTTTTGCGAGAAGTATGGGAAAAACACAAAAGGGAGCGACTCCCGTAAACGGCAAACTTCTACTGCCACCCCGGCAAAGCCGGGGGTTCTCCCAATCGAATAGATCCATCCAACTCTGCAGCGAATCTCCCCCTGAAGCCTTCCCTGCCTCCGCGTTGAAGTTAGAATGGTTACCATAAGGTATGGCGTCATCCCTCCCCCCTTCCACTCGGCTCATGAACCGGCGCCACTTCCTCACGGGAGGACTCTGCGGTGCCGCCAGTCTGGCGCTCTATTCCGGCGAAATCGAACGTCACTGGGTCGAGGTTTCACATCGCGACGTCTACCTGCCCGGCCTCGCTGCCGCCTTTGACGGCATGCGCATCGCGCAAATCAGCGACATTCACATGGACGAATTCACGGAGCCGTTTTTCCTTCGCCATGTGATCGATCGCATCAACCAAATCAAGCCTGACGCTGTTTTTATCACCGGGGATTTTGTCACCAGCACGATAGTTATGGATATCGGCGCCACAAGATTCGCCCGCGGTGCTGCTTGGCACTGCGCCAACATCCTCAATGGACTTGAATGCAAGGCGCTCTACGCCTCACTCGGCAATCACGACATCAACGTCGGAGCAAAACAGGTATCTGCCGCTCTGGTAGCCAACGGCATCACCGTACTCAGGAATGCGTGCCTGCCCATTGAACGCGGCGGCGGCAGAATCTGGTTGGCAGGACTGGACGATCCGCTCGAAGGTCATCCGGATCTGGATTTGGCTATACCCGCGTCGATACGCAATATCCCCGGCGAACCCATCGTTCTGCTGAGTCACGCTCCGGACTACGCCGACCATCTGCTGACTCAGCCGGCCGGCGAGGCTGTTGACCTGATGCTCAGCGGTCACAGTCACGGAGGTCAGATTCGTTTCCCTCTGGTCGGCGCCCTGGTTCTTCCTCCGCTTGCCAGAAAGTACGTCAAAGGGTGGTTCCAGCTCGGCCACCTGCAACTGCATGTCAATCGAGGCATCGGCACCATCGGTTTGCCGTTTCGCTTCGATTGTCCCCCGGAGATCACTTCGATTACGCTCCGCGCAGGTAAATGAATTCCCCAGCCGGTCGACGCGTTGGCGTCCCTGTTTGACAATCCCCCGCACCAAACCTATATTTTGCTGGCCGAGCGAATAGGGAAACGACACGCCCCAAGTTGCGCGCGGCCTTTCTTTCCGAGGTATTTCGAATGTCGCTGAGAATCATCCGCTCTCTTTTCGCACTCGTCCTCTTCGCCCTTTGCCTCCACCCCCAGCCGCTCGACGCGCAATCTGGCGCAAGCTCTCTGGGCATCTTTGAAGGCCAGTCCGACGTAGGCAGCGTCGTCCCCGCCGGCACGCTTACTTACTCGCCCGCTGCCGGTACCTACACCATCACCGCCGCAGGCATCAATCTATGGTCCACCGAAGACGGATTCCACTTCGTATGGAAAAAGCTCTCCGGCGACCTCTCTCTCACCGCCGACATCGACTTTCCAGACAAGACCGGCGACCACAGCCCGCATCGCAAGGCTGTTTTGATCGTTCGCCAGACCCTCGACACCGATGGCGCCTATGCAGACGCCGCGCAGCACGGCTCCGGGCTCACCGCCCTGCAATACCGTCGCGCCAAAGGCGTCAACACGCAAAGCGCCGAACTGATCGTCGATCCGCCCAGGCGCGTCCGCCTGGAAAAACGCGGCGACACCTTCACCATGTTTCTCTCCAACCACGGCGAGCCACTTCACCAGGTGGGCGCCTCCATCAAGCTCCATCTCGACGGACCCTTCTATGTCGGCATCGGCCTCTCTTCGCACAATCCGGCAGTCACTGAGAAAGTTGTCTTCTCCAACGTCGAGCTCAAGCAACTCGCCCCGCCCGCCACGCCTGCTCAACTAACTCTCTACAGCACGCTCCAGGCCATCGAGATCGCCGAAAACGCACGCCGCGCCACCCTCCTCTACTCGCAGCCCGCCCACTTCATGGCGCCCAACTGGTCGCGCGATGGCAAATCGCTGGTCTTCACCAATGACGGCCGCATCTACACGATTCCTGTCGCCGGCGGAGCTCCGCAACTCCTCAACGTCGGCAACCTGACCAATTGTTCCGGCAGTCACGGCTTCTCGCCCGACGGCAAGTGGTTCGCCCTCACCTGTGCCGCAACTGACAATCCAGACCGCCGCGTTTACATCATTCCCGCAACCGGCGGCACGCCTCGCCTGGTCACTCAGAACACTGGCTGGTTTCACAGTTGGTCGCCCGACGGCAAGACCATCGCCTTCACGCGCGGAGCAGGGCACGGCTCCGGCAACATCTATTCCATCTCCGTTGACGGCGGGCCCGAAACAGCTCTCACCACCGGCACCGGCCTCAGTGACGACCCCGATTACTCCCCTGACGGAAAGTACATCTACTTCAACACCGACCGCTGGGGTGGAATGCAGATCGGCCGCATGCGTCCCGATGGCAGCCAGCCAGAGCAGGTTACCTTCGACGAATTCAAAAACTGGACACCCCACCCCTCGCCCGACGGCAAGTCGATCGTCTTTATCTCCTACAACCCAGACGTGACCACGCACGCCGCCAACAAGGACATTGCCCTGCGCATCCTGTCCACAGACGACAAAAAGATTCGCACCCTCGTCAACCTGGTCGGTGGCGATGGTTCGATGAACGTCGCCAATTGGTCTCCTGACAGCAAGAGCCTGGCATTTGTCAGCTACCAGATGCTCCCCGCCGAAGCGAACGGCTCAACGGAATAAAAAAGGGGAATAAAAGAGGGCGAGGAGCCGGGTGCCCCATCCATTCCGCGCATTTTGCGGAATGGGTGGGATACCACAACCCTCAACTGAGGGGCTTTTCAGTCCCTGCCAGGCGCCCCATCCTTTCGCCTTGTTTCCAGCGCCGGCGTGGGAGACCACGAAATGATCGTGGCCTGAACGACGCGCCTACAGCCCTCCAGCCGGCTTCTCGCCTGCCTTGGCATCCCCGGCCACAGTTCGCGCCGCGGTATTCACCGCCCGCATCGGAATCGCCGCCGGCGCCTGATGCATGGTCACAATAATCACTTTGGCGGCCCGCTTCCCCGCGCACTGGTAGGAGTGCGGCGTCCCGGAGTCGAAGTAAACCGAATCGCCCGCATCGAGCGTGCATTCCTGGTCGGCGTGACGAAGTTCCAACTCTCCATCCAGAACGTAAAGAAACTCGAATCCGGGATGCATGTGCGCCTTGGGAGCAGCAACCCTGGCCAGCGGAATGAACTCCGCAAAATACGGGTCCATATTCCGGTCAGGCACCATGTAGCCCAGGCTCTCGAAGAAATACGTAGGCGGCTCTACCCCGGTCTGCGGCAGCCGTACCCGGTCCTTTTGCTTGTGGATCCGGAACATCGCGGTCGGCTCAGTCTCAAAGAAATACGACAGGTCCTTTGAAAACACCATCGCGATCCGCGCCAGGTTACGCAGCGTCGGCACCACCCGCCCCGTCTCCAGTTGCGAAAGAAAGCTCGCCGAAAGCCCGGTATGCTTGCCCAGCTCCACCAGGCCCATCGATTTCTTCAGCCGCAGCCGCCGAATGCGCTCCCCGATCCGCTTTTCCGCAATGAACCGCTCAGCAGTCTCCGGGTCCGCCTGCGTCTTTTGCGTTTCCTCGCTCGTTACCTCGACCGGGTTAGTCATCAACCCCTCCTGCGGGTAATTGGTCAGCTTGAAGGGTACGGGCTTCAGC
>PKXI01000255.1:3909-6720 GCA_003133425.1 Acidobacteriaceae bacterium
ACGAAGACAGTATTTATTTGCCAGATCTATAAAACTGACCCGCTCCCCTCCTGCCCGCTTAGAAATAGGATGCTCCCCGTATCAAATTATTGTCCAGATCAAAATAAATTTATGTCCTGCCAAACCAACCTCCCCCGTCCGGCACTATTGTATTCATCAGGAGGAAAGCTACATCAGTCCCGTCAATACAGCTCCCCCAGCCCCCCGGTTTCTCCTCTCGGGCGCCTCCGGAATGCTCGGAACGGCCCTCAAAGAAGCCCTTGCGGCACATAACTCCTCGGTCCTCCAGCTCATCCGGCGCGAACCTTCCCTGCCCAACCAGCTCCCGTGGAATCCCGCCGCCACCCCGTCCATCTCTCACACTGAGGCCCTTGAAGACCTCACCGCCGCCATTCATCTTTCGGGTGCGAACCTCGCCGACCATCGCTGGACTCCCGAATTCAAGCGCCAAATCGCCGAGAGCCGCATCCATTCCACCCTTTCTCTCGCCACTACCCTTGCTGGCCTCCGGCATCCGCCGCAAATGCTCCTCATCGCCTCTGCCGTCGGCATCTACGGCAATCGCGGCGACGAGTTCCTCGACGAAACCTCCCGCCTCGGTTCCGGCTTTCTTGCCGACCTGTGTCAGCAATGGGAAGCCGCTGCCCAGCCCGCAGTCGATGCCGGCATCCGCGTCCTCCACCTCCGTTTCGGAGTCGTACTCGGCCGCGGCCCCGGCGCCCTTGCGAAACTCCTCCCCATCTTCCGCCTCGGTCTCGGCGGCCTCCTCGGCAAAGGCACTCAGTTCATGAGCTGGATTTCGCTCCCCGATGCTCTCGCCGCCATCTTGTTCCTCCTCGATTCACCCACCGCCACCGGCCCCTTCAACTTCACCGCGCCCAATCCGGTCACGAACGCGCAATTCACCCGCATCCTCGCCGCGCACCTCCATCGTCCAGCCTTCTTCTCCGTCCCCGCCTCGGTCCTGCGCCTCGCACTCGGCGAAATGGCAGACGAAGCCCTGCTCTCCAGCGCTCGCGCCTACCCCGCCAAACTAGCCTCCTACGGATTCCAGTTCGCCCACCCCACCCTCGTCCACGCCCTCCCCGCCATCCTCACCCCAAAACAACCCTGAAACAGCCTTGTAGCCCTCGACCCCAACTTGTAGCTCTCGGCCCTGACTTGACGCTCTCTCCCCCAACTTGATGCTGTCATCCTGAGCGAAGCGCTTTTCAGCGGAGTCGAAGGACCTGCATTTGCTTTTCGGCAGGTGGCCAAGTGCCCCATCCATTCCGCGCATTTTGCGGAATGGGTGGGATACCACAACCCTCAACTGAGGGGGTTTTCAGTCCCTGCCAGGAGCCCATCCTTTCGCGTTTTTTCTGGCGAAAGGGTGGGAGACCANNGTCCGCCGCGGCGGACGCAGCCCTGGGAATACCTTTCGTAGTGTGAAGGGGGAGAACGACCCCCATTCGCCCTTCGCCGTCACACTCCCTTGTGCCCACCCCGCGTTATCCTAGTAAGTCCGAACATCTTGGCCGCCAGGAAAGCACAAACACCCATGCCCGAAGAAACCGCCCCCGTAACTCCAGCCGCTCCCGTTGCCACCATCGCCACCCTCGGCCAGCACGAAGGCCAATCCGTCACCCTTCGCGGATGGCTCTACAATCTCCGCGAGAGCGGTAAGCTGCTCTTCCCCATCTTTCGCGACGGCACCGGAACCATCCAGGGCGTAGCCCACGTAAAGAGCGTCCCTCCCGCTGTCTTTGAATCGCTCAAAGGCCTCACCCAGGAGTCGTCCGTTATCGTCACCGGCAAGGTGCGCGCAGACAAGCGTGCCCCCGGCGGCTTCGAGCTCGACGTCGAAGACATTCAGGTCATTCAGCGCGTCCCCGAGTCCGACCCCTATCCCATCACCCTCAAGGAGCACGGCGTCGACTTCCTCATGGAGCACCGTCATCTCTGGGTCCGCTCCCCGCGCCAGTCCGCCATCCTCCGCATCCGCGCCGAAATCATGCGCGCCGCCGCCGAGTACTTCGACAGCAATGGTTTTATCCGCACCGACCCGCCCATCCTCACGCCCGCCGCCTGCGAAGGCACCTCGACCCTCTTCCCGGTCGACTACTTCGGCGACCCCGCCTATCTCACCCAGTCCGGCCAGCTCTACATCGAGTCAACGGCGCTGGCTCTCGGCAAGGTCTACAGCTTCGGCCCCACCTTCCGCGCAGAAAAATCCAAAACCCGCCGCCACCTCACGGAATTCTGGATGATCGAGCCCGAAGTCGCCTACATGGATCTAGACGGCCTGCTCGAGCTCGCCGAAAACTTCCTCAGCCACATCGTCCAATCCGTCCTCAAGAATCGCGCCTCTGAGCTCGAAGTCATCGGCCGCGATCGCGCCAAGCTCGAAGCCATCCTGCCGCCCTTCCCGCGTCTGCGCTACGACCAGGCCGTGGAAATGCTCAACCAGGCCCACAAAGACGGTCACCTCGAAGCGCCCTTCGAATACGGAAACGACTTCGGCTCTCCCGACGAAACCTGGCTCAGCTCGCAGTACGATCGCCCCGTCATGGTCAACCGCTATCCCGCCGACGTAAAAGCCTTCTACATGGAGCCCGACCCGCAAGACGCGCGCTACGCCCTCTGCGTCGATGTCCTGGCGCCGGAAGGCTACGGCGAAATCATCGGAGGCTCGCAGCGCGTTTCAAGCTTCGAGTTGTTGAACGCAAGAATCGAGCAGCACAACCTCCCCAAGGAAGCCTTCCAGTGGTACCTCGACCTCCGCCGCTACGGCAGCGTCCCCCACTCCGGCTTCGGCATGGGCATCGAGCG
>PKXI01000255.1:6746-8509 GCA_003133425.1 Acidobacteriaceae bacterium
TGACATCCATCGCAACTGTAAACACCCCGGCCGAAAGCGCTCTAGCTTTCAGCTTTCGGACGGAGGGAGCAGGGGCCTTCAGGCCCCTCAACCGGGCGGAGAAGAGAAGCGGGCTTCAGCCCCGGGCCTGAAGGCCCTCCGATTTTGCTCTCAGGATTTGTCATCCTTGGCGGCTCTTTTAGATTTCTCATCTTGAGCGAAGGTCGCCGCGCCGACTGAAGTCGAAGGACCTGCGCTTCGGCTTCCCCGGTAGGCCGGGGTTTCACGGGCTGCGGAAAAACTTGGTCTTGGCACAAAACCTCAAGGCTTTGTAACAGGGCACGGCCGGGGTACCCTCTGGGTCGCCGTGCCGTAAACGCCCGAAAACGAGGCGGGGCTTTCCAGGCTGCGGAAAAACTCATTCCAGCGTGGGATAAGCGAGGCTTTGTAACAGGGCACGGCTTCAGTCGTGCCGCAAGCAGCTCAAAATAAACGTGGGCTTTAGCCCCTGCGGTATGCTCTTCGGAATTCTCGCTCCAAGTCAGGCCTTTTTCCGCGCCCTGTTTAGCCCCTGAGGGATGTTTCTGCCTCTATACCCTCAGGAGACCGGCCTTCATGAAGAAAACTTTGTCGGGCTGTACGCGGACGAATTGCGTTAGCTCAGTTTTTCTCGTCAGAACGTACTGATACATGGGTAGTTTTGTTCGCGAAACGGACTGATGTATCAGTATGTTTTTCTCGCAATCAGGCAGTTTGTGCGCGTGCCGCGTGCAGGCGCGCAGCAATTTAAACAACTCAGCCGACCGGCTTCCTGACATTCTGATGTCGTCGAAGCTTCCGAGTTGCCGACGATCCGCTCGGAATTCGGCACGCCGGCTCGTTCTCACCTCAAAACTTGGGATTAGGCTGAATGATAGTGCCGCCCAATTAGTACTGCATTGTTCTGAAATCGTATTGTTCATCCTTCTGCGCTTCACGTGAAAGGGACTAAGATGGCAAGCAGACTGGGGCTGCTCATTTACGAACTTATTTTTCTAATGCCCTTGCTCTTGGGCACGCTGGTGGAGGGGGCGGCGGCGACGTCCGCTGCTGGCAACGCTTCAGAGAGCAGCCAGCAGTCTGTCCCGTTCATCAGCGTGAAAACGACCGACCGCGTGCAAGCAAGCTTGCCCGAGAGGCCTGTCGAGCTTGCGCAGCCTGTAAGAATCCCTCTGAAATTACGAGGCCCGGGTGTAAGTGCGATTTATGTTACGCAGGATGATGGGAATAAAATCTTAACCAATCGCCAACGAGAGACTGATATTGGCAATGGTCCTGCGAAAGTGGTGGCGGAAGACGAAGCCGGTAAGACAATCGAGATCACACCGCTTCAGGTTGGCGACCTCCGCCTGGAAGTGACAGTCGAGTTCTCGGACGGAGCGGAAGAAACCCAGACCTACACGATAAAGGTCGGACCGACGTCAACCGGGCTCAAGAATTTTACCCTGCACCAGGGTTTGAATATGTTGACGCTCGATCATGTAAAGGGATCGGAGATGAACGTACGTTTCCTTGACCCTGAGGCATACTATGAGGGCCTTGACTACCCGATTTATTTGCCGCGCAATCTATCTGCGGTTCAGATTACCATCGAGCACCCTAAAGGTGATCCGCGGATAACCATCGATGGTGACGGAAATATTCACGCAATCCGCAAGGGAAAGGCAACGATCATCGGAGAATTTGGTGGCATGAAAGATCGAGTGGTCGCGATCGTCGAATAGGCGGGTGGCCCAGGTCCCAAG
>PKXI01000380.1:0-8487 GCA_003133425.1 Acidobacteriaceae bacterium
TCGAGCGGCCGGGCAACAAGCTGCGCTTCCTTATCCGCACCGCTCGTCCGGGCATCGTGATCGGCCGCAAGGGCGCCGAGATCGAAAAGCTCAAGACGGAGCTGGGCAAGCGCACCAGTCGCGACGTGTTCATCGACATCATCGAGGTGAACAAGCCGGAGCTGGACGCACAGCTGGTGTCGGAAAATATCGCGTTGCAACTGGAGAAGCGCGTCAGCTTCCGCCGCGCCATGCGTAAGAGCGTGGATTCGGCGCTGCGCTTCGGCTGCAAAGGGATCAAGGTGAGGGTTTCGGGCCGATTGAACGGCAACGAAATCGCGCGCTCAGAGTGGTATCTGCAGGGCCGTTTGCCGCTGCACACGCTGAGGGCCGATATCGACTACGGCTTTACCGAAGCACACACCACCTACGGCGTAATCGGCGTGAAGACCTGGATCTATCGCGGCGATATTTACGAGCAGAAGCGTCGTCAGGCGCCTCCGGTCGGAACGTCTGTGTTCTAAGAGCGGTTCACAGTTCGTAGTTCGCAGTCCAAAGTTGTTGTGGTGCGAATTACGAAAACTGAGAACTATGAACTGAATACTGTGAACTGGGTTTGAGGGTTTCGTTATGTTGATGCCAAAGAAGGTGAAGTTTCGCAAGCAGCAGAAGGGCAAGCGCCGGGGCAAGGCGTGGCGCGGCTCTTCGCTGTCGTTCGGTGAATATGGGTTGAAGGTGCTGGAGTGCGGTTACATTACCGACCGGCAGATCGAAGCCAGCCGTATCGCGATGACGCGGTTCATCAAGCGCGGTGGCAAGATCTGGCTCCGCCTGTTCCCTGACAAGCCGATTACCAAGAAGCCAGCCGAAGTCCGCATGGGCTCGGGCAAGGGCGCACTGGACCACTGGGTTGCAGTGGTGCGGCCAGGCAAGATCCTGTTCGAGATGGAAGGGGTATCCCCGACCGTTGCGGAAGAGGCGATGCGGCTGGCGTCGAACAAGCTGCCGCTCAGGACCAAGTTTGTAATGCGGCCGGGCGCCGAGAAGGTTGTTGCTGAGGCGAGCTAGTTAAGCCTTTCCACCCTTGACGCAAAAGGCGCCTCAAGGATGGAGAACCCAGGACCCCGCCGGATGTAAAAGTTTGACGCGCTGCGCGCCCCGCAAATTGGGCGCGAGGGCGCCGGAGAGAGAAACAGAGATGGAACTCGCAAAGATTCGCAATTTGAGCGACGAAGAGCTGGCGCACCAGGGGAAGACAACCTCCGAGCAGCTTTTCCGGCTTCGCTTTCAGGTCTCGCTGGGGCAGAACGACGGAGTGAAGAAGCTCCGCCAACTGCGCAAGGAGATTGCACAGATCAAGACCGTGGCCCGCGAGCGCGAGCTGGGCATTGGCGGCGCCGCCACGGAGACTACCGACACTGCGGAAACTAAGGTCGGTAAACGGAAGGGAGCCCGCTAAATGACGGCGACAACAGAAGCAGTGCAGGCGCCGGCGACTGGCGCGCGGCGCAACGAGAAGGTTGGCCAGGTAGTTTCGACTAAGATGCAGAAGACGATCGTGGTCGAGGTCGAAATGCGCAAGCCGCACACCAAGTACAAGAAGATCATGCGCACCACAAAGAAGTTTTATGCGCACGACGAGCAGAGTTCGGCGCGGATGGGCGACGTGGTGCGAATCCGCGAAACCCGGCCGTTGAGCAAGCTGAAGCGTTGGTCTCTGGAAGAAATTGTCCGGCGTTCATCGCTCGGCCAGATTGAAGACGCTGCGCAGGCAGCCGTCAAGTAGCGCGAGCGAGAAGGAGAAGAACCCATGGCTGTGCAAATGAGAACCATGCTCGCGGTGGCCGACAACTCCGGCGCGCGCAAGCTGCAAGTGATTCTGCCGCTGGGCGGCGGATTAGGCAAGAAAGCCGGTCTTGGCGACATAGTGACGGCAGCGGTAAAGGAAGCCTCGCCCGACGGCACCGTGAAAAAGGGCAAAGTGGTGAAGGCGGTAATCGTCCGCACCCGCAAGGAGCATCGCAGGCGCGACGGAACCTACATTCGCTTTGATGAGAATGCGGCTGTGGTGATCGACGATGCGCATGAGCCGGTAGGAACGCGCGTCTTTGGGCCGGTGGCCCGAGAGTTGCGCGAAAAGAAGTTTTTGAAGATTGTTTCGCTGGCCCCGGAAGTTGTTTAGGAGCAGTTCGCAGCGAATAGTTCACAGTTCTTAGTGGCTACGTGAGAGAACTGAGAACTCTGAACTGAGAACTACGAACTGTATTTGGAGAGATTGATGCCGAGTTTGAATATTCATCGCAACGATACGGTCAAGGTGCTGACGGGCTCGGACCGCGGCAAGACGGGCCGCGTACTGCGCGTGTTTCCTGACAAGGGCACGGTTCTTGTGGAGCACGTGCGGGTAGTCAAGAAAACAGTTTCGGGCAAGACCGGAAAGCGGACCAAGGGCGGCATCGCGGAGCAGGAATCGCCGATCAATGTGTCGAACATAATGCTTGTTTGCCCCAACTGCGGGCCGGCACGCGTCGGGCACAAGATGGAAGGCGACATGCGGGTTCGTGTGTGCAAGAAGTGCGGCCAGACGCTGCCCACGAAGAAGAACTAGCGGGAACCCAAGCCGGCCTGTGGCGCGAAGCGCAAGGACGGTGAACCCCTTCCGCAACGGTAAACGGCCAGCAAGCGTGGGCCACTCCGGGCGCCGGAAGAAAGAGAGCGAAGCAACATGGCAGCAAGATTGAGAGAGAAGTATCACAAGGAAATCAAGCAGGCTCTCCAAAAGGAGCTGGGTCTTGAGAACGCGATGGCAGTGCCGACGCTGAAGAAGATCGTCATCAACATGGGCCTGGGCGAAGCCACGCAGAACACCAAGCTGCTGGACCCGTTGGTAGCCGATCTGACGATGATCGCAGGACAGAAGCCGGTGACCACCAAGGCGAAGAAGTCGATTGCTGCCTTCAAGGTTAGGGCCGGCATGTCGATCGGGGCCATGGTCACTCTGCGTTCCGACAAGGCGTACGAGTTTCTAGACCGGTTGATTTCGACCGCATTACCGCGGGTTCGCGATTTCCGCGGCGTGTCGACGAAGAGTTTTGACGGGCGCGGCAACTACACGCTCGGCCTGCGCGACCAGCTCATCTTCCCGGAGATTGACTACTCGAAAGTGGAAAAACTGAAGGGCATGAACATCACCATCGTGACTACCGCGAAGGACGACAACGGAGCGCGGGCACTGCTCAAGCACTTCGGCATGCCCTTCCGGCAAGGCGCGTAGGGCGGGATAAGAGGATTATGGCAACTACTGCAAAAAGGGTGAAAGACGCGCGGAAGCCGAAGTTCAGCTGCCGCAAGCACAACCGGTGCCAACTCTGCGGACGGCCGCGAGGTTTTCTGCGCAAGTTCGGCGTTTGCCGCTTGTGTTTCCGGTCGCTGGCGCTCAAAGGGGAGATCCCCGGCGTCGTGAAGTCGAGCTGGTAGTTAGGCAGTTGTCAGTGAACAGTTGTCAGTGGTCAGTTGCTCCAAGTGCAATCTGACGGCGGGCAAAGGAACTTCAAGAACTGTTCACTGTGCACTGACCACTGATCACTGTAGCAAGCATTTCCGCTGGTTCCCATCAGAGACGGTGGGCGAACGGGGAATGAAGGAGAAGGAATGAGTCTGACCGACCCAGTAGCAGATTTTCTGGCGCGGATCCGGAATGCGATCCGGGCGCGTCATCAGAAGCTGGATGTTCCGGCTTCGAAGCTGAAGACCGAGATTGCCCGCATCCTCAAGGAGGAGGGGTATATCTCGAACTACAAGACCCAGGAAGAGGAAGGCAAGCTGGTGCTCCGTGTGTACCTGAAGTACGGCGGCACTGAGGCGGCTATCCGCGATCTGGCGCGCATCTCGCGTCCCGGCTGNNCTTTTAACTGTTCACTGTTTTTACGGGCTGCAGTGGAACGAACGAGCGAAATGCTCCTTCGGGACTCGCAAGCCAAGAAGGATTGAAACGATGTCGCGTATTGGAAAAAAGCCGATCCCGCTGCCCGCGGGCGTGAAGTACACAGTTGAGGGCAACACGGTTCTGGTCGAAGGTCCCAAAGGCAAGGTTTCGGCGTTGATCGCTTCGGGTATTTCGTTGGAAACCAAGGACGGGATTCTGAATGTAAACCGCGACAGCGAGAAGAACGCCGCGGTGCATGGTCTGACCCGGGCGCTGGTGTTCAACGCAGTGCAGGGCGTGACCAAGGGCTGGACGCGCGAGCTGGATATTGTGGGCATCGGATACCGCGCCGAGTTGAAGGGCAAGGGCATGGTGGTGTTCACGCTGGGCTATTCCCATCCCATCGAGTTCCCGCTGCCGACAGGCATTGATGTAGCCATCGACCCCAAGCAGACGCACCTGACCATCAGCGGCATCGACCGTCAGAAGGTGGGCCAGGTGGCCGCCGATATGCGTTCGCTGCGCAAGCCCGATCCGTACAAGAACAAGGGCGTGCGCTACTCAGACGAGAAGCTGAAGAAGAAGGCCGGCAAGACGGGCGCGAAGTAAAGACAGTTATCAGTGCTCAGATGTCAGTTATCAGTTAGAGCTGCAAGAAGAAACTGAAAACTGAAAACTGAGAACTGAGAACTGAGAACTGAAATCACCGAACGGGGTCGCCGGGCGGCTCCGCTGATAGGACTGAGAGACCAATGATTACCGAAACCAAGAGAAACGCAATTCGCCAGCGCATTCACAACCGCATCCGCGCCAAGCTGGCCGGCACCGGGGAACGGCCGCGCCTGAACGTTTACCGCTCGCTGAACCACATTTATGCGCAGGTGATCGACGACCAGAAGGGCGAGACGCTGGTTTCGGCCTCGTCGCTTTCGTTGAAGCTCAAGACCGGCGGGAACGTTGCCACGGCCAAGGAGATCGGCAAAGCTGTCGCCGAGCTGGCAGTGAAACAGGGCATCAAGAAGGTGGTCTTCGATCGCGGCGGCTACCTTTATCACGGGCGCGTCAAGGCATTGGCCGACGCAGCTCGCGAGGCAGGCCTGGAGTTTTAAGAGCAGTGAACAGTGAACGGTGAACAGCGCGTCGCACAATAGGGCAGGGAAGAACTGGCCACTGTGCACTGACCACTGTCCACTGGAGGGACGAGAGAGCAATGACGATCTTGAAGAAGAAACTCGATGCCAACCAGTACAACCTGAAGGATCAGGTGGTGGCCATCAATCGCGTGACCAAAGTAGTCAAGGGCGGCAAGAACATGTCGTTTGCCGCGCTGGTGGTAGTGGGCGACGCTGCCTCGGGCGTAGTGGGTCACGGTTCCGGCAAGGCCAAGGAAGTTCCCCAGGCGATTCGCAAGGGGATCGAAGCGGCCAAGAAGAATCTGATCCGGGTCAACCTGACCGAGACCTCGATTCCTCACCTTGTCCTGGGCCGCTACGGCGCCGGACAGGTGCTGCTGAAGCCGGCTCCCGAAGGCACGGGCGTGATCGCGGGCGGCGCAGTGCGCGCGGTGATGACTTCGGCAGGTGTGCAGAACGTGCTAACCAAGAGCCTCGGCTCTCCCAACCCGCATAACGTGGTCAAGGCCACGTTCAACGCGCTGGTGCAATTGCGCGACCGGGCCGATGTTGCCAACATGCGCGGCAAGACCGTGGAGGAGATGTAAGCCATGGCTGAGACCAAGACGAAGATGATTCGCATAGAGTACTACCGCTCGAAGAACTCCACGCCGGCCAAGCACAAGGCCGTGGTGAAGGGGCTGGGGTTTACGCGGCTCAACCAGATCGTTGAGCGCGTAGACACAGAATCCACCCGCGGCATGGTGAAGGCCGTTCCGCACCTGGTCCGGATTCTGGAGAACTAGTCGGGCCGCAAGGCCTGACAGCGACCGGCAAATAGCTGGACGCTCACAAAGAACGCGAGTCGGCAGGGATCAACCCTTCCGGCGCTACAGCGAGGAAATAATGGCAAAGAATCTATCTAATTTGCGCGCGCCCAAGAAAGCCAACACCGGGCGCAAGCGCGTGGGCCGGGGCATGGGATCCGGCATGGGCAAGACCTCGACCCGCGGCCACAAGGGCCAGGGATCGCGCTCAGGCTTCAGCCTGATGCGCGGCTTTGAGGGCGGCCAGATGCCGCTGCACCGCCGGCTTCCAAAGCGCGGCTTCACCAACATCTTCCGCACCGAATACACAGTTGTGAACCTGGACCGGATAGCAGAGACGATTGGCGATCTCAAGGTCACTGAAATTGGCCTGGATGACTACAAGAAGCTTGGTCTGGCATCGAGCAAGAAGGCTCTGATCAAGATTCTCGGCTCGGGCGAACTGACCTCCGCGATCACCATCCACGCGCACAAGTTTTCCAAGTCGGCCGTCGAGAAGATCGAAAAGGTTGGCGGCAAGGCCGTAGTTCTGGGTGGCGCGCCGGCGCCGGCAACAGCCTGATCTCAGGGGTATCGGGGCATCGAATGAGAGTTGGTTTTCTCCAAGTTCTTCATCCGATGCTAGTTCCACCAGTTGACCTCCCGAGAACACCTGTGATGCAACGCACCTGCCGTATTTGCTGGGTTTCTGTAAGCTCATTGAGAATCCGGTAGTGCACTAAGATTGATGGTGTAAGTTAACGATTCCAGTGGCGGCCAACGCCTGAAGCGGATAAGCAAAGATGCTTGAGAAATTTCTCAATATTTTCCGGATTCCCGATCTGCGCAAGCGCGTGCTCTTCACAATGGGCATTCTGGCCGTATATCGGCTGGGTGCGTTTATTCCCACGCCGGGCGTGAACACCAACCAACTGGAACTGCTCTTCAATCAGCAGAACGGTTCGGCGCTGGGACTAATGGATCTGTTCGGCGGAGGAAACCTGCGCCGCATGACGGTCTTCGCCCTGGGCATCATGCCCTACATTACTGCCTCGATCATCTTTCAGCTTCTCACCGTGGTTTATGAGCCACTGGCGCGCATCCAGAAGGAAGGCGAACTTGGCCGGCGCAAGATTACCCAATGGACCCGCTACTTGACCGTGATTCTGGGCGCGCTGCAATCGATCGGCATCGCCGCAATTCTCACGCGGCAGGGACTCGTCCTGAATCCTGGCGCAGGCTTCGTGCTGATGACTGTAATCACGCTAACCACAGGCACGGCCTTCATCATGTGGCTGGGCGAACAGATCACTGATCGCGGCATCGGCAACGGAATGAGCCTGCTGATTTTTGCCGGCATCGTTGCAGGACTGCCCCGCGGCGTGGCCGAACTGGTGCAGAAGATTCAGACTGACGCATGGGGCTCGATGTCGTTCCTGGTCGTGTTGGCGCTGGTGGCGGGCATGATCGCCGTGGTAGCCTTCATTGTCTTTGTAGAACGAAGCGAGCGGCGCATTCCCATCCAGAGTGCGCGGCGAATCATCGGCCGTCGCATGATGGGTGGTCAATCCAGCCACTTGCCGCTGAAGGTGAACTCCGGCGGCGTGATGCCGGTCATCTTTGCCAGCTCCATCCTTTCGGCTCCAATGCTTTTTGGCCAGGTGGAGTGGGTGCAGAACAGCAAATTTCTCCAACCCATCATGCAGGCGCTTGCGCCTGGATATCCATGGTACGAACTGCTGGACATGCTGGGGATCATCTTCTTCGCGTATTTCTACGTGTCCATCATCATGAAGCCGGACGATATTGCGGATAATTTCCGCAAGTCGGGCTCGTTCATTCCCGGCATCCGGCCGGGCAAGCGTACGTCGGATTTCATCAACGACATTCTGACCCGCATTACGCTTGTGGGTGCGCTCTATCTGATTGTGATCTCACTGGTGCCGACCTTCCTCATTTCCGGCATCCGCTTTGACAAGATATGGCTCATCGGCCGGGTCTTTGAAAGCCTGCCGACCTGGGCGATTCACGGTATGGGGGTCAACTTTTACTTTGGCGGCACCTCACTGCTAATTGTTGTGGGTGTGGCCATGGACACGGTCAACCAGATCGAATCGCAGCTGATCATGAGACACTATGACGGCTTTTCCCCGCGCTCCGGTCGCATACGCGGAAGGAAAACCTGGTAATGTCTTCATTTATGACTGCAGTCGCACAGGGCCGGGAATCGGGTCGAAAGACTCTTCCCGGCCCAATTCTTTTATTGGGCGCGCCGGGCGTGGGCAAGGGAACCCAGGCCAAAGAACTGGTCAAACTGTGGGGTATCCCGCAGATTTCGACCGGCGATTTGTTGCGCGCCAATGTGGCCCAGGGCACTCAGCTGGGCCGGGTAGCCAAGGAGATCATGAGCCGGGGAGAACTGGTTCCAGATTCTTTGGTGGATGAAATGGTGGCGGTGCGGCTGCAACAGCCTGACACGGCCAACGGATACATTCTGGACGGGTTTCCGCGCACGCTTGGCCAGGCTGGCTGGCTGGACGGGCGCCTCGCGGCACAGCCCGATGGCCTTCCGGTGGTTGCTGTCAGCATCCAAGTGAACTATAATCAACTCTTGCGCCGAATTACCGGGCGCCGGAACTGCCCTGTCTGCCAGACCATCTATAAC
>PKXI01000380.1:8496-60059 GCA_003133425.1 Acidobacteriaceae bacterium
CGTTTCGCGGAAGTGGATGGAGACCGGCCGATCGCAGCAATTGCGGCTGGTATCGTTGCCGCCGTGGAGCGGTTACGCTAGTAGCGTAACTGCACGGCGAGTTTGTGCGTTTGAGACAGTTATCAGCATTCAGCTATCAGCCGTCAACCCGAACGGGTGCGGTAGAGAACTGAGAGCTGATAGCTGAAAGCTGAAAGCTGGGTTAAGTTGGCGGTAGTACTGAAGTCGTCCCAGGAGATCGAGAAGATGCGCCGCGCGGGTCAGATAGTCCGCGAGGTGCTGGAGTTGGTGCGCAGCAAAGTGAAGCCCGGTGCTACGACTCTTGATTTGGAAAACGCCGCAGTAGCACGGCTAACCGAACTGGGCGTGAAGGCCGCGTTTAAGGGATACCACGGATTTCCATGCGTGCTGTGCACTTCAGTGAACAGCGAGGTGGTGCACGGAATTCCATCGTCGAAGCGGGTTCTGAAAGAAGGGGACATTGTTTCGGTCGATTTCGGCGTCGTGGTGGATGGGTTCTACGGGGACGCAGCCATCACGGTTCCTGTGGGCGCGATCGATGAGAACGCCGCTCGCCTGCTGAAGGTGACTGAAGCTTCGCTGCACGCGGGCATCGCGGCGGTTCGGCCGGGGGCGACCCTGGGCGATGTTGGCGCGGCAGTGCAAGGGGTTGTGGAAGGCGAAGGGTTTTCGGTGGTAAGGGATTTTGTGGGCCACGGTATCGGGGTTCATATGCACGAGGATCCGCAGGTGCCGAACTTTGGTGAAGCTGGCCGGGGCATGAAGCTGAAGACTGGAATGGTGATCGCCATCGAGCCCATGGTGAATGCCGGTAAGCCTGACGTGCTGGTGTTGGATGACGGCTGGACGGCAGTGGCCAAAGACGGAAGCATGAGCGCTCATTTTGAGCACACGGTGGCGGTGACGGCCACCGGGGCGAGAGTCCTGACTGAGTAGTGCACTCAGTCCAAAACACAAAGGCGCGGAAGCGCCGGAAGCGGGATGCCGTTTGTCGAAGGAAGACGCGATTGAGGTAATGGCGGTGGTTGTTGAAACACTGCCCAATGCCATGTTCAAAGTCAAACTCGAGAATAATCACGAGGTGTTGACACATGTCTCGGGAAGAATGCGCAAGAATTTTATCCGCATTTTGCCTGGCGACCGCGTGGCCGTGGAGCTGAGCCCTTACGACCTGAATCGCGGCCGGATCGTGTACCGCTACAAATAGGCTTTTTCGAAAACCCCGCGCCTGGATTTTGAGCGCGGAGAAGGGCAACAGACAATGAAGGTCCGTGCATCGGTAAAAAAGATTTGCGTGAAGTGCAAGGTCATCACCCGCCGCGGTGTGGTGAGGGTGATCTGCGAGAACGCGAAGCACAAGCAGCGCCAGGGCTAAGCGAGCCTGGCATACGCTGAAACCTCCGATTGAACGGGGCTAGTTAGCCTGAGTCAAGGCTTGCGATGAACCCCAGGAGGCGGAAAGCATAACCCGTGCGAACCGGTTAAGGCCGGAGGCACACAACCTGAAGCGGCAAAGGAATTCAAATGGCACGCATTGCTGGCGTTGATCTGCCTCGCAACAAGCAGGCACGGATCGCGCTCACATATATCTTCGGGATAGGCAACCCGCGCGCGCTGAAAATTCTGGAGAAGGCGAACGTAGACGCCTTTAAGAAAATCCAGGATCTGGGCGAGGACGAGGTGAACCGCATCCGTCAGGTGATCGAGGACCAAGGGGACGTCGAGGGCGACCTCCGCAAAGACGTCCAGATGCACATCAAGCGCCTGATCGACATTCAAAGCTATCGCGGTAACCGTCACCGGCGTTCGCTGCCTGTGCGCGGTCAGCGTACGCACACAAATGCCCGCACCCGCAAGGGCCCGCGCAAGGGCACAGTTGCCGGCAAAAAGAAAGCGACGGGTAAAACCTAATGGCGAAGCCAGAGCAGAAAGCCGGCGCCGGCAAGGCAGGCAAGAACAAGAAGTTCAAGAAACGCGAGCGCAAGAATGTGCCATTCGGCATTGCGCACATTCAGGCCTCGTTCAACAACACCATCGTTACCATCACCGACCAGGTAGGCAACACGCTGAGCTGGAAGAGCTCGGGCTCGTTGGGCTTCAGGGGATCGCGCAAGGGCACGCCATTCGCGGCGCAGCAGGCGGCCTCGAATGCCGCGAGTATGGCCCGCGATCACGGCCTGCGTGCGGTCGATGTGCGGGTAGCCGGACCAGGTTCGGGCCGCGAGTCTGCAATTCGCGCCCTGGCCGCCGCCGGAATCGAAGTACGCTCTATCCGCGACGTAACGCCGGTGCCGCACAACGGCTGCCGTCCGCCAAAGCGGCGCAGAGTCTAGGAAGCTAGTGAACAGGGAACAGTGGACAGTGAACAGCCTCCGGGCACTTACTGACCACTGTTCACTGACCACTGTTAACTGAATTGGGCCGGGACGAAGCGCATTGCGCGTAAACCGGCCGTCATCCGAAGCTAGGAGAAGAAGAAGAAATGGCACGTTATACAGGACCAGTCTGCCGCCTTTGCCGTCGCGAAGGCACCAAGTTATTTCTGAAGGGCACCAAGTGCCTTTCTGATCGTTGCCCAATCGAGAAGCGCAACTTTCCCCCCGGCCAGCATGGCAAGGACCGCAAGGCAAAGATCGTAGGCTATGGCCTGCAGCTGCACGAAAAGCAGAAGGCCAAGCGCATGTACTTCACGCTCGAAGGCCAGTTCCGCGAGTACTACGAAAAGGCCAACCGCGCACAGGGCGTTACCGGCGAATTGCTGATCCAGCAACTCGAGCGGCGCTTGGACAACGTGGCTTTCCGGCTGGGTTTTGCCATCTCGCGGCGCCAGGCACGTCAGGTTGTTCGTCACGGCCACGTCACGGTCAACGGCCGCAAGGTGAACATTCCTTCCTACCAGGTGAACGCGGGCGACGAAATCGCCATCCGCGAGAGCGCCAAGAAGTTGTTGATTGTGGAGCAGGGCGCGCAGTACGCATCGCAGAACCCCGTGCCCGTATGGCTGGAGATGAACTTCGAGACCCTCACCGGCCGCGTGCTCTCTCTGCCCAAGCGCAAGGACATTAACCTGCCCATCAACGAGCAGCTGATCGTCGAACTGTACTCGAAGTAAGCAGAGAACAGTGGACAGAGAACAGTGGACAGTATCCCCAAAAGGGATTCTTACTGACCACTGTTCACTGTTCACTGACCACTGAATTCCAACCGAAGGAGAACTTGCGCGGCCGCCGCAAAATGCATCGCGACGTACATGCCACGCGGGAAACGAGAGACTTATATGTTGTGGAGAGGATTTCAAAAACCGAAGCGGCTGGCAGTGGATGCCGAGACGCTTACCGACACTTTTGGCAAGTTCAGCGCGCAGCCGTTTGAGCGCGGGTTCGGCACCACGATCGGCAATGCTTTGCGGCGTACGCTGCTGAGCTCGATCGAAGGCGCCGCCGTAACCGCGATTCGCATCGAGGGCGTGCTGCACGAGTTCCAGTCCATCGGCGGCGTAGTCGAAGACGCGACCGACATCATCTTGAACCTGAAGCAGGTTCCCTTCAAGCTGGCGGGCGAAGGCCCGAAGGCGCTTTATCTGCGCGCCGACCAGCCCGGCGTTGTGACCTCCGGCATGATCGAGGCCGACGGCGACGTGGAGATTCTGGACAAGAACATTTATCTGGCGACGCTTTCAGAAGGCGGCAAGCTGGATATGGAGATGCGCCTGAAACGCGGGCGCGGCTACATCTCTGCCGACAAGAATTTCGACGCCGACCTTGGATTAGGCTTTATTCCTGTGGATTCGGTTCACTCGCCGGTGCGGCGCGTGAACTACGTGGTTGAAGCCGCCCGTCTGGGCCAGATTACCGACTACGACAAGCTGACGCTCGAAGTGTGGACCAACGGTGCCGTTTTGCCCGCCGATGCCGTGGGCTTGGCCGCGAAGCTGCTGAAGGACCACATGAACATCTTCATCAACTTCGAAGAGGAAATCGAAGCGGAAGCGCGTGGCGAAGAAGGCCGCGTCCTGCTCCGTAACGACAACCTCAACCGCTCGGTCGAAGAGCTCGAGCTGTCTGTCCGCAGCTACAACTGCCTCAAGAACGCCAACATTCAGTCCATCGGCGAACTGGTGCAGAAGACCGAAGCCGAAATGCTGAAGACCAAAAACTTCGGCCGCAAGAGCCTGAACGAGATCAAGGAGATTCTTGCCCAGATGGGTCTTTCGTTGGGCATGAAGATCGACGAGAACGGCAACGCGGTTCCCGGACCCACGAGCATTCCGCCCGCCACCGCCTTGGCTGCCAGCTATGGCCGCTACGACGACGAGGACGAGCCCCTGGATTCAGTGGACCTGCAGTTGCCCACTGAGACCGAGAACTTCTAAGGCCGGCAAGAGACGGGCCGGAATGCAATCCGGCCCGTCGCCGGCACAGATTCTGCCGCGGAACAAAAGCGGCGAAAGTATATTCCGAAAGAGAGTTGCATCATGCGCCATCGCAATGCAGGATTCAAGCTCGGACGCAACACCAGTCACCGTCGCGCTTTGCTGCGCAACCTGGTCACGTCCGTCATAATTGAAGACCGCGTGGAGACCACCATCGCCAAGGCGAAGGCGGTGCGTCCGCACGTGGAAAAGATGATCACCCTGGGCAAGAAGGGCGATCTGCACAGCCGCCGCCAGGCTCTCAGCTTTCTCATGACCGACAAGGCCGTGACGCGGCTGTTTGAGACTGTAGCTCCGCGCTACGGCGACCGGCAGGGCGGCTATCTGCGCATCGTTCGCACCGGCTTCCAGCAGGGCGACGGGGCCGAGAAGGCGTTCATCGAACTGCTTGGCGCCGAAAAGCAACTGGATGCCAAGCGCCAGAAGCGCGAAGACATCAAGGCCAAGAAGCGCGCTGAGCTCGAGAAGCAAATGGAAGAGGCGAAGAAGGAAGACAGCAAGGAAGATGCTGCCTAGAACGGCGTCTCTGTAACTGTTTCTTCCTTCGCTCAGAAGGTCACACGGGCGTCCGCCGCGGCGGGCGCCCGTGTTTGTTTTTGGCTTCTACGGGACTCGCCCGCGTCGAAGCTGCTGGAATGCTCACAGTCCGGGAAAACGAAAGTCTATTTAGCCCTTTCAAGGCGCTTGGGACGAAAGATACGCATACAGACGTAGACCAGCAATTGCATCGCAAGCGCGCCGCAGCAGTCGATCAGAACATCCCAGAGCGAGGAAGTACGGTTGGGCAGGAAGGATTGGTGGTACTCATCGGCGCTGGCGGTCATCGCGGTTCCCAGCAGTGCGAGCGCGGTGTCCTGGAGGAACACGGAGCGGGGTAGCGTCATCCACCAGGCGCGCAACCATGTCAGCCCGAGCAATCCGTAGCCGATGAAGTGGCCGGACTTGCGGATGAGGTGATGAATGTTCTCCCATTCAACGTTGCTCACGGGTCCGAAGATTGCCTGGAAAATCAACCGCAAGGGACCGGAAGTGTGATCGGCCCCGAGAGCCTCGGTGGACTCGATCGCAATGATGCAGAGGCCCACGGCCACCGGCCACCATGCTTTGATCCAAAACCTGGGCCGGCGGACGTTACTCGACATGGTAGTTAGGCGCCTCCCGGGTGATGATCACATCGTGAACGTGACTCTCACGCAGGCCAGCGCCGGAGATGCGCACGAACTGCGCCTTCTCCTGTAATTCGGAAATGTTGGCGCAACCCAGGTAGCCCATGCCGGACCGCAGGCCGCCAACAAGTTGGAAGACCATGGATTCGAGCGGCCCACGATAGGGGACGCGCCCCTCAATGCCCTCGGGAACGAATTTTGCCAGGCGGTTCTGGCTGGCTCGCTCGCGCTGCACCACGCCCTCACTGCCCAATTCCGCGCTGGCCAGGTCAGAGGTGCTTTGAAAGTAGCGCTCGCCAGATCCCTGGCTCATGGCGGTCAGCGAGCCCATGCCGCGGTAGCTCTTGAAGCTGCGTCCCTGGTAGAGAATGGTTTCGCCAGGGCTCTCGTCTACGCCGGCAAACAGCGAACCGATCATTACTGAGCTCGCGCCGGCGGCAATAGCCTTGGTGATTTCGCCTGAGTACTTGATGCCTCCGTCGGCGATGACGGGAATGCCGCGCTCGCGAGCTGCGCGGTACGCTTCAGCAATGGCCGTAATCTGCGGCATGCCCGCGCCGGTGACCATGCGGGTGGTGCAGATGGAGCCGGGACCGATACCGACTTTGATGGCGTCGGCGCCTGCATCGATAAGTGCCAGCGCACCCTCGTAGGTGGCGATATTGCCGGCCAGCACGCCGATATTCGGGAATGCCTTCTTGACCTCGCGGACCGCCTCGAGCACGCGCGAAGAGTGTCCGTGTGCTGAGTCGACAGCCAGCACGTCGGCGCGGGCGCGGATCAGTTCAGCCGCGCGTTCCAGATAGTCGCCGGTGGCCCCGATGGCTCCTCCCACACGCAACCGACCCTGATCGTCCTTGCTGGCGTTGGGATATTTGAGTTTCTTCTGGATGTCCTTGACGGTAATCAGGCCCTTGAGCTCGTACTGATCGTTGACCACCAGCAGCTTTTCAATGCGGTGCTTGTGGAGGATCAGTTCAGCCTCTTCAAGCGTGGTGCCGACGGGGACGGTGACCAGGTCCTTCTTGGTCATCACGTCGCCTACTGGTATGTCGGTGCGGGTTTCAAAGCGCAGGTCGCGGTTGGTGAGGATGCCGACCAGACGCTTGCCCTGCGTGACCGGTACACCGGAGATCTTGTAGCGGCGCATCACGTCGAGGGCGTCGGCAATCATCTGGTCGGGACCGATGGTCACGGGATCTACGATCATGCCGCTCTCGGAGCGCTTGACCTTGTCTATTTCGCCAGCCTGGTCAACGATGGTGAGGTTCCGGTGCACTATGCCAATACCGCCCTGCTGCGCCATGGCGATAGCCATGCGCGACTCGGTCACAGTATCCATGGCCGAGGAGATGAGCGGAGTGTTGAGCGTTATCTCGCGCGTTAACTGGGTCTGGGTGCTCACCTGCACGGGCACCACCTCGCTGTAGGCGGGAACCAGCAACACATCGTCGAAAGTAAGGGCTTCAGTTAGGTTTTGTGCCAGCATAATGCTCTGATGCGCCTGGCGGCCAGGGGACTATGATCCCCGGGCCCGGCAGGCGCTTAATGACTATTGTAGCGGAGGGGGCTCAGAGTGGAAGGGCTGCTCCCTCACACGCCCACGGGAAACGGCTTAGGGCTGGACTCGTCGGTGTTGGCAGCGGTGCCGGTGCGCCAGCGTTCGAAGCGGCCTTGTAACAGGCTCATCAGGCCGGTGTACCAGTAGCCGATGACGAACAGTATCAGGAACGGAGCAGTGAAGTAATTCTGGTTCGAGAACGTATAGAGAATGGCCGCAAAGAAGTACGCGCCGAGGAACAGCTCGATCCATGGGGCCAGCACGAGGCGCTTGCGGTACTTGGCGGCCTGCGACTTTTCACCCTTCTTGGCGACGCGGTACTTAGGGGTGCGGACAAAGGCGCTCTTGATGCCGAACAGGGCTTCCATTACTGCCTTGGTGTTGGTGACAGTGAGGCCGATGCCGAGTGCCATGAGGAAGGGCAGATAGAGAAACGTCTTCTTCCAGTTGTTGGGGAAGAGTTCGCGCTCGCTCATCACGTAAAAGACAGCGATGGAAAACGTAGACGCCGTGAACAGAGGTACGTCGATGATCAGCATCTGGAACCAGCCCTGGTAGAAGCGGCAGATCATGGCGGGTATCAGGGCTGCGGACATGATGACCATGAGCGGATAGCTGAGGTTTGCTGTGAGGTGGTAGACGGCCTCGATCTTGATGCGGCGTGGCACGTCGGACCTGAAGACCCTGGGCAGGACTTTGATGCTGGTCTGGATCAGTCCCTTGGCCCAGCGCGCCTGCTGGGTTTTGAAGGCGGTCATCTCGATCGGCAGCTCGGAAGGGCACTCGACGTCGGGCAGGTATTTGAACTTCCATCCGGCGAGCTGGGAGCGGTAACTAAGGTCCGTATCTTCTGTGAGGGTGTCGTGCTGCCAACCGCCGCCGTCCACGATGGCTTGAATGCGCCACATGCCGGCGGTGCCGTTGAAGTTGAAGAAGTCGCCGGTGCGTGCCCGGGCGCCGTGCTCGAGGATAAAATGACCATCGAGCAGGATGGCCTCTATCTGGGTCAACATGCTGTAGTTGCGGTTGAGGTGGGACCAGCGCGTCTGGACCATGCCGATTTCAGGCTGGGCGAAGTGGTGGATGACCTTCATCAGCCAGTCGGTCGGGGGCACAAAGTCTGCGTCGAAGATAGCGACGTACTCGCCCTTGGCCACATTGAGCCCGGCATCGAGCGCCCCGGCTTTATAGCCGTGGCGGTTGGTGCGGTGGATGTAAGCGATGGGATGCCCCAGGGCGGCATACCGTGCCACGATGCTTGAGGCCACTTCGCAGGTCTCGTCCGTTGAGTCGTCCAAGACCTGAATTTCAAGCTTTTCGCGGGGATATTCCATGGCGCAGACCGCCTCGATGAGCCTGTCAATGACGAATTGCTCATTGAAGATGGGCAGCTGCACGGTGACCCTGGGCAGCTCTTCGAAGTGGCATGGCGGATTGGGGTCGTAGTTCTTGCGGTACTTGAAATAGAGGTAACACATGGTGTAGCGGTGGACACCGTAAAGGGCCAGGACGATCAAAACTGCAAAGTAGGGCAGTAGCACCGCCGCGTCAAAGAGATTCCAGTGGTAGAGCCCCTTGAAGGTCTGGTCCTGGTACTGCATTTTGAGGTAATGGCGGAGTCCGGTTGGGGAGGCAAAAGTCAGATACGCAGCTGCCTGGGTTGGCAGCTCCCCAAGCTTCAGATGGAGCGGGCCAGCAGCATGGTTCAGTCGGGTCAAAAGCGCGGCGAACAGGGCGGGCCTCCACAGTCTGGATAACGCCAATTGTAAGCGATGGAGGGCTCCCGGTGCCGTGCCGCTCGCCGGCGGGCAAAGTCGAGCGATCACTGGGATTCGGGCCGCGTTGGCGCTGCAGTTCCGTCAGCCGGCGGCCTGGATCTCCGGACTTTGTCCAAAAACGGCGGAATTATGTGCATCTCCGCATACACTCGGACTGCGCATGTTTTGCGCATTTGATCGTCTCTATCTTGCTGGCGTACTGTCATGTAACAGTTGGAGAAGGTTCCGCTATGAGCACGCAGACCGCATCCCCCATCGCTGCCGCACCGGGCGGCAGTTTTCTGCTGGAGACTCGAAAACCGGCCGAAGTTTTTACGCCCGAGGACCTGAACGAGGAGCAGCGGCAGATTGCAGCCACTGCGGTGCAGTTTGCGCGCGACGAGATTCAGCCGGCGATTGCGGCGATCGAAGCCACGGAACCGGGAGTGCTGGCGGGTCTGATGCGAAAGGCCGCCGACCTGGGGTTCGCGGCCGTGGACATTCCCGAAGAGTACGGCGGGATGGGGTTGGACAAAGTCAGCTCCACGCTGATTACAGACCACATATCGGTGCTCGCGAGCTTTTCAACGGCGTTCGGAGCGCACATCGGAATCGCGACGCTGCCGCTTGTCTGGTACGGGACTGAGGAGCAGAAACAGCGCTACCTGCCCAAGCTGGGGAGCTGCGAATGGATCGGCTCTTATGGTTTGTCGGAGGCCAGTTCGGGATCGGACGCCATGAACATCCGCACCCGCGCAGTGCTCTCTGCAGACGGCACCTATTACACGCTGAACGGCGAGAAACAGTGGATTACCAACTGTGGCATTGCAGGACTCTATACCGTATTCGCAAAAATCGTAGATTCCGCGACCGGAACCGAGAAATTCTCCGCATTCCTGATCGAGCGAAATACCCCCGGCCTGAGTGTGGGCTCAGAGGAGCACAAACTAGGAATTCACGGCTCCTCCACCTGCCCCCTCGTACTTTCCGACTGCAAGGTGCCGGCGGCAAACTTGCTGGGCGAGGCGGGGAAGGGACATCACATTGCTTTCAATGTGCTGAACGTGGGCCGCTTCAAGCTGGGGGTTGCTTGCGTAGGCGGGGCCCGGCGCGCGCTGGGGCACATGATCAATTACGCCAAGGAGCGGCGCGCCTTCGGCAGGTCGATCGCCGACTTCGGGATGATTCAGCGCAAGATTTCCGCGTCGGCTACGAAGCTCTATGCGGCCGAAAGCATGGCGTACCGAACGGCTGGCCTCATGGATGCGAGCCTGACGGATGCAGGCTTGGCGAAGGCGGATGGGGAGCCGGCGCACACGGCCCGCGAGACGCAGAAGAGAATCGAGGAGTATGCGGTTGAGTGCTCCATTGTGAAGGTTTACGGTTCGGAGATGCTGAGCGAGGTTGCGGACGAACTGGTGGCTACGATGGGCGGATACGGGTATGTGGAGGAGTATCCCGCAGAGCGGTTCTACCGGGACGCGCGCATTAACCGGATCTTTGAGGGGACCAATGAGATCAACCGGCTGATTATTACCGGCTGGCTGATGAAGCGTGCGATGAGTGGGCAGCTGCCGCTGATGGGAGCTATCAAGCGGGTGATGGACGAAGTGATGGAGCCTCCCAGCTTCGACACAGGTACGGACACTGACGAGGTGTTGGGTCGGGAGAGTGTTGTGCTTGCTGCGGCCAAGAAGATGGCGCTGTTTGCGGCGGGCGTAGCCAGCCAGCGGTTCATGACGGCGTTGCAGGAAGAGCAGGAAGTAATGGCGGACCTGGCCGACATGATCATGCAGGTCTACGCGCTTGAGTCGGCGCTGCTGCGGGCGCGGAAACTGGCCGAGGGACACAAGAGCTCGGCCGCTGCTGCCGCGGCGATGACTGGCCTGCTGGCAGACGAGACGATGGGGCTGGCCGAACAGGCGGCGCGACGGGTGCTGGCAGCTTGCGCAGAGGGGGACATGCTGCAGACGCAACTTGCGATTCTACGGCGGCTGGCGCGGTTTGCTCCGGGGGATGCGGTGGGATTGAGCAGGATGGTGGCTAAGGCTGCCATCGGGTTGGAACGGTATCCGGTATAGAGGCACGCTTCAGGAATCAGGGACCGGTTGGCAGACGGGGGTGCTATGCCACGGTTGCGTTGGTTTGGGGAGTCCTGCGAATTATTTCAAGCGTAGGTAAGCCCCTGAGCTACAAGGTCGTCTAAGCTGTCACCCTATAACCGGCAGTTTGTGTTTCGAGGGCCTCAGAAGCAAGCTGGAACGCAGGTACCCGCCCATCCGGCTGAATCCAAGAAATAGCTTCTTCCTATGTACATTTGCAAGGAGAACAACATGCAAGGCAGAACGCGGAAAACCACCCAGGCCATTTCGATTTCTTTTGCAACCATGCTGACGGCGGCCAGCCTCATCGTGTCTGGTTGCTCGATGACGGGCTCAATTGCCAACAATATTACGAACTCAGGCGCCACTTCGACGGTGGTGCCGGTGACGATCACGGATGCGCCAAGCGACCAGGTGATTGCTGCCAGCCTGACGCTGAACTCGATTGTGCTGACCAACTCGGCGGGCAAAACCACGAGCATTCTGAGCGCGCCGCTCACGTTTGAAGCTGCTCACCTAGACGCGGTGCAAGAGCCCCTGTTTTCGCCTTCGATCCCGGAGGACACATATGTGAGTGTCCTGTTGACCTATTCGAATGCGCAGGTGGCGTACATCGATCCGGCAACGAAGCAAGTGGTGCTGGCTGCGGCAACGCTCGCGAACAACTCGCAGACGGTGACCTTTGCGACTCCGATTGCGGTGAACAACACGATGACCTCGCTGCTGGTGGATTTCCTGGTGGCGAATTCCGTTGCCATCTCAGGCTCGACGGTTACCGTGACACCGGCGTTCCACGTTGCAGCCGTGCCGATTCCACCGCAACCGACAAACGGCACCAACGGATTGGATTCCGGCGTCAGGGGCAAGGTTACAGCGCTGGGCACGAACAGCTTTACGCTGACCAACCCCGGAGGTATCTCGATGAAGGTTACGGTGAATACGAACACGCAGTACCAGGGGCTGAGCGGATTCTCGGCACTGGCCGTTGATGCACTGGTTGAGGTGGATGTCCAGATTCAGAGCGATGGGAGCCTGCTGGCGCTGCGCGTTGAACAACAGGTTTCACCCAACGCAACGGCGCAACTGCTGGTTGGCCCGGTGACATCCGTGACAGGCTCACCGGCAGCCTCGTTCGCAATGGTGGTGAGGCAGAAGATCGGGCCCGCGCCAGCCGCGACTCCGGTGGAGAAGGACACAATCACCATCAACGGGTCGACGACCTTCCTGATGCCTGGGCGCTTCAGCAGCCTGACTGGAAGCGCTCCGCCCTTCGCGCCGGTCTTCTCAGCATCAACTCTGTTTGCAGGACAGGCTGTGGCCGTGACTACGAACGGCGTGACCAATAACGCGGCGACGGCGACCGCTGTGGCGATGGCTCCTCAGACTATTGCTGGAACCATCACACAGGAGCTTGCGCCCACCTGTCTACCGTGCTGGGGCAGCTTCACGTTAACGCTTCCTTCAGGGAGTTGGCTAGCTACTGTGACTGGCAAAACGACAGTGACCGTCTACACCAATGGTATGCTGCAACAAATCGTAAACAACCCAGCGACGGTTGGCACAGAGGTCCGTTTCAATGGGTTCTTATTCATGAACAACGGGTCGCTGGTGATGGTGGCTGCGGTGGCTGCTGATGGACCTGGAACCCCGATTGGACCGCATCCTTAATCTTTCTCCAATAACCCCATGCAAAACCTTGGGGCGCTGCAGTCGAAACAGCGTCCCAAGGTTTTGCGAATTTTTCGAGCATGATTCTTTAGGGCAACTGCCTGACTTTGAAATCCTTGAATTCGATTTGAAAGCCTTCGGATTCCAGTCCGATATAGCCTTTTTCAATACCAACGTGAATGGTGTTGACTACCTCGCCGTTCACGGCTAGCGTGCAGGTATCCGCCACGCATCGAATGTCATAGACGTTCCATTGCCCTGCAGGTTTGACGCGGTTTTCCTTCATGTTCTTGCGCTCGTTAAATGAGGTCGGCTTCCCATCGATGGGAGTCACGCCAAAGACATAACCGCCATCGAGCGTAGTTTGCGCCTGGTGCCAGATGTTTCCGTCTGCGTCATTCCGAAAAAAGACGCCGCTGTTGTATTTGGGAGTGCCTGAGATCGGCGTAAAGCGCCATTTCACGTGGAACGTGAAGTTGCGGAGCTCGCGATTGAAGCGGAGCCAGTCGTGGCCGCCGTTTCCATCGCAGATGATCTGACGCTTTGCAGCGTCGATGTGCCATTGCGCAACCGCGCTCACGGGATGCGTGGGTGGGATGGCGATGCGCGACCACTGGGCCTGATAATCGGTGGGAAACAGGTTTACGGTCTGCGCGGATGCAGGCAACGCAAAGGCCAGAATGGCGAAGCCGAGCAGTGTGCGCCAATTATGCATTGAGCTGGTTGTGAGCGTTGTTTTATAGCTCGTAGGATTCCGAAAATTCAATATAGACATGCGTTCTTCTCCAGACGCTTCGTAAATCTTCATAATCAATTCGCTGGAATTGTACCACCGCAGAGCGGCGCCGGAATTACGTTGCCATGCCTTGAGATTGGTCCTCCAAGAGAGTTGTCCTGCGCGGTGCGGAGGGGAGTTCCGCTTTTTCGCGGGGTAGAGAGGCGCGGGCGAGGAGCGAGATGGGGAAAATCCAGATGAGACCGGCGATATCGTCGACGCCGTAGTGGAAGCGGAGGGCGATGGTGGACAGTGTGATGCCCGAACAGACGATGATGGCTACGGCCATCAGCCAGCGCGGCAGCTTGCCACGGCAGAGCCAGGCCATGAGCCAGGGGTTGGCAGTGTGCAGGCTTGGGAAACAGTCGGTGGCAAAACGGAAATTGCCCATGAGGAACGTGTAAGTCAGCGTGGACTCGATAAAAAGAGGCTTGGCTGGAGTCGCAAGGGAAAGCGGGCCTGAGACGGGAAAGAGGATGTAGAAGCAGTAGCCGCAGTAGAACGAGATGAGCAGGGTGCGCCGGATGAGTCGAAGCTGCTCCATCTCTCCCTTGTACATGAACCAGGACAAAACGATGATGGGGGTGAAGGGATAGAGCCCGTAGAAGATGGACATGACCTGAATGAAGAAGCGGGAATCGAGGCCCCATTGGCTGAACCACAGATAGGGAGTTTTGCCGAAGAGGGCGACGTCTGCGCTCATCATCGATTGGTCTTTGGAGGAGATGCCGAGCCAGTTTGTTATGCCGGAAGCGTTGTAGAGTTTGAGACTCACATAGGCAAGAACGGCAACAACCATGGGGCCGATTTCTACAACAACGCGGAGCGGGGGACGGGCACGGGGGGTGAAACGCACAGCGATTAGGAGCAGAGCAACGAATAGTGCGAAGGAGCCAATTACCCAGTGCGCGAGCGCGAGGCCGCCGGGCGTCGCGAAGTCTGCGTGGCAGACCAACACCAACACCAGGACAAGGCACAGAAAAGACCCGGTCATCAATTCGTCGAGGCGTCGACGAAGGAAGTTCAGCATGGCGCGATCTCTGTGTTTGATGAGGGCCAGTTTACTTGGCCATTGTGGCGGGGCGCAAGGCAGGAATTACGTCGGACAGGGCCTGAGGTCGGAGGTTTCAGACTTTTGTGCGTGGCGCCGCTGAAGAATTGGGGCATCCACCGCTCGAGAGAATTAGACTTGCCCTTTAGAAGCTGACCGGCTTCAGGGTTTTTGTGGCCGGGTTCCAGGTTCGACGTCTACTGGGATGTGAGTTTCGGCGCGCCGTTTGAAGTCTTGGCATTGCTGCCAAGACTTGCCAGTAACGAAGCCTTCATCTCCTGCAATCTCAGCATCGCTGGGCTATTCTCCTCGGCTGTTTGCTGGCGGAGTTCGATGGCCATATTTACTACTAGAAGTGCGGACCGGTTCAAGCCTGCCCGGTAACGCCGTTGGGCTTCGTCATCGGCAAGATCCGCAGCTCGGGCGAGGTCTGCGGCGAAGAGAGTGGCCGCTCTTTCGTCGAAAGTTGTCACTGCTTCAACCACCGATGGCAACCCTTCCGGATAGGCGCGTCGAATTCTTGTCAATTCGGCCAGCAATTGTGGCGCATCGATGCATTGCGGATTGGCCGCCAGAGCTGCCGAAGCGTACGACTCAGCAGCAACCAACCCGTAGGGAACGATGGCCCCTACCGCGCGCGCTGTTATCCACTCGGCGCGGCGCAAGAGCGTCTCCGACGTGTTTGCGGCAACGTCTCCATTGGCAACTTCTGTCCGGGCTCCTTCCGTTTTCGCGGTTTCCAGCGCCAATTGATCGGCCGCTTGTCGCAGTTGCTCCTCGAGCTCTTTGATTTGCAATTCAAGAGTCGTAGCACGGGACTCCTCGATACCTTTTTCGGCTTCGAGGTCGCGAATCCGCATTTCCAATCGTTCCGTGTAGGCGCTCCGTTCGAGCGCTTCCTGGTGAGCGATCGACTTTTCGTTCTCGATCAAGGTGGTTGCCTGATTCAGTTGCTCCTCAAGTTCCCTTGAGCGCTGCTGAAGGGCGGAGAAATTGGCATCGCTTCCGGCTTCCATTTCGCGGATGCGCTGCTCTAGCTGTTCGACGGCGATCCGATGGGCCTGCTCCTGTTCGCCAGCATGTGCCACGAGCTCATTATTCCGGTGCGACTCCTGCTGCAGTTGTTCCTCAAGTTCCCTTGAACGCTGCTGAAGGGCGGAGAGATTGGCGGCGCCTCCCGCTTCCATTTCGCGGATGCGCTGTTCCAGCTGTTCGACGGCGATCCGATGGGCATGCTCCTGTTCGCCGGCCTGTGCCGCGAGCTCGTCATTCCGCTGCGACGCCTGCTGCAGTTGCTCCTCGAGTTCCCTTGAACGCTGCTGAAGCCCGGAGAGATTATCGTTGCTCTCGGCTTCCATTTCGCGGATGCGCTGTTCTAGCTGTTCGACGGCGATCCGGTGGGCCTGCCCCTGTTCGCCGGCATGTGCCGCGAGCTCATTATTCCGATGCGACGCCTGCTGCAGCTGATCTTCGAGTTCATTAAAGCGCTGCCGAAGAGCAGTCAGATTGGCGATGCCCTCGGCTTCCATCTCGCGCACACGCTCTTCGAACAGTTCGACGGCCGCCTGATGCGCCCGCTCCTGCTCGCCTGCCTGCGCCAGGAGCTCTCCATGCTGAAGGGACGCCTGTTGCAGTTGGTCCTCAAACTCCTTCGAACGCTGTTCAACCGTGTTCAAATAGGCACTGCCTTCGGTCTCCATTTGGCGCATGCGTTGTTCGACTTGCTCCACAGCTATCCGATGGGCCTGCGCCTGTTCGCCGGCCTGCTCCGTGAGCCTCTCGTTCTGGATGGATGCCTGCTGCAGCAGGCCTTCAAGTTCCTTCGAGCGCCGCTGAAGCATGGACAGATCGGCATCCTTGCGCTCTCCCTCGGCCTCTAACTCTCCGACGCGTATTGCCTGCTGCTCAATCTTCACTTCTTTGCCGCGCAGGAGGATATCCTTCCCGATTTCCTCGTGAAGGATCTCCAATCCATCTCCGTATGGAGGGTCGTAGCCGAGGCGCTCCCCGAACTGATGAATGACTTGTCTTGCGCTCCGTAGCTTTACAAGCGAATACAGCAAAACAAGAGCGAGCACCAGGACGATCACCAATGCGATTGTTGCAATGCTGTTTGGTGGAAGACCAAACCGGCCTTCGAGAAGCTGAAAGAGAGCATTGATTTTATCGGACATGGATTGTAGCCTCGCGCGATAAGTTCAAAAGCTGACCTATGGGAAAGCTAACATGAGGGAATGGGCGCGCACCATCGCGGTATTCGAGGCTGCGCGGAAACGTTCGGCACCTGGCAACTTGAAGCCGGTTCGTTTTCCCTTGGTGGTTAACGAACCGGCGCAGTGAAACAATTGCGTTAGATTATGCCTTGGCGGAGGTCAGCGCGCCAAGGTCGGCGGCCAGCTTTTCTGTGGAGAAGGCTTCGATCAGGTCGCCTTCCTTCAGATCGCTGAATCCGGCGAGGCCTATGCCGCACTCCATGCCGTTGGTCACTTCGCGGGCATCATCTTTAAAGCGCTTGAGTGAAGCGATCTTGCCCTTGAAGACCTGTTCTTCTCCCCGCATGACCTTGACCTCGGCGTCGCGCCGGATGACTCCGTCCTGGACACGGCAGCCGGCAATGGTACCGACCTTGGGTATGCGGAAGATGTTGAGGACTTCGGCGCGGCCGAGGTAGTTTTCCTTGAAGGTTGGATCGAGCAGGCCTAGCATGGCAAGACGCATCTCGTCCTGCAACTCGTAGATGATGGAGTGCAGGCGGATCTCGATGCCTTCCTGCTGGGCCAGTTCGGCGGCCTTTCGCTCGGGGCGGACGTTGAAGCCGATGATGATGGTGTTCGAGGCCGTGGCCAGCAGAACGTCGCTCTCTGTAATCGATCCGACGCCCGAGTGGATGACCTTGACGCGTACCTTCTCAGTCGACATGCGGACCAGTGAGTCGGCCAGCACTTCGACGGAACCGGTAACGTCGCCCTTGATGATGAGGGGCAAGTCCTTGACGCCGGCCTGACGAATCTGCTCTGCAAGACCTTCAAGCGAAACGCGCGAACTCTTGGCGAGCTGGGCGTCGCGCTCCTTCATCTTGCGGTATTGGGCGATGCCCTTGGCCTTGTCGCGATCGGATACGACGAGGAAGGTGTCACCGGAATCAGGCATGGATTCCAAACCGAGAACTTCGACCGGTGTGGACGGGCCCGCTTCTTCAAGTGCCCGGCCGCGATCGTCGAACATGGCGCGGACCTTGCCGAAGGTGTTGCCGACAATGTAGCTGTCATTCAAACGCAGAGTGCCGTCCTGCACCAGGACCGTAGCTACAGCGCCGCGGCCGCGATCCAGCTTGGCTTCAATGACGGAGCCGACGGCTTTGCGGCCCGGAGTTGCCTTTGGGGCGCGTATGTCGGAGACCAGGCAGATCATTTCAAGCAGCAGGTCAAGGTGAATGCGCTTCTTGGCCGAGACTTCGACGAATACAGTGCCTTCCTGACCCGCACCGGCCCACTCTTCTGGGATGAGGCCACGGTCGGCAAGCTGTTTCTTGACGCGATCGGGGTTGGCTTCCGGCTTGTCGATCTTGTTGACGGCCACAATAATGGGAACCCCAGCTGCCTTCGCGTGGTCAATGGCCTCAAGGGTCTGGGGCATGACGCCGTCGTCGGCGGCGACCACGATGACCACAATGTCGGTCACCTTGGCTCCGCGGGCACGCATACGGGTAAAGGCTTCGTGGCCCGGGGTGTCGAGGAAGACGATCTCGCGGCCGGATGCAGGGGAGCCTTCCTTTGCGAACTTAACTTTGTACGCGCCGATGTGCTGGGTGATGCCTCCAGCTTCGCCGGCGGCAACGTCGGTCTCGCGGATGGCGTCGAGCAGGGATGTCTTTCCGTGATCGACGTGGCCCATGACGGTAACGACCGGTGAACGCGGAACTTCGAGCTCGCCCGTGTTTTCGGCTTCGAGAACCTCTTCGATGGCCTGGTTGGCAATCTCTTCTTCGTAGCTTATGACAGAGGCGGCGGCGCCGAACTTGGCGGCAACTTCCTTGACCATTTCGGCGTCGAGGGACTGGTTGACGGTGACGAATACGCCGCTCATGAGAAGCGTGGCGATCAGGTCCTTGGCGCGAACTTCGAGCTTTTCGGCCAGGTCCTTGACGCTGATGCCTTCAGTGACCGTGATTTCGCGAGTGATGGGAAGGGGCTCACCGCCGTATTGCACGCCGCTATAGCGAGGCGGCGGCACAAAGCCCTTCATTGGGCCTTCCTTGGTCTTGGGGTACTGCGGGCGCCCGCCGCGTCCACGAGAAGGAGCGCGCTGCGGACGAGGTGCTTCGCCGGTTGGCGGAGCTCCGCCTGCGCCAGGACGAGCGCCGAAGCCGGGACGCGGTGGACCACCAAATCCAGGACGGGCTCCAAAACCGGGCCGTGCGCCCGGGGCGCCTGGGCCGGCAGAGCCGCCCATGGGGGTGCGCGTTGGATGCTTGGGGCGCGGTCCGCCAGGGAACTGGCCGGGAGCTGAGGAACCACCGGGGGTACGTTGCGCATAGCTGCCGGGGCCACCCGAGGGGCGGCGGTCGAAGATCGGCTTGCCACGCTGGATTCCAACCCCGGGAGCAAGGTTGCCCGTACCAGGTTCAACGGGTGGCAGGATGGGTGCCTTGTAAACCGGTCGAGGGCCGGTCTGCGGCATGACCATGCGGCGAGCCGGTGGCGCAGGAGCGGGCGGCGGAGTCTTGCTGCGAGCAGCCTGAGCGGGAGCAGCAGTGGACTCAGCTGAAATGGAAGGAATAGCGGCTTCAGTTTCCGGCGCTTCCACGGGGGCTGAAGGTACTTCAGGAGCGGCAATAGGAGCGGCCTCAACGACGGGCATGCTTGCGATTGGCTCTTCTGCCACGGGTGCGGATGCGATCGGAGCTGGGGCTTCCGGCACGGCAACTGTGGCTTTCGTCGGCGGCTTAACGGCGACGAAAGGCTTTTCGGCCTCTTTTATCGGGGCCGCGGGTGGCTTGATGACAACGGTGCCCGGAGGCGGCGCGACCACAACGACGGGGCGCGTGGCGGCAGCGCCCGCAGGAGCCTTGGCAACCACCGCACCGACCGGCGGGCGCGAAGCAATCGCTGGGGTAGCTGGTGGCTGGACGATGTTAGGCGCGGAGCGCGGCAAAGGAACTATCTTCCGCGGGGCCGGGGGCGGCGCGGCGACAACTGGCGCGGGCGGCGTCGCACGGGCAACAGGCGGGGCAGGAGGCTTCACGGCCGACACAACTGTCGGCTTTGTCTGCGCATGGGGGTGGCGCGCCTCTTCCTCGTCTTCCTTTTTCTTGGCCAGAATGGCCTTCAGCACGTCTCCGGGCTTGGAGATATGCGAGAGGTCGATTTTTGGAGTTATGCCTTGAGGAGCGCGCGAGGACCCAGCGCCTGCGTGACCGCCAGAGCGCGTTCCGCGCTCAATGTGTGCGCGGACTTTCTCTGCCTCGTCCGACTCCAGGGAACTAGAGTGAGTCTTGCCGGCGCCCAGGCCGATTTCCGCCAAAACGTCAAGAATCTGCCTGCTCTTGACTTCCATCTCGCGCGCGAGATCGTTGATACGAACCTTACTCATCCGCCTCTTTTCAATTTCCGATTCCCAAAGCACTTAGTCGCTCATAGCTACCTCGTGGCAATGGATGTGTTTCAAACTTCCATGATCATTGGATTGGCTTTGGAGGCAGAGGCGCATACTACGCGCCGTCCTCTTCAGCCGCCTGCTCTTCACTGGTTGCGCTTTCGGTTTCTGTCTCTTCCGGTGCATCGCCGGCTTCGGGCACGTTTTCAATTGCCGTTTCAATGGTGCTGACGGGCTCTTCTCCCGCTTCAACAGCGGCGACACTTTCAGCTTCTTCAACGACCACCGCTGAGTTTTCCGCCTCGGCTTCTGCGTCGGCCACAGCGGCGGGCGCGTTTTCAACCTCAGCTTCGCCCGTAGTTGTTTCCGCGGCTTCAGGCACGTGGCCTGCTTCGCCTTCCTCAAAGTGGCCAAAGTAGTGACGAACGGCAACGCTGATCTTTTCCAGGGTCTTTTCGCCAATGCCGGGAATCTCCTCGAGCTGCTCTGGAGTCATGTCCGCAAGGGCCTCGACGGTGGTGATGCCGGCGGCGACCAGCTTCTGTATGATGCTGTCGCCCAACTCGGCAACCTGCTCGATCGGCGTCGAAGGTCCGGTGCCGAAGGAGCCCATCTGCTGCTCGACCTCCTGGCGCTTCTCCTCTTCGCTCTTGATATCGATCTTCCAGCCAAGCAGCTTTGCAGCAAGGCGGACGTTCTGGCCCTTCTTGCCGATTGCAAGCGAAAGCTGCGTATCGTCGACGATCACTTCCAACTGCTTCTCGGTAAGGTCAGTAATGGAAACGCGGCTGACCTTGGCCGGCTGCAGTGCCTTTTCAGCGAAGGTGGTGATCTCGTCGCTGAATTCGATGATGTCGATTTTCTCTCCGCGCAGTTCGCGGATGATGGACTGAACGCGCATTCCCTTCATGCCAACGCAGGCGCCGACCGGGTCCACGTCCTTGTCGCGGCTCTGAACGGCGATCTTGGTGCGCTCCCCGGCTTCGCGGGCAATGGCGCGAATTACGACCGTGTTGTCGTAGATCTCGGGAACTTCCGACTGAAACAGATTCGATACCAACTCAGGTGCGGCGCGGGAGACGATAACCTGCGGTCCCTTAGCGGCGCGGTCTACCTTGAGCAGCACCACGCGAACGCGCTCGCCGATCGAGAACTGCTCGAGGCGCGACTGTTCGCGCTTGGGGCAGCGGGCTTCTGCCTTGCCCAGGTCATAGATGACATCCTGACCTTCAATGCGCTTGACGGTGGCGTTCAGGACTTCCTTTTCGCGGTGCGCGTATTCCTGGAAGACGGTGTCACGCTCGGCTTCGCGGACCTTTTGGAAGATGACCTGCTTGGCGAGCTGCGCGGCGATGCGGCCCAATGGACTGGTGTCGCGATACATGCGGATTTCAGAGCCAACTTCGACGCCGGGAGCCAACTCATTGGCCTCCGCCAGCGTGATCTGGTTGAGCGGGTCTTCTACCTGCTCCGCGTCCGCGACTACAGTCTTGTAGATGTAAGCCGTGATTTCGCCGGTCTCTTTGTTGAGCTCCCCGCGCATGTTTTCCTGGGTCTTGTAGAACTTGCGCGTGGCCAGGGCAATGGCCTCCTCGACCGCACCGACAACGATGGCGGGGTCAATGCCCTTTTCCTGGCTGAGGAGCTCGATGCTTTGGTACAAAACACTGCTGGCCATACTTTGCTTACTCTCTCGATTGTTGCCCGGTGTTCGGATTCGGAGTGCGAATCCCAGGGCCGGTTCAGTTGGGTTTTGGAGGAGGGATGGAGCTCGTCACCTTCTCCTGTTTCAGACTTCCGGACAGTTGCGGCATCCGGAGAAGCTCTCAGATTTCAGGCACCAGTTGCGCCTTCTCGATATTGGCGAAGGCGATTTCGACGGTACTGACGCCAATCTTCCGGCTCTTGCTGTTCTGCTTGACCGCGTTCAGGTCGAGCGTGATGATCTTGCCTGCACTTGGCTCCCCGCCAGCAATAAGGCGCCCTTGCCAATGGCGGTTGTTGCGGATTGCCTCGAAGGTCTGCACTTTGATCAGGCAACCCTGAAACCGCCCAAAATCCTCGGGCCGGCTTAGCTTGCGATCCAAACCCGGCGAACTGGCCTCGAGCGTATATTCTGCCCCTGGAACCAGGTCTTCCACGTCCAACAGCACGCCAAAATCGCGGCTGAAAGTGGCGCAATCCTCGTGCGTTACGCCGGACAACTGCTCCACACTCAACCTGCCCTCGACGAGCCGCTCCGGAAGCCCCTCGATGCCTGCCGCAATAGCTGCCTTGAGCTGCGCGCGTCCCTCGGCGTCTTTCTCGAGATAAATCCGCAGGGTGCGCTCCTTCGCAGGGCCAATGAACTCCAAGTCCACCACGTCCAGCCCATGCGAGGCGGCCACCCTTGCCGCCGCCGATCGAATTTCGTCCAGCTTAACTGCCATCGTCCCTACACCCCAATCGCGCAAAATCGCTCGCTGGGGACCAAGTACCTACGCCGCACTTAAGCGGCTGTTTTTCGGGGGTTTACCCCGGTGAATTTGCCGCAAATAAAAAGTGGGCTATGAGCCCACTCATCTCTCCGCCAGCCGGTGCGCACACGGTAGAACTCTGGCGAACAAATTCGTCTGCATCCTTAGCATAGGCGAAATTGCCGGGAATTTCAATGGGGAAGAGACGGAAAAAGGGTCGAAAAACGGTCTTCCGGCTGGTTTTGAGTGCGCGCCCAATCTCAAAAATGCTCCCGTTTTGCACCGCATAGTGCGAGGGACGACAATAGCGGAATGAAATTGCTCCGATTGATTGCCTTGTTCCTGCTGGCAACCTCAACGGCAGTGCCTGCGCTGCGTGCGCTTGAGAAGCAGCCTGCCAGTGCGTATCGCGCGCGGCGAGTGGCGCTGGCTGCCAGGCTGCATGGCGGTGTTGCCGTGCTGTTCGCGGCAGAAGAGCCGTTGCTGGACCTGACGCCTTATCGGCAGGATGAGGATTTCTATTACCTGACCGGGTGGACTGAGCCGGGTGCGGCGCTTCTGGTGGTGAGTGATGCCCCGCAGGCTGCTACACCGCGCACGTACAGGGAGATTCTGTTTTTGCCCACGCGCGACCTGCACATGGAAAAGTACACCGGGGCAAAACTGGATGCGGCTTCGCCGGAAGTGGCGCAGGCAACGGGTGTGGATGCCGTGCAGCAAATGACGGAGTTGCCGGCAGTGCTGAATGGCCTGATCGACAAAGACCGCAGGCTTGCATACAACATCTGGACACAGCCAACAGCTCCGCAGGCGAAGGCGCTCGTAGACTTTACCGCGGCAACGCTGGGGATGTCGGCGGCCGACGCGCACGACATCACCGGTCTCACCGCAGTGCTTCGGGTAGTGAAAGACGCGGGCGAGATCGAGTTGATCAAGAAGGCTTCAGCGGCGTCGATTGCCGGGCAGCGCGTGATGATGCATGCGGTGAAGCCGGGAGAGACGGAGCGCGCCATTGCCGGTAAAATGACGGCGTCGTGGATGGAGAACGGGTGCGAGCGGGCGAGCTATGCGGCAATTGTTGGCTCCGGCATCAACTCGACGACGCTGCACTATGCGGGGAACTCGCGCACTGTTGAAAATGGGGACGTCGTGGTGGTGGATGCCGCTTGCGAGTACTCAATGTACGCCGCCGATATTACGCGCACTGTCCCGGCGAACGGCCACTTCACTCCGCGGCAAAGAGAGATCTACAACATTGTGCTGGGCGCGCAGCGCGCGGCGGTTGACGCGTTTGTTGCCGGCAAGTCGAGCATCAACGACCGCGACCGCAATGACCCGAACTCACTCGACACAGCGGCATACAACTACATCAACACGCACGGAAAAGATCTACATGGGCAACCACTGGGCCTGTACTGGCTGCACGGGCTGGGCCATATGGTGGGAATCGACGTGCACGATCCTGTTGAACACTATCCGGCGGTGCTGAAGCCGGGGATGGTGTTCACGATCGAGCCTGGCATCTACATTCCCGAAGAAAAGCTGGGAGTGCGGATCGAGTGCACCTTCCTTGTTGGCGCTGATGGAAAGCTCATTGATTTGGACAGCGACCTTCCGCACACTGCCGACGAGGTTGAAGCGGCGATGCGCAGCAAGTAGAGAAACGGCGGCAGACGAATGGAAATGGACCCGCGCGACGAAGTGGAACGCAAGGAGTTGGAGATGCTGGCAAGAGCGTTCAGCGAGCAGTTACTGGCATGCCTGGACGAGTGCGCCCGCGGACGCAGAGGGCTGTTCTCTGAATACATCGGCGATGAAGATGAAGGCGGAAGCTGGCCGGAGGCAGGGCGGCTGAGGGAGCTGGCGATTGCCTTGCAAGGGGTCTTTGCGCAGCAGGAAGAGCGCAATGCGCTGTGCGACGAATTTCTAGACCTCTGTACGATTCACGGAGAGAGCCATCCTGGCGAACGCAAATTGGCGCGAGCGTTTCTTGAACGGATTGAGCGGGGCGATGTAGGGACGCCGACACAGGAGGAGAGAAAGTTGTGGTAACGCTGCATGCATTTTTGGCGCTCGCGGCCGGCTTTTTGACCATGGCCATTCTGGTGGCTGTCCTGACGGCGCTGCTGGTGCGGCTGACGCCGAGTTGGGTGGGCGAAGAGGGAAACCCGCAGCCGGGCTACATCTTCGTGAACCTGGGCTATTCATTTTTGGCTGCGGCGGCAGGCGGATACGTGACTGCATGGCTGGCGGTCGCGAATCCGCTGTTTCACGTGCTGGCGCTTGCGATTATCGTGCTGGCTTTGGCGGCCTTGAGCGCTCTTCAAGCGAAGGGAAAGCAGCCAGTCTGGTACCAGTTAACGCTGGTGGCGATGACGCCGATCGGAGTGCTGGCTGGAGGACTCGTTCGGCTCAGGGTGATGGGAATTCTTTGAACGGTGGGATTCGCCAATCAGGATTTGAGGCCTTCCCACCTTTTCGCAGAAAAAGGCGGAAAGGATGGGGCTCGGACTTGATTTGAGGCCAAGTCTCAATAGCGGGACATGGGGTACCCGGCGCACGCGGTCGAGGAGGATTTTCCTCAGATTTCGTCAACGACGAAACGGGAAAAGCCGCATTGCCTGAAGCGGCGTGGCTGCGCAAGCTGGCGCGTGCGTTTCTTGAGCGGATTGAGCGCGGCGAAGTGGGCACACCGACAGAAGATGTGAGAAAGGGTTGTGTACTCCTGCCCCCGCGCAGGTCGAATCAGAGTACTTGGCCTTCCTACCACTGGACGCCCGGATACAAACTTGGCAGCCGATAGACGTGGAACTGGTCGGTCCCAGGCGTCGTCGCCTGCCACAGCACCTGCGAGCCCTGCGGATTGAGTTCCTGGACGATGGCCCCTTTGACCGCCGCGCAGAAATTCACTTCAATGTCGCTGTTGGCAAGCTGCTCGGCGTTGCCTCCGAAAAAGCTGAAATAAGCGGGTGGCGGCTCGTAATGCGTGATCATGGCCGCCGTCATGTTGGTTTCGTTCAGCTCCAGGAGCGGCATCGTCGAGTAGCACTGTGCGGTTGTTGGCCTGTACGGCAGGCATAGCACCTGTCCGGTGGGGAAGATGCGGTCGTTGCCGTTGTCCATCATGCCGATGCGGAAGACGCCTGTGGTATTGGGCGTAAAGTAGCCCAGCCCATGCTGCGCATAGAACCAGTCAGTGGGATCGGTGGCGCCCACAAGTTTGAAATCACCGCCCTCGCCGAGGCGCCACATCACATTGCCAGAGCCTCTGCCGTCAAGAAAATTGATTTTGATGACCCAATTCTGGTGGCGCATCGAGAGCAGTAGATTGTGGTCGTCGTTCGAATACAGCATTCCGTTAGAGTGCGTCCAGTCAGGAAAGATCATCGGGCGCCGGTTAATGTCGAGGTGATCGAACGTATTCCACGCCCAATCGGGATTGAAGTTCTGGTCCACGTCCCCCAGAGCGTCGCCAATCACGCTGGTTGTCCCCGTGGTTCCCGATAGGTTATTGAACTTTCTGGTATAAGTGGCCAACAGCACCAGATGCCCATTTGGCAGCGGTAGCACGTCGTGGTGAAAGCTCCCGAGTTGATAGAGATTGCCCTCGGCATCACGGAAGTTTCCAGCCGCCAGCTTCTGGTTCAGCGTACCCATATTGAGGCTGTTCACCGTGTTTCCCGCCAGATCGATCTCCCTGATCTCGTTAATCACGCCGGAACTCTGCGCGGTGGTCAGCGACGACAGATATGAATCGACCATCAGCAAGTTGCCGTTGGGCAGCAACTGAATGCCCTGAATCAGGTCGGCGGGCGTGTGTGGGTAAGCATAGGTCCAAATCACGTTGCCATTCAGGTCGGTGGCGAAGGCCTGGGTGTCCCCTGAGGGAAGAATCGTGTTCCACATTTCGATGCCTGGCTGCGGCGTCGCTCCTGAGGGTGTGGAGACGTTGACTGCCGAGGTCGGCGGAGGTAGACCCGTCGTGCAGGTGTGGTCTACGTCGGTGTAAATAGCGCCATCGTTCAGCGTTGCGTGCGCCCGCATGTGATACAGGGTTTGGCCCACCATTCCGGCGACATAAATCTGCACTTCGCCGCCATTTGCTGAAGGCGTTGAGACCTGCCACGTGTTCAGTCCGTAACCAGTCGTGGTCCCAAACTGCACGTCCATTTTCCCGGGAGCGGGAAGGTAAAGCGAGTATTGCGCCACTTGCGGGTTCCCAAGTTCGAAGGGGCAGGTCACCTGTCCGGGCGCGATGATCGACACCACTGCCGTCGCGTAGTTTTGTTGCGGCGATGCGGCCAGCGCTACTGTTACCTTTACGTTTTCGCTCTGCGGCACGCTGGCCGGCGCTGTGTAACTCCCGCTGCTACTCACCGTACCCGTCGCCTGGCCTCCACCCACGACCCCATTCACCCACCACTCGACCGCGGCGCCGCCCGCGCCCGTCACCACGAAATTCAGTGATTGCCCCTGGCCCAATGCGGCATATTGCGGAGAGATGGTCAGTGCCCCGGCCTGGCTTGCTACCGGAGCTGGGTTGGATGGTGGAGCGGAAACCGGATTCTGTGGCTGCGGCACGGTCGAACGAAACGTAGCGCCGCCGCATCCGGCTAACAAAATGGCCGACGTGAGAAAGAGGGTTGTCCCAAAACGGGCCGACCTGGCGCGGCAGCGGGATCGATTTGCCGGGGAAAATCTGTCTTGAGTTGGATGCCGAAAAAGTCGACTTACCACGCTTTTCACCGTGCGATGCTTTAGGGAAGAGTTATCGTGCCGAATGGCAGGGCAATGAGGAAGTTGTGGGCGGTTGTCCATGCCCGTGCCGGTGAGGAATCATCACACCCCGTCGCGGCCTCACCGTGAAGGAGTGGGCTATGCTGTTCTGTTTGGACTTGAGTTACCAGCGAATACCGAGGCTGATCGGGATCACCTTCGTGCCCGCGGCTACGCTTGTAGTTCCCAGCCCATTCGGCTGCGTGGTCACGGCCGGGGTCAGGACATCGACGTAGCGCACTTCGGCGAAGAGCTTCATCTTGCTGTCGCCGTACATGCCGCCCATCCGGTGCTGGTAGCCGCCGCCAATGTTGAAGCCTCCCTGGTTCGAGGAAAAATGACCCACCACCTGGGGCGAGTATGCGACGCCGCAATAGTAGAAGCTGCAGTACTGGCTCGGCAAAACGTCGGTGAAACTGGTGACCTTTCGGTAGAAGCCCCCTCCGCCGGTGACATAGACATCATTTTCCGACTTGGGAAAGAGACTGACGACCGGATCGAGGGTGAGGGACCAAATGTGCGCGTGGCCGCCGGTCGCGCCGGTCTCAGCGATCAGTTTGCCAGGCAGCTTGTTGTCCATGAACTGGTACTCGGCCAGCAGGGCGAATCGTTTGGAGAAGTTCACCCCGCCGCCCACGGTAAACTGGCCGCCCCAGGTGATGTAGGTCTTGTCTGCCGGGGCACTGAGTCCACCACCAAACTCAAGAGCGTAATTGCTCAACAGGTTATGTCTCCAGCCGCCGCCGCCGCCGGTCTCCTGGCTTGAGGCTGACGGCCTCGGAGTGGGTGCGGAGGGCAGCGCGGCCAGACCCTCAGGGGCCACCGACTCAGCTAGCTGGACCGAACTGGAATCACTTGAAGAAGAGAATTGGGCCGAGTTGGATTGATTCTGGGAGTCTGAGGACTGTGCATTCGCCAAACCTGCGGCAAGGATGGCCGCAGATCCAAGGAAACTTACACGCAGCATCAGGGACATCCGACGAGGAAATGTCATTTCTGAACCTCATTCATTGAATTTTTAGGCGGCTCCGGGAAACACCTAGTGACAATAGAGTTAGACACCGATTACGGCAGGAAGTTGCCTGAAGGTGGGAAGAAAAACGAAGGCCGGAGCAAAGCTCCGGCCTTCGTTTTTCCCAGCGGGTTGCGCCTGCTACCCTCGGCTCAACCCTGAACGTCGAATTGCTCTGGATGCAGCGTAGCGTCGCTCTTCACCAGGATGTTCTTGCCCGTTAACTCCTCGAACTCAACCAGCCAACTGGCATTGTTCGATTTCAGCACCTTGACAGTTTCAGGATGCACGCGGAGCAGGATGTCGGCGCCTTCGAAGTGCCTCTTCATCTTGCGCAGTTCGGTATAGATCTCGTTGCACACGGTGGTCGGGCTCTTGACCATGCCGGTGGCTTGGCAGGTTGGGCAAGGGACCGAGAGCGTCCGCTCTAGAGATTGCTTGACACGCTTGCGGGTGATGGCGACCAGGCCGAAGTCATTGAACTGCAGCACCTTGGTTGGGGCGCGGTCGGCCTTGAGGGCTTCCTCAAGGGCGGCCAGAACCTTGAAGCGGTTCTTGCGCTCGTCCATGTCGATGAAGTCTATGACGATGATACCGCCCAGGTCGCGGAGCCGAATCTGGCGGACAATCTCCGGGACGGCGTCGAGGTTCGTCTTGACGATGGTGTCCTCGAGCCGCGCCGACTTGCCGACATACTTGCCGGTATTGATGTCGATGGCGACCAGGGCTTCAGTCTGGTTAATAACGATGGAGCCACCGCTCTTGAGCCAGACCTTGGAGCGCAGCGCCTTCGATATCTCGTCCTGGATGCCGAAATGCTCGAAGAGAGGCGTCTCCTTGGTGTAGAGCTTGACGCGGCGGACCAGAGTTGGCGAGAAGCGATTGAGGAAACGCACGATGCGTTCGTAATCGGCTTCCGAGTCGACCCAGATGTTTGAGAAGTTCGAGCTCACCTGGTCGCGCAGAATGCGCTCGATCAGCGACAGGTCATGATAAATGAGCGCTGGAGACTTCGAGGAGTCCGACCGCTGCTTGATGTCATTCCAGAGATTCATCAGGAACCGCAAGTCAGCGCGAAGGTCTTCTTCCGAGGCGCCCTCGGCAGCAGTGCGCACGATGAATCCGCCGGAGGCCTCACCGCGCTCGTTCACCAGAACCCTCTTGAGGCGCTGGCGCTCTTCGTCGGAGGCAATCTTGCGGCTGACGCCGATGTGCGTGACAGTGGGCATGAAAACCAGAAAGCGTCCGGGCAGCGCGATGTGAGAGGTGATGCGCGCGCCCTTCTTGGCGATTGGCTCCTTGGCGATCTGGACCAGGATCTCCTGGCCAGGCTTCAGCAAATCGCTGATGACTGGAAGGTCCGTAGTCTGCATGGAGCGGCGCGATGGACCCCCGCGACGGTTTCCGCGGTCTGGAGCTCCTCCCGGTGCGCCACGACCACGGCGTCCTCCACGGGCGCCGCGATCGCGACGTTGTTGGCCGGAATCTGTGCTTGTTGCCGCGCCGTTGGTCGCTTGACCGTCGGCCGTAGCTTCATCTTCATCTTCCTCTTCGTCGAAGGATTCCTCTTCACCGTTCTTCTCGTCGAAGTTTAACTGGATGCGGTGGTCGAGATGGGCTTCCTGGAGCATTTCGCCGAGGTCACCAGAGCGAATCTGGGTGGGAAGGGTTTCTTCTTCGTAGACGTCGAGATCATGGTCGTCGGTTTTTTGGCGGCGATGATGGGGGACGGCTTCAAACTCCTCGCCATCAATGACTTCTTCTTCGATAAGGCCGGTGCCGGGGGCATAAGACGAGATCGCGGGCACTGAACCGGCGGCCGGTTTGGCCTCAGCTTCCTCATCCTTCTTCTTGCCAAAGCCGAAGAGGCGGAATCCGGTGGGAGGCACGGGGTCAACACGGTGCGAAGCAGAGGCGTCGGATTCGGTCGACTCCTCGTTGGTCATCGGGACAGGCGGCTGCACATCCACTACTTCTTCAAAGTCCGTTTCGGTCTCGAAGAACGGTGTCTGGGCAGAGGATGTCTCTTCAAATTCGGGAGAGTCGAGCTCGACGGCTTCTTCTTCAACCTGGCCGGCTTCGAACTCCGGCGCGGATCCATGGGGCTCGGGGTCGAACTCCTCAGTCTCTTCGACGAATTCGTCTTCCTCAACCTGGTCTGGAGCGGTTCCGGAAGCTCGGGTCAGCCTCTCGGGTTCCGCATCTTCTTCAGTCTGGCGGGAACGATGAAGGGAGAGCGACTCGCCGGGGAGCAGTCCGCTGCCGTCCCACTCGATCGGCGTTTCAATCAGCGTGGAAGGCTTGGAGAAGCCCGATGGGCGTACAGGTGCGGCTGGCTCCGGGGCGGACCTAGGGGCATCGTCCACCGGCGTGCCGCCGTACTTTGAGAGCGACTCGCCGGGCAGAACAAAGGGAACAGGGACGTGGGATGACGGCCGGGGCGCATGGGGGGCAGAGCCGAATGACGGCCGGTCGGCGGATTGGAATGCCGACGCCTGAATGTCAGGAGCTACCTCGGGTTCGGCTGATGGCTCCGGCGTGATCTCCAGCGTTTGCCCGGATTCCGAGCGGCCCTCAGAGGAGCCGGCTTGACCCCGAGCGCCGCGACGATGACGGCGTCCACGCCAGCGGCGTGCACCCTGTCCGCCAGAGTCTTCCTGGGCTTCGATACCTTGCTCGGAGATTACGAATGATTCGGCAGAGGGTGCGGCTACTGCAGGTGGTTCCTGTGCCGCTTCTTCAACGGGACGGCGCTCTTTTGGCGGACGGTCCTGCCACTGTTCCTGCTTCTGGCCTGAGCGCGCCTGGCGATCATCCTGCCGTCCGCCGTTTCTATCTGGCTGGGCAGAGTGCCGGACTTCGCGTGGAGCATGGTTGGCCCCGGTGGCCGCGGCCTTTTCCAACTCGTCGGTCTCCTCCGAGTCCTCGAGTTCCATGAAGTCGGTTACATAGAGGAAGGCGTCGCGCTCTAGACCAAGGTCTACAAAAGCGGACTGCATGCCGGGCAGGACACGGGTGACGCGCCCGTTGTAGATGGACCCTGCCAGGGTGTACTCGTTTTCGCGCTCGTAATAAATTTCCGCGAGCTGATCGTCTTCAAGAATTGCAAGCCGCGTNNGTACCCGCGGCAAGGATGGATGGAGACGCGCAAGACCGGAAGAAGAGGGGATGTGCAGAGAGGATGATCCGAAAGACTTTAACGTGACGGCTGCCGCGCGGTGATTGCCCCCTGGGGGCGGAAAACCAAGGCGGATGTTCAACGGAACAAGCCGAACGATTTGAGTGTTGCGGTAATCCGATTGCAGAGAGATTGTGGCCAACCAAGCCGGAAAATCCGGCGGGGCCGTTCCACCGCTAGCGTGTGCAAGGAAGTACAGCGCGAAAAAAGCGAGGCCCGAAAGCCAGTAGCTTCCCGCGCATTCCATGCAACCTGTTGGCCGCCAACGGTTTTCCCGTCTCTGCGTGCTCATGAACCCTTGTCCTGCCGGGCGCGCGATCCATCCGGACCGGGCCGGCGAAATGCTTGAAAATACTACTCTTGCGGTCCGGACGGTTCCGGGGCGCGACAAGAGCAAACTTGATAACCAGCGTCCGGGTTTTCAAGCCGGGACGCCTCAGTTAACGAACCGGCGCATACGGACATTCATCGCCGCACCCAGCGCCAGGAACGTAAACAACACCGAAGATCCGCCGTAACTCATTAACGGTAAAGGAATTCCGGTGACAGGCATAAAGCCGATGACCATGCCGACGTTGACCAGAATCTGAAAGGTCAACACAGCCACTACCCCCATGATAATCAGGGAACCGGACAGGTCCGCGGCCGTTTGAGCGTTCTGAATCAAACGCATCAATATGGAGAAGTATAGCAGCAGCACGAAAACCGCGCCGACGAAGCCGTGTTCTTCGCTGAAAGCGGCAAAGATGAAGTCGGCGTGGGGGATAGGGAGGAAGTCGCCTTGGGTTTGAGAGCCCTTGGCGGCGCCTTGCCCCAAGACACCTCCGGCCCCGACTGCGATCTTGGACTGCAGGAGTTGATACCCGGCCCCGCGGGGGTCGTTGTCAGGGTTCACAAAGCTGGTGAGGCGGGCTTTCTGGTATGGCTTGAGGATCTTCCCGCTCGACCATGCACCCACCGCGAAAAGAGCGGCAGCAGCGATAAGGATGATCGACTGGCGAAGATTGATGCCCCCGAAGAAGAGGCCGGCAATCAGAATTGGCGTATAGGTGAGCGTGGTTCCCAGATCGGGTTCCTTGATCACCAGCAGCATCGGGATGCCCACCAGGATGAAGGCCTTGAAGACATCCTGCTTGACCAGGCTGCGTCCGCCCAGGTTAGCAAAGAAGCGTGCCACGACCAGGATGAGCACCAGCTTGACCCACTCAGAAGGCTGAAAGAGCATGGGTCCCGCCTTGATCCACCGTCTTGCGCCCAGGGCCTTGTGACCAATTCCCGGCACCAGCACTGCCGCGAGCGCAAAAAGGCAAACTCCGTAGGCCCAGGGCGCCCAGTCGAGCAGCCGGTGGTAGTCGATCTTGGCAAACAGAAACATGGCCGCGAGGCCGCCGGCGATCCAGAACATCTGTTTGGTGTAAAAGCCGACATACTTTGTATGCAGGGTGGCCGAGTAGATTTCAAACACCGAAAGCGTGCAGAGCAGCAACACCATAGCTAGAAGCGCCCAGTCGAATTCGCGGAAACTGAGGATGCGGCGCATGGCGGTCATTGTGGCTTCACCGGACTCACGACTCGAGTTTTTGCGAGCTGAGTCACCGCCTGCTGGGTGGGGATTGCGGTTGGCTTCGCTCCGCCTGCGGACTCCGTCCCTGACTTGCGTACGGCCTGTGCGGCGGAGTGCGTGTCAGATGTAGTGCGCGCAACAATCTGGCCGTTCTGAACAAGAAAGCTGCCGCCTTGCATCCGAGGCGGACTATCGTTCTGCTTGCCGGGACCGCCGCTGGGATTCGCGCCAGTCCATACAGCGCTCATCACCACCGGCGCGGCTGTCTTGACCGGCACAAGGTTGTGCGCCAGGCGGCGTTGCTTCTCCACGTAAGCTGAGACAATCTTGGCGCCAATGCGGGCAGGATAATAGCTGAACTCGCCATTCTGCCAAAGCACCGCCACCACCAACTCGGGATTGCGGCGTGGAGTGACGCCGACAAACCACACATTGGGATTGTTGTTCTTGCTCTTGCCGAGGCGGCTCAACGCATCGTGGCTCATTGTCTGCGCGGTTCCCGTCTTGCCGCCGAAGTCGATGCCCTCAAGGTGGGCCGAGCCGGCAGTGTGGAAATAGGCGGGCTGGGTCACCTGATACATACCGTCAGTGATAATGGTCCAGTTGTCAGGATCAATGGGAATATCCACATTGCCACTTCCCGGAAAAGTCTCCGGCAGGGCCTTGCGAAAATCCTCGGGAAGCTGATCGGGAAAAACGACGTGGGGCCTGACCAGGTGCCCTCCAGAGGCGATGCCGCCAATAATGCGAGCCAATTGCAACGGTGTAGCCGCAACAGCTCCCTGACCGATGGCAACGTCAAGCGTCTCGTCGGGATACCAGCGGGCGCGGTAGTTCTTCAACTTCCATTGTGCGGATGGCATCAGCCCGGCCTGTTCACCAGGCAAATCGATGCCCGTCTTCTGTCCGTAGCCAAATTCAGTGGCGTATTTTGAGATTCTGTCGATGCCCAGCCTGTCGCCGAGCATATAAAAAAAGGTGTCGCAGGAATAGGGAATCGCGTCATGGATATCCACCGCCCCGTGATGTTCGTCGCAATGGTGGAAATATCCGTAAGGGCCCCAGCCGCCCGGGCAGTTGATCTTCATGTCCTGCGCAATCCCCTCTTGCAGTCCGGCAACGGACATGAGGATCTTGAAGGTCGATCCTGGTGCCAGCTGTGCCTGGATGGCCTTGTTCATCAGCGGATGATCGGGGTCGGTGATGAGTTTGTTCCAGTCGGTGCGGTTGATGCGAACGGCGAATGCATTGGGATCGAAGCTGGGACGAGAGACCAGGGCGAGAATTTCGCCATTACGGGGGTCCATGGCAACTACAGCGCCGTTGCGGTCGCCAAGTGCCAACTCGGCTGCATGCTGCAGGTCTTCGTCGATGGTCAGTCGCAGGTCCTGGCCGGGTGTGGCGTGCTGGGTGCGCAGGAAGCCAACCTCGCGGCCGCGGCTGTCGACTATGACATCGCGGGAACCGTCCTGGCCCCGCAACAACTGGTCGTAGGTTTCCTCTATGCCGCCCTTGCCCACCACGTCGCCGGGCATGTAATAGGCAAAGCGTGGATTGTTCAGATCCTCTTCACTTACTTCACCCACATAGCCGATCAGGTGAGATGCAAAGCCGTCGCGGGGATAAAGCCTGCGCTCCTCATCAATGGTTTCAAGCTCGGGCAACTCGTTGCGGTGCGACTGGATGAAGGCCTGCTCGTCGGCGGTGATGTCCTGCTTGATGGGGATGGGTTGATAACCAGGAGCAGCACGATAGTGGCGCAATGTGGCTTGCAACTGCTCCAGGTCAATGTCAAGTCCGCGGGCGATCAAGGGAAGATCGGCGTCCACGTTGCGATTCTGCTCGCGGACCAGAAAGCAGGACACCGAAGGGTAGTTGTCTACAAGCAGCCGATTCTCACGGTCGAACAGCTTGCCGCGCGGGGCAAGAATCGGCACTTTGCGAATGCGGTTCTGCTCGGCAAGCATGCGGAAGTTCTCCGCGCCAAGTACCTGCAGGCGCCACAGCTGCCCAGCGAGGGCGAGCATCATGAACAGAATGCCGTACTGCACCACCGTCAACTTGAGGGTGGAGAGCTTTTCGCCGCGGCTGCTGATGGATTCCATGTTTCTGCGCCTTAGAATTCTGTGAGCTTCGCTGCCTTACATATTTCCTGGCCTTTGGTTCCTTACTCTCTAATCTGGAGACGATCGAGCAAGGGAAACAGCACCATGGCGATGAGCGAGTTGCCTATGGCCCGGAAGACTTCAGTGAACCACAGCCACTTCAGATCGAGGCCGAGCATTACGCGGAAAACGAAAACATAGATGGCGCTCGACAACAGGGACAACAGGAAGTTGAGAATCAGCCGTATGGTGTGATTTTCGACGTCGATGCGGACGCCAAAGGACGCGGCCAGAAAGCCGACCGTGGTTTTGGCGATGCCGTTGATACCGATCGCGTGGTGGGAGAGCGCGTCTTCAAACAAACCCATGGCGGCGCCCATTAGGGTGCCCTGGATAGGGCTGCGCCTGCCCAATGCGAAGTAGACGGTGACTACCAGCGGCAGATCGAACCAGGCATAGGGCCCGAGGACGCGTGGCAACCAGGCCTGCAGCACCAGCGCGGTCAGCGGCACCAGGACGTAGAGCAGCAGCGGATAGCGTCGAATCTCCAGGTCGCGACGGAAGTTGGCTCCCAGAACAGACATGGCTATGGATTCCTCTCAGGCTTGGCTGTCTGGGGCTTGGCGGGCTGAAGCGCGACCGGAGCTGCTGGTTTTGAGCCGCCGCTGGCTGCAGGGACGGGACCTGTTGTCGCTGGTGGCGTAAACCGGTCGGGATGCAGGGCCTGCGGTGGATGGGCCACGGGAACCGGGTTCGAGGTGTCCAGCAGCGGCTGCTGGTCCGGTGGAAGGTTGGGATCGATAAGACCGGGGAGGCGTTCGGCCATGATCTGCGAGGCCTTCAACTGGTCCTTGATTGCCTCGACCTCAGCGCCTTTAACCGCGTCACTGGTGGCCAGGTCCTGCTGCTGCTCGGACGAGAAGCGAGGCTGGGTGCTGGTGATGACCAACACCTCGTCGAGTCGGTCAAGATGAGCGGCTGGTTTCACAATAATGTCGATGAACGCGTCGCGGTCCGGATCGCGTACCACCTTTTCGACCACACCGACCGGCAGCCCACGCGGGAAGATGAGGTCGCCACCGGCGGTGAAGACATTTTCGCCGGGCTTGATGCGATCGTCGGCCAGGATGCCGACAATCTCCAGCAAGCCAGAGGCGTTGCCGGTGAGGATGCCGCGCGTGCGTGTGGTCTCAAGGATCACGCCCGCACCGCTGGTCTGGTCGTTGATGACGAGTACCTGGGCGGTGTGCGGAAAGACATCGCGTACCTTGCCCACAATTCCATCGGCAGTGATGACCGCCATGTCTGGCTTGAGGCCGTCGCCCGATCCCTTGTCAAGATAGAAAACCCGCGACTGGTCGCCGCCGCTGGAACCGATGGCCTGTGCAGGCACGGTGGAATATATATACTTTTGCTGGAATTGAAGGAGGGCTTGAAGACGCTCGCCCTGGCGGGCATCTTCGAGCAGCGAAGCTTGTTCCAGGCGCAGCCGGTCAATGGTTTCCTGCAAATCCTGGTTTTGCTGGCGAACGTGGCGGAGGTCAATATAGTTCTGCCAGAAGCCCGATGCGCCCATCTTCGAGCCGTGGATTAACCGCTCTGGTGGAGCGACCATCGCTTCAGCCCAGAGCCGGATCAGGCGCACGCCTGGCGCATCCCGGGGATCGACGGTGCTTCGCCCTTCATCTGTCCGGCGCACTTGCACGGCAAGCCCGACGATCTGCGCCATCAGCATGGCCAGCAGTACGAGTAGGTTCCGATAGCGGGTGAAGAAGGAGTCCATAAGAGGGTCCGTGGGTCAGGGCCCGCCACGTCAGTCGATCTTGATTTTGCGCAGGAGCCGGAAGTCGGAGAGCATCTTTCCGGTACCGAGCACCACAGAAGCGAGTGGGTCGTCGGCCACGGAGACGGGCAATCCGGTTTCCTCCCGAATGCGCTTGTCAAGATTCTTGATGAGTGCGCCTCCGCCGGTGAGCACGATGCCGCGGTCCGAAATATCTGCCGACAGCTCAGGCGGGGTGCGCTCAAGGGCAACGCGAATGGCGTTCATGATGACGGCGATGCATTCGCCCAGAGCTTCACGAATCTCGCTGTCGTCCACTGAGATGGTTTTGGGCACGCCTTCAATCAGGTTGCGTCCCTTGATCTCCATCGATAAAGGCTTGTCTAGCGGGAACGCCGACCCGATCTCGATTTTGATGTGCTCCGCCGTCCGTTCGCCGATGAGCAGGTTGTATTTGCGCTTAAGGTAGTTGGTAATGGCCTCGTCCATCTGGTTTCCGGCCATGCGCACTGACCGTGAGTAGACAATGCCCGACAGAGAAATCACCGCAATATCGGTTGTCCCGCCGCCGATGTCGACCACCATGTTTCCCGAAGGTTCGGTAATAGGCAGGCCGGCGCCAATTGCCGCCACCATGGCCTGTTCCACGAGATAGACTTCGCTCGCCTTGGCCCGGTATGCCGAGTCTTCAACGGCGCGCTTTTCTACCTGCGTTATCTCTGAGGGCACGCCGATCACGATGCGCGGATGGACCAGCATCTTGCGATTGTGCGCCTTCTGGATGAAGTAATTGAGCATCTTTTCGGTGACTTTGAAGTCCGCGATGACGCCGTCTTTCATGGGCTTGATGGCCACGATGTTGCCGGGTGTCCGGCCCAGCATTTCCTTGGCTTCCTTGCCCACGGCTTCCACTTCGCCAGTGTTCTTGTTGATGGCCACAATGGAGGGCTCGTTGACAACGATACCCTTACCGGCCGCGTAGACCAGGGTGTTGGCCGTGCCTAGATCGATAGCCAGGTCGCTGGAAAACATGCTGAAGAGCGAGCGCAGGCCGTGCGAGCGCGAAGAGCGCGAAGGATAACCATTTAATGACATTGGGAAACTGGCTTTACCTCAAGGCTTATTGTACGGCCAACGGGCCGGTGCTGCATCAGAGAGCTTAAAACGGGCCAAATAGAGCGCCTGAGAGGTAAACACACGATAGAATCAGGTGATTCCCCCCAAGGCGGGATGGACAGGTCAACCTTCGCGGGAGGGTCTTAGAGTACTATTTCAGCCGGGCTCCGGATGCTGGGTCCGGGCGCATTGGTTTCAGAATTGAGATCTGGGACTGACCCCTCAATTCAGACCCCTGTTTTTCCGAGGTTCTTATGACTTATCCCACATATCACAATCTGATTGGCGGTCAATTGCTGCCTGCCGTGAGCGGTAAAACAATTCTGAACCTGAACCCGGCCGATCACTCGGATGTGGTGGGAGCGTTTCCCTCATCGCACGCCGAGGACATTGACCTGGCGGTGGCGGCGGCAAAGAAGGCCTTTGCCTCGTGGCGGCTGGTTCCGGCGCCAAAGCGGGCTGAGATTCTCTATCGCGCCGGCTACCAGTTGTCTATCCGCAAGGAGGAGTTCGCCCGCGATATGACGCGCGAGATGGGCAAAGTGCTCGCCGAGACGAGGGGCGACGTGCAGGAGGCGATCGACGAGGCCTTCTATGTTGCCGGCGAGGGTCGGCGACTGTTTGGTCAGACAACGCCAAGCGAGTTACGGAACAAGTTCGCCATGAGTGTGCGCGTGCCTGTGGGCGTAATCGGGCTAATAACTCCGTGGAACTTTCCCATGGCCATACCCAGCTGGAAGCTATTCCCCGCGCTGGTTTCAGGCAATACCTGTGTTATCAAGCCGGCCACGGATACGCCACTCTCGACTTACAACCTTGTGCAAGCGCTTATGGATGCCGGGTTGCCGCCGGGCGTGGTGAACATTGTCGGAGGACATGGATCGACGGTAGGCTCAGCGTTGGTGGATCACCCCGACGTGCGCGCCATCAGCTTTACCGGATCGAGCGTCGTAGGTTCGATGGTGGCACAGCACGCGGCGGCCACATTCAAGCCGGTCTCACTCGAAATGGGTGGCAAAAACGCGCAGATCGTAATGGACGATGCCAACCTCGACCTGGCACTGGACGGCGCGCTATGGGGGGCTTTCGGCACAACAGGACAACGTTGTACGGCCACCAGTCGCATCCTGCTGCAGAAAGGGATTGCGGCAGAGTTTACAGACAGGTTTGTGGAACGCACAAAAAAGCTGAAGGTAGGGAACGGACTCGATGAGTCGGTCGAGGTAGGTCCGCAGGTTAATCCCAACCAGATTGAGACTTCGGCTAAGTACGTAGTGTTAGCCCTGGATGAAGGTGCGCAGTTACTCGCGGGCGGCCGCGCGCTGACGAATGGCGAATATGCACATGGTACTTACTTTGAGCCGACCGTACTGGGCGGAGTCACTCCCAACATGCGCATCGCTCGTGAAGAAGTCTTCGGCCCGGTAGTAAGCCTGATCGAATTTGAGACCTTCGAGGAGGCCATCGAGATTGCCAACTCCATTGAATACGGGCTCTCTGCATCCCTCTACACAAAGGACGTAAATCGCGCCTTCACCGCGATACGAGACCTTGAAGCCGGCATCACCTACATCAACGCCCCCACCATCGGCGCGGAAGTGCATCTGCCCTTCGGCGGCGTCAAACACACAGGAAATGGCCATCGCGAAGGCAATGGAGCCATCGACTTCTTTACGACATGGAAGGCGGTATATGTCGATTACTCAGATAAGTTGCAGAGGGCACAGATTGATAATGCGGAGTAGCCTATTTGCGAGGTACCCGGCTCTATTGCTTTAACCTCGCGCGCTGAACGCCCGCGCTTATGCCGGCAACTGTGCAGGCTCCCCTTTGGTCGCATACGTAATGGATCGCGACCGGAAGCTCCCTTCCTTTGAGCGCATTGGCGATCGCGTCTTTCCTGTCGATGAGGAAGGCTTTGCCGGTGCGGCTTTCGATAGTTCCCGTGGATGCGTCGTATCCCACAAGTGCGTCATCCCCTTCGATCGAGAAAAATGAGACTGCTGACGCAGGTTTTCGTCTTGTTTTTCCGGAGGAAGAAGAGTCGAGAGCATCCGAACCTTTGCTGGCTGATCCGGGCCCAGACAATGGTTGCCCGTTTGCGTTCAAGCCCATCGCGCGATTCAGTAATTCGGTCTGCTGGCCTGTGGTAAGAAAATTGGGCGTGAAGGTCCACGAAACCGTGTCAACAAACTGTCCCTTTGAGCACGGCATACTTCCCAGTGCGTTTATCGATGTAACCTGCCCGTCAGGCCCAACGACGTCCAGGAAGACGTCTTTACCGTGCTCACGGGTGAGTTCCTGGCTCTCAAGCAGCGCAAGATTCACGCTTTGCGCGATCTGGTCTTGCATTTCATCGACTTCACTCGTCTTTCTGACTTTGGGCTCCGAATCGGCCGCAGCATTTCTGGGGGCTTTCCGAGGATCGAACTTTAAAACAATGGCATTGCCGCACAACACCTGGCCGAGGGCACTCTTCAGTTGGATTTCGACAGAAAGTGGACGCGGTGAATTGGCCACCACATATGAGAACGCCGCGCGCTGCGCAGGATCGGCAGGCTCGACGCTCAGTTGGTATTCGAGCCTGTCAGTCCATTTTGCAACCAGATGCCCCTTCAACCCGAATGGACTGGAGGTGACATAGCCTAGGTCGGTTGACCCGTCAGACCCGCTTTGGTGTACGAAGTAAGCTACGACAGCCAATGCAGCCAGCAGTCCGAGTCCCACGCCTAACGCAGCATAAAGCTTTGTTTGGTTTGGTGTGGGCTTCCAATCCTGCTCTTTCTTCGCCTCACCGGACCTCGGGCTGATAATTGGAGATCCATTAGTACCATATTGCCCTTGCGAGTGCGTGCCTTCCGCGGACGAAAGAATCGGCTCCGCAGTGGTGAAAACCGGTTCGGATATCTCGCGATCCGATTTGACGACCGCGTAGTTTGAGCGCGGTCCTTCCCATTCTTCGCTTTTGCCCTTGGGATCGTGCGTGTCCGAGTCCGTCATCAGGCCTCCCCTTCTCCCAGTCCCCCGCAATCCCGGTCTTTCAAATCAATAACATTGGACCACGCATCGCAGCCCATGAAAACCCCCAAAAGTGTCAGATCGGACACTTTTGGTGAATTCCAGGTAGGTGAGACAGCATCCGATTCCGCCGCCGATGCCCTGTGTGACATACTTTTTGCGACGGCCGCAACGATGCAACCGGAGTTTAGGCGTGCCTCCATGCGAGCAAAAGGAGATCTATGCAAATCAGTTATATGCCGGATGCAAAACGTTATGATGGGGCTCAATTCAGGCGGTGCGGAAGGTCCGGGATCGTGTTGCCGCCGGTGTCGCTTGGGTTGTGGCAGAACTTTGGCGGAACGGATGTCTTTGAAACCGGCCGCGAGGTGATCCGGCGGGCCTTCGACCGCGGCGTGACCCACTTTGACCTGGCGAACAACTACGGTCCACCCTACGGCTCGGCTGAAGAGAACTTCGGCGAGATCCTGCGCAAGGATTTCGGCGGGCTGCGCAATGAACTGGTGATCTCGACCAAGGCGGGATGGGATATGTGGCCGGGGCCGTACGGCATCGGCGGGTCGCGCAAATATCTGCTGGCGTCGCTGGACGACAGCCTGAAGCGCATGGGCATCGATTATGTCGACATCTTCTATGCCCACCGGCCATGGATGGATTGCCCACTCGAGGAGACAATGAGCGCGCTCGTGTCTGCTGTTCACCAGGGCAAGGCTTTGTATGTGGGCATTTCGAGTTACAGTCCTGAGCGTACGCGGGAAGCGGCGGCCCTTTTGAAGAGCATGGGCGTTCCGCTGCTGATTCATCAGCCGTCATACTCATTGCTGAACCGCTGGGTGGAGAAGGGCTTGCTGGCGACTCTTGAGGAACTTGGTGTGGGCTGCATTGCATTTTCTCCTCTGGCGCAGGGGCTGCTCACAAACAAATATCTAAAGGGAGTTCCGGATAACTCGAGGGCCAGTGTGGAAGGGTCTTTTTTGAAGGAGTTTCTGAGCGAGGCAAACCTGAATCGCGTACAAGCGCTGAACGAGATTGCGAAGGGGCGCGGACAGACACTGGCGCAAATGGCGATTGCGTGGGTGTTGCGCGACAATCGCGTAACGACAGCGCTGATCGGCGCTCGGAATGTGGAGCAACTGGATAACTCGCTCGATGCGGTGAAGAAACTCGAGTTTACAGATGCGGAGTTAAAGGAGATCGATAGTCATGCGCTGGACGGCGGAATCGATCTCTGGAAGAGCGCGCGGGAAAAGATGGCTTAGGACCACCATGATAATTAAAGACAGAATGCAACAACCGGGCGCGGCCTGCACAGCGATGCGGCCGCGCTCTTTTGTCTGCCGCTATGGTTTCGGACCTTCCAGGACATCCCTCAGTGCAAAGCTGGTCTCGAGTCTCGTCACGCCCGGCAGTCGCGAGAGTTCGTTCTGATGAAGGCGCCCGTAATCGTCGATATCGGCGACACGGACCACTAACATGTAGTCGTACTGGCCGGCCATCAGATGGCAACTATGGATGCCCTTGCATTTGCGGATGGCGGCTTCAAACGCGGCCAGCACCGGCGCCGACTGGCGCTCCACCGAGACGCGAATGTACACCGTCATCCGCTTGCCCAGCAGTCGGTCGTCGATCCGGGCGCGGTAGCCGCGGATGGCCCCCGATGACTCCAGTGCCTGGATGCGCCGCGAGGCGGCCGAAGGCGACAACCCCACTGCTTCGCCTACCTCGTAGTTCGTGGCCCTGCCGTTTCGCTGCAGATGGCGCAGAATCGCTTCGTCTAACTCGTCAAGCTCTGCTGCCTGATTTCCCGCTCCGCCTGGCAGGCGAGATGCGCCATATTCTTGCGCAAGATCGGCATTTTTCACACGTTTTGTGCTCATTTAGCACTTTTACCACAAAGATTGCACACATTGGAAGCGGTTTGCGCAGTACTATTCTCTCCAGTGCCAGTAGATGCAAGCCCGGCGCCATGACGTGACTCCTCCGAAGAGATATGCGGCGCCGGGACACTTTAAATACTTAGCCCTTCCCCTTTCTGCATCCAACCGTACCGGACCGAACTCAGACTGGAGAAAGCAATGATTATCGGCGTTCCTAAAGAGATCAAGGACAATGAAGCGCGGGTGGGCGTAACTCCGGCGGGCGCTAAGGCGCTCACCGAGGCCGGCCACAAGGTTTTGGTTGAGACCCAGGCGGGCGCACTGTCCGGCTTTCCCGACGAGGATTACCAGGATGCCGGCGCCGAGATGGTTGGCGAGGCCGGCCATGTCTGGGGCAAGTCGGAGATGGTGGTCAAGGTCAAAGAGCCGATCGAGCGAGAGTATGTCTTCTTCCGCGAGGGGCTCGTCCTGTTTACGTATCTCCACTTGGCTCCACTTCCAGCTTTGACCGACAAATTGCTGGAGACCAAAATCATCGGCATTGCCTACGAGACGGTCCGCGACCGCCAGGGTACACTCCCGCTGCTGACGCCAATGAGCGAGGTGGCAGGGCGAATGAGCGTGCAGGTCGGGGCGACCTATCTTGAAAAAGAACACGGCGGCCGCGGCATTCTGCTGGGCGGCGTTCCGGGCGTTCCGCCGGCGCACGTCACCATTCTCGGCGGCGGCGTGGTGGGTACCAACGCAGCCAAGATCGCATTAGGCTTCGGCGCCAAAGTTACTTTGGTAGATGTAAACCTGAACCGGCTCCGTGAGCTGGACGATATCTTTAACGGGCGGCTATACACGCTTGCCTCGAACAGCTACAACGTGGCCCATGCCACAAAAGAGGCAGATCTCGTAATCGGCGGAGTGCTGATTCCCGGTGCGACAGCACCGAGGATCGTGACCCGCGCCATGGTGGCCGACATGAAGAAGGGCGCGGTCATTGTGGACGTGGCGATCGACCAGGGCGGTTGCGTGGAAACAGCGCGGCCTACGTCGCATTCCAATCCGAGTTACGTGGTGGACGGCGTAGTGCACTACTGCGTGACCAACATGCCGGGCGCGGTGCCCCACACTTCAACGCTGGCCCTCACCAACTCAACCTTTCCGTACCTTTTGCGGATCGCGAACCTCGGCGTACGCGAAGCGCTCAAGCAGGACGCGGGATTGGCCGAAGGGCTGAATACGTGGATGGGTACGCTGACGTATCGTGGTGTGGCCGAGAGCCAGCAGCGGGCTTGGACTGCGGCGGCGAGTCTGATTGCTTGATCTGGAGTTTGAGCCCTCTGACGTAGAATGGTTCTTCGTTCGGAGGAGACCATGGAACGCCGTCATTTTCTTGCTGCATCGCTTGCCACCTCAGCCGCTGCCATATCAGGTAGCGCTTCCGCGCAGGCACCTGCGCCCAGCACCCGCGAGTTCTACCAGTTGCGCCGTTACAACCTTATGAGCGGTCCGCAGCTGAAGCTGACCGAGAGCTATTTTGGCGATGCACTGATTCCTGCGCTCGCACGCATGGGTATGGGGCCGGTGGGCGCGTTCAAGCTCGACATCGGCCTGGACACGCCGGCATACTACGTCCTGATTCCGGGACCCTCGACCGCTGCGCTTGCTGAACTGGATCTGCATCTCGGCAAGGACGAGAATTTCCTGAAGGTTGCCGCGCCGTTCTGGAATGCAATTGCGACGGCGCCTGCATTTCAACGTGTTGAGATTTCGTTGCTGGCGGCCTTTGAAGGCTGGCCGAAGCTTACCCCGCCTGTGTCATCCGCAACCAAGGGCAAGCGCATATTCCAACTGCGCACCTACGAGAGCCCTAGCAATGGCGACCACGTACGCAAGGTGGAGATGTTCCACTCTGGCGAGTTCGAGATCTTCCTCAAAGCCGGCTTCCATCCGGTATTTTTCGGCGACACGCTCTTTGGCTCGCGGTTGCCGAACCTGAACTACATGCTGGCTTTTGAAAACACGGCGGAACTCGAAGCGAAGTGGGATGTGTTCCGCAGCGATCCGGAATGGAAGAAGCTGTCGACCAGCCCTCGGTTCGCTTTCGACCAGATCGTGACCAACATTTCGAACCTGATGCTGAGCCCGTTGACCTGCTCGCAGATTTGACCCGCAATAGCTGAGCGACTGCGCTATTCCATCCTTCCGCCACAAGAAAGGTGCAAGGATGGGGCGCGGCGTTTTGATGCGGAATCAAGAGTGCTCCAGCCTTGGTGCTTCCCCGGTTACGAACCACCGACAACTGATAACTGACTTCTGACAACTGTCGGCACTATAATCGCGGCATGCAATTCCTCGGCGATCCTCGACGGCGTTCTGTGGTTCTGCTCGGGTGCGGGGTGCTTTTGTTCTTTGCTTTGCTGGGTACCCTCCAGGCATTCAACATCCGCGTCCTGAATCCTGTAACAGCTGGGGAGACGCTCGTCTTTACTGGGCTTACGGTCGTGGTGTTCCTGCTGCTGATGGTGCTGCTGATGCTGCTGCTCAGGAATATCCTGAAGCTTTATGCGGATCAAAGCAGCAGCGCGCTGGGGGCACGGTTGCGCACGCGGATGGTGCTGGGCGCCACGCTGATCGCCCTTACGCCCGCGGTCTTCATGTTTCTGTTCAGCTTCCTGTTGATGAACCGGTCGATTGACCGATGGTTTTCGCAGCCCACAACGGAATTGCGGGAAGACTCGACGCGAGTGGTGCTGGAACTGGCGCAATACGTAACCAGCAACGCGCGCGGTGAAGCGGATTCGATCGCGGCCTCGGGTGCTCCAGACATGGACATGCAGGCGCTGCAGGATGTGCTGGCCGCGCATCGCGTAACGCTCCAAGGCGGATTCGTGGTGATCTACGATAGGAACCGGAAGGAGCTGGCAAATTTCTCGGCTCCGCCGGAGTCGAGCGAGGCCACCCTGGTTGCCTGGCAGGACGAAGGCACCCGCGATAGCAACGCAATTCATGGCTCGTTGGCGTCGCTCCTCCTGCCCGCCGCGCAACGCAGCGATATGTCGATGGTGAAAGTGGCGGGCCAGGAGTACGCAATCGGCATGTCGGCGACGGCATCGGGCAAGATGGTGATAGCAGCCCTCCCCATGCCGCAGGGACTGAGCCAGACTACAGCGCGCATTCGCTCGGGTGCGGCCGCCTATTGGCAGCTCTTCCGCACACGCAACAGCATCCGCACGATTTTCTTCCTCATGCAATTGCTGATCACAGTGTTTATTTTCTTTTCGAGTCTGTGGCTGGCTATGTTCCTGTCCAAGCAGATTACGCGGCCGGTGGAAGCGCTAGGCATGGCGATGGACGAGATCGCGGCCGGCAAATACGACCACCGCGTGGCCGCGATTGCAACCGGGGAGATGGGCGACTTGGTGCGGGCTTTCAATCATATGGCCGCGGACCTTGAAGCCAGCCGGCAACTCGCGGAGAGCTCTTCGGCGCAACTCACTGCGGCTAACCAGGCCATTGAGGAGCGGCGGCGCGAACTGGAGACTATTGTTGAGACGATTCCCAGCGGTGTTGTAACGCTGGATGGCTCGGGCGCGGTGCTGCAATCGAATCGCGCCTTTGCCGCGCTGATGGGTCTGAGAGAGGATGTTCCCCTGGCGGGGGAGAAGATCGACACGCTGCTCCCGGTGGAGTTAGCTGAGGATCTGGCCGGCTTGATCCGGCGCGGTCACCGCATGGGTGCCGCATCCACCGAGATTGAATTCCATTCTCGAGGGCGCACCATTCATCTGGCCATTACCAGCGCGCGTCTTGAGTTGATGCGCGGACAGACTGGAAACGTGCTGGTAGTGGAAGACACCACCGAACTCTTGCGCGCACAGCGGCAGGTGGCGTGGAAAGAGGTTGCGCAGCGAGTGGCGCACGAGATCAAGAATCCGCTTACGCCTATCGCACTTTCGGCCGAGCGAATTGGCAAGCATCTTGACCGCGGGCAGCCGGACTCACCAAACGTGATTCGCAAATGCAGCGAAGTGATCCTGGCCTGCGTGGGAACCTTGCGTACTCTCGTTGACCAGTTTTCGGCACTGGCGCAGTTTCCCGCGCCACAGCCGCGCGCCTGCGACATGAATAAAGTCGCGGAAGAAGCGCTTGCAATGTTCGCAGGCCGCCTCGAAGGAATTACTGTACAACGCGATCTTGAGCCCGGATTGCCGACGGTGTTGGCCGATCCTGAGGCCTTGCGGCGGGCGCTGGCAAACTTGATCGACAATGCCGCCGAAGCGATGCAGGGCAGCCTGCTGAGAGTGCTCGCGATTCACAGTGCACTCAGCGAAGATGGCGGAGCAGTCGAAGTGATTGTCTCCGACACCGGCCACGGGCTGACCGATGAGATACGCGAGCGGTTGTTTTTGCCCTTCTATTCCACCAAGCATCGCGGCACCGGCCTTGGCCTGTCGATTGCCGCCAAGATCGTGCAGGAGCATGGCGGCTCAATCCGCGCCGAAGCCAACAGCCCCAAGGGCGCGCGCTTTCTGCTGCGCCTGCCGCTGATGGATTCAGAGATGCATGCGGGGACACCGGTGCTTGAAGGCAGCACTGAGACGGCGTTGAAGGGACTGCAATCGTGAATCACATCCTAGTAGTGGACGACGAAGCGGAGATACGCACCTCGCTGGAAGAAATTCTGCGCGAAGAGGGTTACAGCGTGGCCGGCGCCGCCACTGCCGCCGAAGCATTGGTGCTGCTGCAGGACGCCCCGTACGATGTGGTGCTGCTCGATATCTGGCTTCCCGACCGGGATGGGCTTGAAGTGCTGGCCGAGGTGCGCCAGCAGGCGCCGGAGACGAGGCCAGAGGTAGTAATCATCAGCGGCCACGGCACCATTGAGACCGCTGTAAAGGCCACCAAGCTGGGCGCATACGATTTTCTTGAGAAGCCTCTGTCGCTCGATCGCACGTTGATCGTGGTCAAGAATGCAGTGGAGGCGCGACGGCTGCGTACAGAGAACCAGGAGTTCAAGCGCCAGTTTAGCGTGGGCTCTATTCTTACCGGTGAAAGCGTGCCGGTAAAGGCGCTGCGCCAGCAGATTCGCCTGATGGCACCGACCAATGGACGCGTGCTCATTTACGGCGAATCGGGTACGGGCAAGGAGCTGATCGCGCGCGCCATTCACGCCGAGAGCCTGCGCCGCGACCGCGTGTTCGTGGAGTTGAACTGCGCCGCCATTCCCGAGGCGCACATCGAGGCGGAGTTGTTCGGCTATCGGCACGGCGTTCAACCCGGCGGGCTGCCGGAGCAGCGCGGCACTCTTGAGCGCGCCGACGGCGGCTCGCTGTTTCTGGACGAAGTGGGCGACATGAGCCTGAAGACCCAGGCCAAGGTGCTCAGCGCTCTGGACGACCAGATGTTTACGCCGGTTGGCGGCACGCAACCGCTGCGCGTGGACGTGCGCCTGATCGCAAGCACGAACAAAGATCTCGAAGAGGAGATTGCCAAGGGAAATTTCCGCGAGGATCTGTTCTACAGGCTCAACGTGGTTCCGTTCTTTGTGCCACCGCTTCGCGAGCGCAAGCAGGATATACCGCTGCTGGCACGCGAGTTTCTGACCGATTTTGGTCGCCAGTACGGGCGTCCGCGTATGGAGATCGGCGAGGAAGCCCTTGCTACCCTGGCCCAATACCACTGGCCGGGCAACGTGCGCGAACTGAAGAATGTGATCGAGCGGGTAATGATTCTGAATCCGCGCGTACTGCGTATTGAGCGAAAGCACCTGCCTCCGCTGACACATAAAGCGGGCTCGCGATCGACCGAAGAGTTTTCAAGCCTGCAGCAGGCGCGCGATGCCTACGAGCGCGAATACATACTCAAGAAGATTGAAGAAGCACGGAATAATGTAAGTCACGCCGCCGAATTGCTTGGCCTTGAGCGCAGCCATCTTTACCGCAAGATGAAGGCGCTTGGCATCAGCGTCCGAGAGTAGCCGCCGACTCTGTCCGGAAATGAACGTAAAGTCGCGATTTTGGACAGCCCGCACCCAGAAGCGCTGCAATGGGGTTCTAACTATCGCCTTGCCGATGAGCTACTTGACGCATTCGCGGTCGGGTGAAAACATGGCCGTGAAATTGCTGTCATATCCTCTGATCGAACAATGCGTGGAGGCCTGTCATGGCGTACTTCGAGCGGATCAAGGATGTAGTTTCCTCCCCCTTCAGCCCCGAAATCATCCGGCAGCGGACTGCGACCGGCTGGCAGATGGTCTCAATCGAATGGAGGCGCGAACTTCCCGATGGTGAAGCGCCTGCTGAAGGCATCTTCGGCGAAGACATTCCCTATGGTCTGCGCATCTCCGACGACTGCAATCGGTTGGAGGTCGATCCCACCGAGTACCAGGTCCTGATGGAGATCATGGAATTGCTGGTGCAGGACTTTTCCTATTCAAGCATCGTCAGCAACCTGAACGAGAAGGGCTTTCGTCAGCGCAACGGCAAGCCTTGGAGCCGCGTTTCGGTCTTCAATATGATTCCGCGCCTCATCGAGGTTGGCCCCAAGTTCTTTTCGTCCCAGGAGTGGGAGAAGCGGCGGCAGCGATTCGAGCGCGCTGCGGCACCAGTGGAAAGCTGACGGATTCCCCGGATCACCGCTGCAACGTCAGCTAGGAGCTTTGCGCAAGCAGGTTATCGTGCTCATTTCCGTCGATCGAAAGACCAGCTGCCCGCCCCGAGGCAAGCAATCGCAATCAGCCCGAGTAACATGCAGAAGTCTGTGCGTCCCTCGTGCATCGCTGCCCAGAATCCCTGCTTGTGCAGCATGGGCACCTTGGTGGTTGCAATGGCGACCCCGATATCGATGAGCAGCGGAACGACCGCATAAATAGTTGCAATTCCAAGAATCAGCATTGCGCCGCATAAGATTTCAACCACCCCCACAAATGGCCCCGTGAACTGCGGAGCCGGGATGCCGATCTTTTCGAACCGGCCCGCGCCCAACGCCGAGGGGAAAAGGAACTTCTGAATTCCCTCGGAGAGGAAAACCCAGCCTACGAGGAGCCGTAGCAGAAGCAGTCCGAAACCGTTCCGTGCCCCCGATGATGTAGCTGCCATATGTCCTCCAGTTCAAATGAGCACTTATTTTGCGGGAGCCATGCTCCAAGATTCACCGGAATTGTAGCACCGGCAAGATGCAGGCACAGGTATTGGTACACGGGTATCAGTGCCGTGCAGCATTGCGGGCGACGCGAAACTGCGTGTGCCCCGGAACCAAACCCATGCTACGCTAAGGCACATGCAACCAGCTGCCGGCACTGAAGCTGAGCTCGCATTCCCACCCGCATCAAGTGAGCGCCCCTGGCTCTTCAACTACCTCATTGCGCCCATGGCGGTCATGTCTATTGGTCTGGTTGGGGGTGCGCTCTCCTATTTGCTCAGGCGCGAGGGCGTCGATCCCGCGCACGGAGCAAGCATTGTTGCTCTTGTCAGCCTGCCGCACGCGATCTATTTTCTATGGGGCCCGATTACGGACTTCTGGTTGCGTAGGCGAACCTGGCTCATGCTGGCGGCCGTTGCGGCCGCGGCTGCGCAGTTAGTTGCATTCCACCAGCCCCGTCTTGCGTCGTCGCGGGCAGTCGGCTTCATGTTCCTGGGTTTGTGCTTCGGAGGGCTTGTCGTGGCCGCATGTGGCGGCATGATGGGCACACTGCGTAGCGAAAAGAGCCGCCGTCTTGCCGGCAGTTTTTACCAAAGCGGTTCGCTGGCCTTCGGCGGGCTCGCAGTCTTCTTGCTCATATCGCTTGCGGACCGCCTTCGGCTTGGATCGCTTGGTTGGATTGTTGCGGTCATGATCGCTTTGCCATCGCTCTTCGCCTTCGCCGCACCGAGTCAATTGGTACTCGGCGAGCACTCCGCGCGCGAGGCGGCTTCGCGCATCTGGCAGGAGTTTCGCTCAACTTTTCTGCGCTGGGAAGCGATTCCCTACACGCTGCTTATAACGTTTCCCATGTGCAGTGGCGCCATGATCGGTTTGCTGCCGGGCCTCGCGGCGGATTTCGGCGTCAGCGGCCGCCAGGTTGCCTGGATGAATGGCGTGGCCGGAGCGCTGCTGATGGCCGCAGGCGCCATGTCGGCGTCATTGATTCCCGTCCGGATTCGTGCCCCAATCGCATTCCTGCTGGCCGGCCTTGTCAATGCGGCCGCTCTGGCTTTGCTCGCTCTGGGAGCGCTACGGCCGGCGGTTTACTTCACGAGTACAGTACTCTACCTCTTTACCATCGGAGCCTGCTACGCCTTGTTCACAGGAGTGGCGCTGGAGTTTCTGGGCGGCTCCGGCAAGAGTGGCAGTTCGCGCTACGCCATCATCAACTCGCTGGGCAACCTGCCTGTCGCTTATATGGCGTATCTCGATGGCAGAAGCTATGCATATTGGGGCCCACGCGCCATGCCTGGGGCGGATGCTGTGCTGAGCGCTGTTGGAGCCACTCTGCTGCTTGCCCATTTTGTAGTTAGCCGGCGTCGAAAACAATCAATGGAGAAACCGAACAGCAGCGTCTAGGTGTGTGTCGGGCAT
>PKXI01000470.1 GCA_003133425.1 Acidobacteriaceae bacterium
TCCACACGGCCGCAGTACTAGACAGGGTAAAGCAAAGGGTTCAGGCTACCCATCCACACTCACAATCGTTCCCGCATGCGTAGAGCTTCAGGAGCAACCGAATATGTGTGCCCGCGCAGCCCTCAGCAATCCATCAAGCCTCTTGGATAGCCTCAGTAGCCGTAGAGACGGCGGCGCTCTCCCTGACCCGTTCCTTCCAGCTCACAATCGCATAGCAGCCGAGAACCACCAACAGCGGATCGAGTGGCCGCATATGGTAAGGCTCAGGATGGTTCAGGTAGTACATCACGGGAAACAGGAACATGACGCCGGCGTAGCGGATGGCATCGAACCGGCTCCGCCGCCAAGCAAGCAATAAGCCCGTCAGCCCCAGCAGAGTCAGGCCGCTCGCAAACGGTATGTTCTCCGGATCAGTCGGCTCCTGGGCCAGATACGCAGGCTTGAAACTCCAGTAACCTGTCCAAAGATAAACCGCGCGCCGTGCACACATCCATGCGTACCATTCAGGGTGCGCGTGGATATAGGCCTTGGCCTCTTGAGACTTCTGGTCCATGTAAGCCAGTTCGCCTTTGTCGTACGCGGCCAGTTCCTTCATGTCATGCAGCGGATGCTGATCGTCGCTCGTCCAACGAGTGCTGTCGCCGTTGTTGCCCATCCAAAGTTCCAGTCCCATGCTGTCGCGCATGGGAATGAAGCGATGAAACACAAGCGCGTCGCGAATCAGCCAGGGCGAGATAGTTGCAGCCAATGTCAGTGATGCAACCACACCAGGCAGCAGCCAGCGCTTGCGCTCGCGCGCCAGTCTCCACGCCGCCAGTGCCAGCAGAAATGGAATGACCACCAGGATGGACGGCTCGGTAAGCCCCGCAAACCCCGCCAGCACTCCAAACCCGGCCCATAGCCCAAGCCGGGGAGACTGTTCCATATCCTGCGCCAGGTAGAGCAGCCAGCACACGCACAGCAGCAGCAAGTGCGTCGACCACGCCCATGCCGCCGAAAAATAGATCCCGTATGGTGAAAAGGCCCACGCCCACGCCGCCCACAATCCCACCCGCTCCCCAAAACTCCGCCGCGCAAGCAGGAATATTGGAATGCACGCCAGCGCGTTGATCAGACAATCGAATCCATGAATCGCAACAATCGAAGTCGCCGTGTGAACCCCGAACACCCTGAAAAAACCCGCCACAATCAGCGGATACACCGGCGGCATGATCGCCGAGGACTGGTTCGAAACAAACGGACTCCCGAACCCATGACCCGCCACAAGAGCCTGCGCCACATTGCCCTGCTCCCACGCGTGGAGATGGTTGGCATCCATCAGATCTTCAAAATTGTCGAGAGGAATTACTGCAAGGCGGAGCGCCAGCGCCACTAGAACAATAAACGGCAGCAGCCTGCGAACGGCGGATCTGTCTTCCTTGGGGATGTGTGAAGTGGTCGGGGGCACCATATTTGTCTTTTGAGTTAGACGATCACTTTAGTCACTTGATTACAAGCGTCTCACAGTAACCCATAAGGAATCTGTAAAGTTACCCCACAACTCTTCGAAACGAATACACTTAAGTACCTTTCCAAGCCCCTCTCACACCCGCCCTCGAAATATCCCCCGGCCGCTCTCGTGGAAAGTAGTTCTCGCTATCGGCTATTCTGAATCAGTCAGCCCGGAGGTCCCCGGATGCTCTCCCAAACCATAATCTCGCCAGCCTCGCCCACCCCGGTCAACGAGATCGCCGACGCTCTTCTGCGCATCGCCCCGCTCCACGACCTGTCTCTGGAAGACCGCCTCTGGCTCGCGCGCCACGGTGAGGAGTTTATCGCCAACGCCGGCGACGTTCTCTTCGAAGAGGGCGCTCAAGCCACAAACATGATCCTCATCCTCAAAGGCGAAATTCACGTGCGCCGCCAGCACGGCAGCCCCATGGCTCTGTTCATCGGCCGCGCCGGGCAAATGACCGGCGTGCTCCCCTTCTCCCGCATGAAAACCTACGGCGGCCAGGGATTCGCCATCTCCCCCGTATGGGCTCTCCTCATTCCCAAAACCCTGTTCCCCGAGATGCTTCAGGCCATCCCGTCCATGGCCCAGCGCGTCGTCTCCACGCTGCTCGACCGCGTGCGCGAAGTTACCCGAATCGAGCAGCAGGCTGAAAAGCTCAATGCCCTCGGCAAGCTCGCCGGCAACCTGGCGCACGAGCTCAACAATCCCGCCTCGGCCGCTCAAAGCGCCGCCGCCAGCCTTGCTGAAGCACTCAGCGCCAACCGCCTCAACCGCTTCAAGCTCGTCAACCTCTGCCTGACCAACGAGCAGATTCTCGCCGTTCAATCCTGGGAAGAGAACATCCTCAACCGCATCGTCTCGCTCCCCGGCCAGTTACATGAACAGAACCCCCTCGACTTCATCGCCCGCGAAGAATCAATTCGCACCTGGCTCGGCGTCCTCGGCTGCCCCAACCTTTGGGAAGTTGCACCGCAATTGGCCGAGCAAGGCGTCAACGCCGCCGACCTCGATCAGTTGCGCACTCTGCTTGGCGCCAACGAAACCTGTGTCTCCCTCGAGTTCTTCGCCCGCTACCTCCGCGCCTCGCGCTCGGTTCAGACGCTCGCTCATTCCACCAATCGCATCTTCGACCTGATCGACGCCATTAAGGCCTATTCCGGCATGGACCGCGCCCCCATCCTCGAAGTCGATGTGCCCGCCGGACTCGACGCCACCGTGCAAATGCTCCAGTCGCGCATGACAAAGGTAGAAATCGAGCGCGACTATGAGCCCAATCTGCCCCGCATCAACGCCTACGGAGGCGAACTCAACCAGGTCTGGACCGCGCTGATCGAAAACGCCCTCGACGCACTGGGTAACCAGGGCCGTCTCCGCCTCGCCTGTCGACTCGAAGGTGAAATGTTATTGGTTGAGATCTGGGATACTGGCCCCGGCATTCCTCCCGAGTTGCAGGAACGCATCTTCGAGCCCTTCTTCACCACCAAGGCCCCCGGCCAGGGTCTCGGACTCGGACTCGACAACGCCATGCGCTTCGTCCGCAAGCACCGCGGACACATGAGTGTCCGCTCCGAGCCCGGCTCTACCTGCTTCCGAGTCCGCCTGCCCCTCGACCAGCTCCAAGCCTATTAGCCCGGTGCCCCATCCTCTACACGAATCTGTGTGCCCCATCCTTGGCGCGCCTTTGTCTTTTGCGCCAAGGGTGGGATAGCACAACCCTCAACCAGGGAGTCTTTCTCTGACCCCTGATCCTGATCACTTTTCACTGTCCACTGTCCACTGTTCACTNNCACTGTTCACTGTCCACTGTTCTTCAAAACGAAACATCCGCCGGCTCCGTAACCCGCAACACCGACTGATCCCCCGTCTTCCGCTTCCACGCCCCTCGGATCGCCTCAATCTTCTCCCGGTTCTCCCCCGTATCGGCGTAGTAGATAATCAGCATCTTCGACCGCAGCCGCTCCGGCGCGCGTTCGTCCTTCCCCTGCCACTGCCCATACACGTCCACCACGCTCAACCCCGAAGGAAATCGCGGCGTCACTTCGCGGTCCAGAAAGCCCCGCCATTCTGTCTCACTGATTCCCTGTTCGGGATGGTCCGCCAGTCCCAGGCCAAAGTAGAGCTTTGTATCCACCCAGCCGCGCGTGCTGTCCGGATGCGCCGGATCGCCCTTCAGCGTCGGTGCCGCCGCAGACGAAACTACCGGCCGATGCGNNGATGCGGTACGCACCCGGCCGGTAAAATTGTAAGCAGGCAAATAAACAGGAATCTGCGAACGCGCATCCTCTCTCCAAGTTGTAAAGATCGGCATGCGGATCAGTAGATGCGCATTGGCCTCAGCTTACGAGCCCGACCATATCCGCACCGAGCTTGCAATCAACCCTGTCCACTGTCCACTGTTCCCTGTCCACTGCTCTTCTACGGCACAACGTCCACGCCCCGCCAGAAGGCCACGTACCCTTTNNCGGGGTAGTACCAGGCCGCGTCCGGATTGTCCTGCCCGTCGATCAGCAGGCTCAGGTAGCGCGCCTGGCCCTTCCAGGGATCGGTTGAAGTCGTGGAACTGGGGCGAAAATACTCCCGCTTGAGGCTGGCCTCGGGGAAATACACATTCCCCTCTACCGTCTCCGTCGTTTCGCTTTCGGCAACAACCTTGCCATTCCAGATTGCTCGAGCCATCTTCGATTCCGTTTTGGCCCCAAATTCAGTCAAAAAATGACCGCAGAGAGGCTGACGGATACGACACTACCAGAGATTGCGCGGCGTGGCGAGTCCCTTTGAGTATTCAGTTTTCCTTGAAGAACCTACTTGGCTGCTTCGATCGCGTCGACATGCACGGTCTTCGTCGAATCATCGGCGGTCGCCGTTACGGTCACATGGCTGCCGTAAAAGTCCTTCACAGCATCCGGGTTGTCGATCGTCCAGACGGCCTTGTTCGCCTCGTCCACAAACACCGGCTTCATGCCGCCCGAGATGCACTTCTTCACGCACTCCGCCCCGGTGCCCATATGCTTGGCGCCGCACATGGAGTCGGAGATGTAGCCGTTGATCTTGCTTGAATCGGCGGCCTTGGCCGCGAGCGCGGTCAGGGCGAATACAGCTACCATCACAAAAAGTACACGCTTCACGAGTAACCTCCAGGGGATTGGGGAATTTCTAAAACCGTTACTATCATGCTCTCCCGGGCCATACTTCCACAAGGGCCCCGGGGATGAACTTTTCTTAACATCAAAAAACCACACCAGGATTCTTACTTGGCCGATATCCGCGCTCGCCGCGCTTCAAGAGCCTTCAGAACCACTTCGTAGCGCTGCGATGCCGCCGAAAACCGGTTCACCAACTCCGAGGTCTTGATCAGGAACCCCGGATTCTGCTCCCGCACCCCTTCAAGGATGTGCGAAAACTTGGCCAGCAGAAAAAATCCCTCGCCGTTGCAATCCACAAAAAGTTCCGCTGAAACCGCGCCGTGCAGCACCATCGCCGCCGCCATCTCCCAATAGCTCAGCACCTGCCGCAAAAACGCATTATGCGGTTCCGCCGGGTTCAACAAAACGGTAAACAGCTCCTCCGCCGTCGATGGCCAGAACTCGCCGACCACCCACGCACGGGCTTGCCGCAACACCGATTCGGTGCGCAGTTCATAAAGTCTTAAAATGATTTCCGCATCAGCAGGCGTCGCAAGCATTCGTTCCATCTAGTCTTCTCCGATGCCCCATAGTACCGGATTCACCCAGATTCTGCCGAACTGGAACTTTTTGACCCAACTGCCCGTGCCCCAACCCTCCGCGCCGCCTTGGCCTTCGTCCCAGTCGCTGCGCCCGCGGCCAGCTCCTCGTCCGTGAAGTACCGCCCCGACTGATCCAGTTCTCCTGAAGCCAGCCGTCGCGAAACCTCAGCCAACCCGCTATCGATTGCGTCGAAGATCGCTTGAACCGTGATGGTACTCATCGGGTCTCCTCCTCGATCCTTTCCCAAATCTCCCTATCCAGCACCCTGAGAGGGCAATTGGGGAAGCGCCGTGCGATGAGCCGCAAGGCATTATCCCTATTATCGTAAATAGTCGCATCATCCGCCAGTGGAAGATAGAGATGGCGCATGTTCCATAATCCCGCGCTAAAGCGCCGCCGCACCACCTCATCTGGGATGGAGTGGCCGCCTTGGCTCACACGCCTGGCTACGCGAGCGATTGCGTAGTCAGCGGACGGCACCCAAAGATAGAGCAATGAGATCCGCCAGCCTGCCGCCTAGCAGTCCTGCAGCATCCTAATGTAGGTTTTTGCCGCACATGTTGTCTCAAATGCAAAGCTCTCACCGGTGCGAACCAATTCCCGCATCCGCGCGATCATCAGCCGGCCAGCCAGCAGAGCCGCCGAATCGACGTTATCAGGAGAGATCCGCCGTACAATCTCGTCGGCATTAACGAAAGCATCTATGGGCAGCTTTTGAGGAAGCAACACCCTCGCCGCGGTTGTCTTTCCGGCTCCGTTAGGACCGCCCAGAATGAAGATATCCTTGCCTTCATTCACCAATGCAATGCTCCCGCCAAGTCATGCACCCTGCTTTTTACGCCGGCACCAGTTCCTTCTTGTCACCCTTCTTCTCCACCACCGGCCCGTGCGTCTCCACCGTCGGCGGAGGCGGTGCATCCCCAATCCGCTTCGAGTAGCTGCACACAATCTTCGCGCCCTCTTCAGCAGGAGCCGCAACTGCCTTCTTCCCCCGCTTCTTCGGCGCAACCTCTTCCTCGGCACCCTTCTTCTTGTTCGGGCACTCCAGGAAGATCCCCGACTTCAGCGTCTTCTCCAACAGGTAAGGGCTCCCGCACTCTGGACACTTCTTCGCTACCGGTTTCAGATTTGACGTGAAATCGCACTTCGGATAATTCGTGCAGCCCCAGAACACGTTCCCTCGCCGCGCCTTGCGCTCGGCCAGGTCTCCGGTCCCGCACTTCGGGCACTTCATTCCTTCAATCAAATTCTGCTTGATGTACTTGCACTTTGGATAACCCGAGCACGAAACAAATTCCCCATACGCGCCCTGCCGCAGCACCAGCGCCTTGCCGCACAGCGGGCAATCCTCACCCGTCGGCTCCGGTGGCTTCTGCTGTTGCTTCTGGCTCAGCTTCCGGAACGTCTTGCAAGGCGGATCGGCGTTGTAGTCAGGGCAAGACATGAACGGCCCGAACAGTCCGCGCCGCATCACCATCACCTTCCCGCAGTTCTCGCAGTACTCCTCGGTGTCGCCCGCCTCCTGCGCCTCCGGCGTATTCAGGTCAGGCTTAGCCGCAATATTTTCCTTCGTAAACGTGCAGCTCGCGGGATCTTTCTTGTCGTATGCCGAACACGCAAAGAAGGTGCCGAACTTGCCCCACTTCAACACCAGTGGAGACCCGCACAGCTCGCACTTCTCGCCCGTCACCTGCTCCATCCGTTTGATGTTTTCCATGTTCTTCCCGGCATCCTTCAGCTCTTCCTCAAAGTAGCCGTAGAACCCGTTCAGCAGGTCGGTCCATTTCTCCTTGCCCTCTTCGATATCGTCCAGCTCCTCTTCCAGCTTGGCCGTGTACGCCGTATCGAAGATGTACGGAAAATTCTTCACCAGCAAATCGCACACCACCACGCCGATCTCGGTCGGATAGAAGCGGCCCCGCGATCCACCGTGTTTCGTCACGTACTCGCGGTCCTGGATCGTGTTGATAATCGACGCATAGGTCGACGGACGCCCGATGCCCCGCTCTTCAAGCTCCTTCACCAGCGAAGCTTCGTTGTAGCGCGGTGGCGGCTGCGTAAAGTGCTGCTCCTCGTCCAACTTCTCCAACTCCAGCGCCTTCACGCCATCCAGAATCGGCAGCTTGTTTGAGCTCTCGTCGTCGTCGTCCTTCTTCTCCTCGGCAACTTCGTACACCTTGAGAAATCCATCGAAGCGCAGCACTGATCCACTCACGCGAAAATCATAAGTCTTGCCCGTCTTCGCCGATTTCGCGGCAATAGTCGCCGTCGTCACGTCGTACACTGCGGGAACCATTTGCGAAGCAACGAACCGCTGCCAGATCAGCCGGTACAGCTTCAGTTGTTCATCACTCAGGTAGCGCGCAATCGACTCCGGCGTCCGCGAAGCATCCGTCGGCCGAATCGCTTCGTGCGCATCCTGCGCCGCCTTCTTTCCCTTGTACTCATTCGGCGTAGTCGGTAAATACCGGTTGCCCAGATTCTTGGCAACCCACTCGCGCGCACCTTCTTTCGCTTCCGGCGCCACGCGCGGCGAATCGGTACGCATGTAAGTAATCAGGCCCACCGTGCCCTCGGCGCCCACGTCAACGCCCTCATAGAGCCGCTGCGCCACGCCCATCGTCCGTCGCACATTGAAGCCAAGCTTGTTCGAAGCGTCTCTCTGCAATTGGCTGGTAATGAACGGCGGCAAAGGCCTGCGCTGCTTCTCGGTTGCCTGCACCGATGCCAGCGTCCACTTCGCATCTTTCAGCGCCGCCATCGTCTCGTCCATCGCCGCCTTGCCCGCCAGCGCGTTCGAGATCCACAGTGCCTTCCCGTCTTTGTCGGTTCCGTTCGATACGCGCGCCGGCTCTCCGTCGATGCCCACAAACCGCGCCGTGAAACTCTTCTCCGCCTGCTTCTCGGGGTGGAGCATCGCGTCCAGCGTCCAGTACTCCAACGGCTGAAACGCACCAATCTCCCGCTCCCGCTCCACAATCAGCCGCACCGCCACCGTCTGCACGCGTCCAGCCGACAGTCCCCGCCGCACCTTGTCCCACAGCAGCGGAGAAATCTGGTAACCCACCAGCCTGTCCAGCACGCGCCGCGTCTGCTGCGCGTCCACAAGATTCTGATCCACGTCCCGCGCATGCTTGAATGCTTCCTGCACAGCCTTCTTCGTAATCTCGTTGAACGTCACCCGGCGAATCTTTTTTCTCTCTTTGGCGTTCGTCCCAAGCTGCAGAGCCAGGTGGTATGCAATCGCCTCGCCCTCGCGGTCCGGATCAGGCGCCAGGTAAATTTCGTCCGCCTTGGCTGCCAGCTTCTTCAGCTGATCCACAACTTTTTCCTTGCCCGGAGACACTACCAGCTCCGGCACAAAGGTCCGCTTCTCAAGTTCCACGCCAATCTCGTTCTTCGGCAGGTCCATGATGTGCCCCACTGAAGCACGCACCTCAAAGCCCTTGCCAAGATACTTCTCGATCGTCTTCGCCTTGGCCGGCGATTCCACGATCACCAGTGATTTGGTCATTGCCATCCTTATTAAGTACCCAATCTACCCTGTCAGCCCTGTTTGACGCTGTTTGAACGCTTTCGATTCATTCCCCACCCGGTCCGGATTCCGTCCGCGCCAGGGCTATCTGTCCAATTTGGAGAAAAACTAGCCACAAGAGATGCACCCTACCACGGAACACCGCCCCATTTCCACTCGCAGGGACCTTTTTCATCACCCAATGCCTCATCTCCGGAACCGCAAAAGGCTCCCTTTACGCGGTCCGGCAACTCCCCGCAAATCCCCTGTTTTCCGCTATAAGGAATCGTTTCAGGAGGAGAAAGACTCCCCGCCCGCCGAGACGAGAAAAGAAAAACTACCCAACCATCCTCAAAAACACCCCATGCTCCTTCTCTGCGCGTCTTCTCCAGTGGCAAGGTTCCGCCAGATTAAATCAAATCCCAGGTGTCTTTCTGTCCACTGTCCACTGTTCACTGTTTTTCTCACATCGTCCGAACGTAATTCTTCCCCGGCAACCCTCTTATCCGCCCTGCCATCTCCAGCTCAAAAAGCGCCGTAAACACCTCCGAAGAAGTAAGTTGCGTCTCCAGCAGGTCCAGAATCTCGTCGATCTGCAGGCTCGCATCCTTGCGCAGAACCTCCAGAACCATGACCTCCTGCGGCCGCAGCACCGGGTCCGGCAATAAGGATGCAGTCGTCTCTGATTTCGATTCAGCCGGAGCCAGCGAATCCAGCTCCAGCCGCACCTGCGAAGGCAGATCCTCCCACACATCCTCCCAGGTCGCCACCAGTTTCGCCCCCTGTTTAATCAACGTGTTAGGCGTCCAGGATCCTTTGTTCGTCACATTTCCGGGAACCGCAAACAAGTCCCGGTTCTGATCCGCCGCGCACCGAGCCGTCACCCGTGTCCCCGAATTTTCGCTCGCCTCCACCACCAGCACGGCCACGCTCAGCCCGCTCAATATCCGATTCCGCCGCGGAAAATTCTGTGGCGCCGGATACGTCCCCATCGGCACCTCGCTCACAATCGCCCCACCCGTCGCCAGAATCTCCTCGGCCAGCTTCTTGTTCTCCTTGGGATAAACAACGTCGATCCCCGTGCCCCACACCGCCACCGTCGGCATCCGTGCCGCCAACGCTCCTCGGTGAGCGCACGAGTCGATTCCCCGCGCCATTCCACTCACAATCAGCAGCCGCCGCACCGCCAGGTCCCGCGACAGCATCTCCGCCATTCCCGACCCATAAGGCGTCGGATGCCGCGTCCCCACCACCGCAACCGCCGGCCGGCTCAGCAGCTTCACATCCCCGCGCACCCAAAGCACCGGCGGCGGGTCGTAAATCTCTTTCAGCCGCTCCGGATAATCCGGGCACCCGAAGCTCACCACCTTCGCCCCTTGCGCCGTCACGCGCGCCAACTCCGCCTCGGCCGCTGCCCGTGCCTTCCCGTCAAAAATGAACTGCGCCGCCGCGGCAGGAAACCGCAGCCCTTCCAGCTCCGTCAGCAGCATCGTAAATATTCTGCTCGGCGCCTCCAGCTCCAGCATCGCGTCCAGAATCCGTTTCGGACCCAGCCCTGGCGAAAGCGCCAGCGCCAGCCACGCCAGCCGATTTTCATCGTACGTGGAAGTCTTTGATAAATCAGTGTTTTCGGCCAGAGTTGTCACAGCACCAGCCATTTCCTCCAAAATCTGCACACGACGGCTTTCCCCTTAGGAAACTAAATAATCGTTCAAAGGTATTTGCGCTCACGTTATCTTCCCCGGCAGGGCATGTCAAGGCGCCTTTAGTGCCACCGCCGATACCCCGCCCGAATCCTCCGCTCGGAGTTGCTACTCTAATAAGAGTGAACCCAGTGCAAGATGCTCGTCTCCGCGTAGCCGCCATCGGCTTCCTGAACCCAGCCCCCCTCATGTGGGACTTCGAACAGCCGCCCCTCGACGCCTCGCTCGCTTCCAAATATCAAATCGACCGCATGTCCCCCTCCGAATGCGCCCAGCGCCTGGCCGCTGGAACCGCCGACATCGGCCTCATCCCCATCGCTGCCCTCGCCACCACGCCCGGCCTCCGCATTCTGCCCGGCTGCACCATCGCCTCCAAGGGCCGCGTCCGTTCCCTGCTCCTGGTCCGCCGCGCCAACCAGCCTCTCGAATCCCTCCGCTCCGTTGCCGCGGACACCGCCAGCCGCACCACCGTCGCCTACACCCGCATCCTCTTCCACAAGTGGAAGAACCCGACAGTCCCATTCCTGCCCATGGCCGCCGACCTCGACTCCATGCTCGACAAGGCCGACGCCGCCATCGTCATTGGTGACCCCGCCCTGTTCGCCCTCGAAGAACGTTCCAACAGATTCGAGCGCACCGGCGAAGAGCTCGTCTACCACGACCTTGCCCACGAGTGGAAAACCCTCACCGGCCTCCCCTTCGTCTCCGCAGTCTGGGGTGTTGCACAGGGCAGTCCTTTGGATGAGAGCATCGCGGCAGATTTCATCCAATCCCGCATTCACGGCCTCGAGAACATTGAAGCTCTGGCCGCCGAGTGGTCCGCGAAGCTCCCCATCTCCGAAAGCACCATCCGCACCTACCTCGCCAACAACATTCACTATGTCCTCGACGAAGAGTGCATCGAAGGCATGCGCGGTTTCTTCCGCATAGCCGCCGAAACCGGTGTCCTCCCCAACTACACCTTCTCCATTGGATAACCATATGGGTGCCCCAGGTCCCGATTCTGGGACCTGGGAGAGTACAAATCCGCACGGCCGCAGTACTAGTCCCTAGTCCCTACTTCCCCGCCGCCGCAACCCGCGCCCGAATCCCCTCTCCAATCGGCCCACTATGATGCAGCCTCGCATTCAGCCACTCCGTCATCTCTCGCTCCCAGTCCGGAACTCCCGCAATTTTGTTCCATCCCCCCGTCCCGTGTTTCCCGCCCGGGATCCGAATAATGTCGCACCGCACCCCACCTTGTGCAGCGCATCCTGCAAATTGGTCGCCTCCGCAAACGGAATGTACTCGTCCAGATCCCCCAGAATCTCCAGAAACGGCGGATCGTTCTTGCTCACATACGTAATCGGCGACGCCTCACGAATCGCTTCCTTGTACCCCTTCTCCGCAATGAGCGGATCCAGCAGCCGGTGCACATCCGCATTCAGCGGCACAAACTCGAAGCTGCTCTGCGCAAACAGGCTCACCACCGCCTGTGCCCGCGCGCTCTCCCGATCCACTGGGTCTGCCGCCTTCGCGTTCCCGTTCAGGTTCTGCAACCCCACCATGTTGCTCAAAAATCCCCCCGCCGACCCGCCCACCAGCGCAATTCGCTTTGGATCTCCATTCCACTTCTTCGCGTTATGCCGGATAAACCGCACCGCCCTCTCGGTATCCAGCACCATGTAGGGATACGGATACTTCGGCGCCAGCCTGTAGTTGATCGAAAACACCGCATACCCTGACGGCGCCAGAAAGTCCGCCACATACGCCTCGCTCCCGCTCTTCGAGTCGCCGCCGTGGTACCCGCCCCCATGAACGATGATCACGATCGGGTGCACGCCCCCGCCCTTCGCGGCGTAGTAGTCCATCGTCAGAGTCTGTCCATCCGCCACCCCGTAAACAATTCCCTCCTCGGCGGGCGTCCGCGTCTCCGCCGCAATCGCTGCCACAACCCCTAAGCCCAGCGCAGCCACCCCAATCAAAGCCACCCTCAATCCAGCTCTCAGCATTCCTGAATCTCCTAGCCTCCCATACTAAACACCCGCATCTCCAGCAACCTCATTTCCCTGTCCCTGGGTATCTGCCCCTGGTCCCCGTCTTTCAACACGTGCACCCTTTCCCCCGTCCCATGAATCAAACGCAAACAGGAGAAAGTACCCCCCATGCCTCAGAAAGTCGCTTTCATTACCGGCGGGAACCGCGGCCTCGGCTACCAGACCGCACTTGAACTTGGCCGCGCCGACATTAAAGTCGTCATCGGCTCCCGCTCGCTCGTCCATGGTGAACAGGCCTTGGCCAAGCTCCGCGCCGCCGATATCAAAGCCGACGTCCTCCTCTTCGACATCACCAGGACCGCCAGCCATTCCTCCGCCTACAGCTACTTCAACGGAAAATTCGGCCGCCTCGATATCCTGGTCAACAACGC
>PKXI01000280.1:0-11012 GCA_003133425.1 Acidobacteriaceae bacterium
GTCGGAGTTGAATTCATGCATATCGCTGACTCTGCCAGGCGTCAGTGGATACAGGAGCGATTCGAGCAGGATGCGCCCGAACAAGACCACGAGCACATCCTCGATCTTCTGATTCGAGCGGAAGTTCTCGAACAGGTTCTCCAATCACGCTATCCCGGCACCAAACGATTTTCACTCGAGGGGAACATAGCGCTCATCCCTTTTCTGGATGCGTTGCTGCATCGAGGAGCTGATCAGGGCATGCTGCAGGCGGTCCTGGCGATGAGTCATCGCGGACGTCTGAATGTCATGGTGAATATTGTCAGCAGACGCCCTACCGAAATTTTTGCCAAGTTCGAGGATATCGACCCGCGGAGTGTACTTGGCAGCGGCGACGTCAAATATCACATCGGTGCAACTGGTCAGTGGAAAAGCGGCAATGGTAAGGAAGTGGATATTCATCTAGTGTCGAATCCCAGCCATCTGGAAGCTGTCGATCCGGTGGTCATGGGTCGCACTCGTGCCAAGCAGAATCGCATTGGAGAGAAGGGGGAGGAATGTGTGTTGCCCGTGCTTGTCCATGGCGATGCGGCATTTGCGGGCCAGGGCATTTGTGCCGAGGCACTCAATCTAGCTTTCGTCAAAGGATTCTCGGTTGGGGGCAGTATTCACGTTATCGTTAACAATCTCATTGGCTTTACGGCTGGCCCCGAAGAGTCAAATTCCTCGCGATTCTCGTCTGACGTTGCGAAGCGNNCATAGCGACGTGGTTGTAGATCTGATCGGATACCGGCGTTACGGCCACAGCGAGATCGACGACCCTACCATTACGCAACCACTCCGCTATGCAAGAATCAAGGACCATCCCCCGCTGTACAAGATCTATGCTGAACGAATCGGAGTGGATCCTTCAGAGCGGGCAACTGAGATTCAAGCCGGGATGACGGAAGAACAAAGTGCGGCAGCACGGATGAAGAAAACCTCGGTGTTAGCCAACCTCCCTGGTTACTGGGCTCCTTATCACGGAGGTACCTGCAACTCAGCGGAAGCTCCGGAAACAGGCATTTCTTGTGATCGCGTACGCAAGATCAGCGAGCTCCTGACCTCGTATCCAGCAGATTTTCACCTTCATCCAAAAATGAAGAAACTGCTGGAGCAAAGGGCGGAAATGGGACGAGGCGAGCGGCCCATGGATTATGCCATGGCAGAAGCTTGCGCGCTGGGTTCGCTGGTTCTAGCGGGAACGCCGGTACGTCTCAGTGGCCAGGACAGCAAGCGCGGTACGTTCAATCAGCGTCACAGCGCGCTGGTGGATGTTCAAACAGAGAGAAGTTTTATTCCTCTGGCCAATCTCGGACTGGGTCAAGCCCGTTTCGAGGTTTACAACTCGATTCTGTCGGAAGCCGCGGTACTTGGATTCGAATATGGATTCAGCCGCGATTATCCTGAAGCGCTAGTGCTATGGGAGGCTCAGTTCGGCGACTTCGCCAATGGAGCACAGGTAATCATCGACCAATTTATTGCGGCTGGGGAAGAGAAATGGGGATTGCTGAGCGGCCTTGTTCTTTTGCTGCCTCATGGGTATGAGGGGCAAGGCCCGGAGCACTCCAGCGCTCGAATCGAGCGTTACCTGCAACTGGCAGCGCACGACAATATTCAGATTTGCCAGCCTTCCACGGCGGCTCAGTATTTCCATCTGCTGCGGCGCCAGGCGATGCAGTCCTGGCGGAAACCTCTAATCGTCTTCACCCCTAAGAGCATGCTCCGTCGGCCGGAATCGGCCTCCCCGCTCAAAGATTTTGCAGCACGGGAGTTCCAGAAGGTGTTGCCAGAGACCGACATTCAGCATGCCAAGCGCCTGCTTCTCTGTACCGGCAAGATCGGACACGAATTACGCGCGGAACGCACCCGGCGGCAGGATGGCGTTACCGGAATCGTGCTTCTGGAGCAGTTGTACCCGTGGCCGGAAGAAGAACTTGCGGCAGCGCTTGATCGCCACTCGGATGCACACGAAATTGTCTGGGTGCAGGAGGAGCCGGCAAATATGGGNNGCCCTCTCCTTCGTCATGCCTCGATTGCGGCAATTGGCACGTGGGCGCCAGGTGCACACAATCAAACGGTCCGAAGCCGCGAGCCCAGCTACTGGTTCTTCCAAAGCACATGCATTGGAACAAAAGACCCTGCTTGCCGCCAGCTTTGGCAGCGCGTAAAGAGCTGCCCGCCAATTTGCATCTCTGTGACGAGATCCTGTGTCATTCTCATCGCGGCCGTTACGCAAGGGCTTGCTCCGCAGGCCCGCAGTCGGATTTAAGCGGCGCACATGAGCAAGCATGGTATCCAGTGCGGTTGCTCATTTCGATATCGGAGCCACGATCTAGAAGTGGACCTTGCGAATGACGTATGTTTCTGTTGCTGGTACAAACCGACCATTGTCCGGCTCAAATGGATGGGCGAGCATGGTGGTGGACGCGGCTTTCTGGTTCGCTTCTAGGATCTGCCCGGAACATTACAACGATGGATCACCAAACGCGAGTTTACGAAAACGTATTTGAAATGATGCCGGGAGAGGACAACCCGACGCCGCTTGTGCGCGTCAACCGGCTCAATCCCAACCCCGATTTTCCTCTCTACGCCAAGCTCGAATGGATGAACCCCTTCGGCTCGGTCAAGGACCGCGCCGCCTGGGCCCTGTTGCAGGACCTTGAAGACCGCGGCGAACTCCCTGAAGGCCGCGGCCTCGTCGAGCCTACCTCCGGCAACACCGGCATCAGCCTTGCCGGCATGGCCCGCGCGCGGGGCCATCGCCTGCTGGCCATCGTGCCCAACAAAGTTCCGTTCGAAAAGAAGGTGCTCCTCAAAATCGCTGGTGCCGACCTCGAAATTGTCTCCGACGAGCTGTGTCCTGCACCTGGGCTGGGCGACGGCTCCATCAATCTGGCCAAAACCTACGCCAAGGCGCAGAGCCACAAGTACGTCATGCCCAACCAGTATGAGAACGAGAAGAACGTCGAGGCGCACGTGAAGACCACGGGCCCCGAGATCTGGAAGCAGACTGGAGGACGCGTTACGCACCTGTTCACCTCACTCGGCACCTGCGGCACTGTCACGGGTATCGGTCGGTTTCTTCGCGAGAAGAATCCCAAGGTCAAAATCGTCGCCGTTCAGCCCACCGAAGGACACGACGTACCGGGTCTGCGCAATGTCTCCCAACTCAGTGTCTCCAAGCTCTTTGACCCATCTCTTGTCGACGAAATCCTCGAGATCGACTTCAATCTTGCCTACACCCGCGCTCTGGAGCTTTGCCAGAATGAAGGCCTCATGGCCGGCCCCAGTTCCGGCCTCATTCTTGAAGGCGCTCTCAAAATTGCCGCCCGCGACCAGCGCGGTCTCGGCGTCATGATCTTCCCCGACAACATCTTCAAGTACACCTCTAACATGATCAAGCACATCCCCGAACTCCAACCCTAAGACGCAAAGGTGATAAGCCCATGACTGAGTATTCCCATCCCGAAATCCTGGTCAACACCGACTGGGTAAAGCAGAATCTCGGCAAGCCCGGGATCAAACTGGTTGAAGTCGACGTCGACACCAAGGCCTACCAGGCAGGCCACATCCCCGGCGCAGTTGGTTTCAACTGGCAGAGCCAGCTGCAGGACCAGGTACGCCGCGACATCATCAGCAAACAGGAATTTGAAAAACTCCTTAGCGCGGCTGGCGTCTCTCCCAGCGACACGGTGATCCTCTACGGCGACAACAACAACTGGTTTGCCTCGTACGCTTTCTGGCTGTTCAAAATGTACGGCCACAAAGACGTCCGCCTCATGAACGGTGGCCGCGTGAAGTGGCTCAATGAATCTGACAAGCAGTTGGTCGCAGACCGGACCCCAATCACTCCCACACAGTATCACGCCTCCGAGCCCGATCTGAGTCTGCGCGCCCTGCTGCCGGAAGTATTGAAAGTGCAAGCAGAGAAGCAACAAAACCTTGTCGACGTGCGCAGCCCCGACGAGTTCTCCGGCAAAGTCATTGCGCCTCCCGGCATGACCGAAACTGCTCAGCGCGGCGGCCACATCCCCGGTGCCAAAAGCATCCCGTGGAGCATGGCGGCCAACGCGGACGGCACCTTCAAGTCTGCCGACGAGTTGCGCAAAATCTATATTGGAAACGGAGGCATTGATCCCGGCAAAGACACCATCTCCTATTGCCGCATCGGTGAGCGGTCAAGCCACACCTGGGTAGTGCTCAAATACCTGCTTGGCCTGTCAAACGTAAAGAACTACGATGGGAGTTGGACCGAATACGGCAGTGTCGTTGGTGCACCGATTGAAAGATGAGAACTGCGCAAAATTCACTCGTGCTGCCGGAGCCCGTAACCCGCAGGGCCCTTGAAGGCCCCCTGGCTGGTTGGTCTCTTTTGGGATTATTTCTCGTCGAGAGAAGTTAAGCGGGAAGCCGGTGGGCGAAATAGTCGCCCACCGCTCCATATTTTGTCCCGCCCTCAAGCCCGAGTGCGTGACGCTCGCCAAGCGCAATTTTCAGCGTTGCAGGATTGTGGCTGCAAATGAATATGCTGGCCCCCCTCAAACCAAAGTCTTGGCAATACTCAACCCTATGGCCCGGGCGCGACCTGTTACCAACGCTATCCTTTTCCCAAGCTGCCTCAGGCAGATAATCTTCCCCGCAGTTCCCTCGTGACCCGGGTTCCCAAATCCTGGCATATCACTATAGAGCTCTTGATCTGAGGGTTGCTTCGTACGTCTTTGTTAGAGATCCTGCTCTTAGTCTGCCCAGACGAATCTTACGCAGTTTCGGCGAAGGATTACGACGGCTTCATCTGATGCCGACAGGTGTCATTCCACCTGAGTTCCTTGTTGAAATTTCGTACCGTAGTTTCTCCGTCGATCAGAAGGAACTCTATGTCTGCTATCTCAGCGAAGTCTTCCAGGTGCTCGACCGAGAGACCCGAACTGAACGCGGTGTGATGTGCGCCGCCGGCTAATATCCAGCAGGTGGAAGCGACTTTCAGGTCTGGCTCTGGAACCCAGACGGCTCGCGCGACCGGCAACTTCGGGAGCGGCTGCTCGGGCGAAATCACATTTACTTTGTCTGCCACCATGCGAAAGCGATCGCCCATGTCCACAATTGAAGCAACCACCGCGGGGCCGGTCCGCGCGGTGAATACCAGCCGAACCGGATCCTTCTTTCCTCCGATAGACAGCGGATGAATTTCGAGAGATGGCTGCGCATCGGCGATTGAGGGGCAGACTTCCAACATGTGCGCGCCTAGTACCTGGCCACCGTTCTTGAAATGGTAAGTGTAGTCTTCCATGAACGACGTACCACCCTCGAGCCCTGCGCTCATAACCTTCAATACCCGCACCAACGCGGCTGTCTTCCAATCTCCTTCTGCGCCGAAGCCGTATCCATCCGCCATGAGTCTCTGCACAGCTACCCCGGGCAGTTGAGTCAGACCATGGAGCATCTGAAAGTTGTCGGTGAACGCATGGAATCCGCCCTGATCAAGGAAGTGCCGCAGGCCAATTTCGATTCGTGCAGCATCGCGGAGCGACTCACGCTGTTTGCCTTCCGACCGGAGTGGCTCCGACAGAATGTAGGCAGCTTCATACTCGGCTAGGATATGATTCACTTCATCGTCGGCTACTTTCTCGATGCGATCAACAAGATCTCCCACTCCATACCCACAAACCGAATAGCCTAGACGGATCTTCGCGGCTATCTTGTCGCCTTCCGTCACTGCTACGTCCCTCATGTTGTCACCAAAGCGAGCGATCTTGAGCGTCTGTGCGTCGTGCCACGCACACGCGGCACGAGTCCATGTGGCAAGTTCGTCCTGTACATCCTGATCCTGCCAAAATCCAGCAATCACCTTGCGATTGATGCGCAAGCGACTTCCAATGAATCCGAACTCCCGATCACCGTGGGCCGATTGGTTCAGGTTCATGAAATCCATGTCGATCGTGGACCATGGCAGATCGCAATTGAATTGAGTATGCAGATGGGCCAATGGTTTTCGCAAAGCAAGGAGGCCAGGAATCCACATCTGAGCGGGAGAAAACGTGTGCATCCAGGTGATGATCCCGATGCAACTCCTGGAGCGGTTTGCTTCCAGACACATCTCCAAAATCGACTCGGCTGTCACCATCACTGGTTGGCACACTATTTTGACTGGCATGCCGGGAACTGATGAAAGCGCGTTTGTCATCTCTCGCGCGTGATCTGCCACTGTTCCAAGAGGCCCTTCACCGTAAAGTGACTGGGCGCCGACGACAAACCATACTTCGAATCTGGAAAGATCAATCATTGGATCTGCCGTCGAGTAGCCTAGTTCATCAGTGCACAAGTCTCACAGATACCCTTGCCATTGGCCCGAGGGACCTGCGAGTGTTTGAAGCTGTTCGCAATCGGATGGAGAGCCGTAAGTCCTCCAAATTATCCGGTCTTGGCTACATCCTTCATCGTGTCGATTGCTAAAGCAGAATGTGCGACTGCTCCACCAGCCCGCATCTCGGCGGCAACCCAAATGGCTTCCATGATCTCCATGCCGGTGGCACCTTTCAATTGTGCGCTCCTGGTATGGCTGCGAATGCAATAAGGGCACTGCGTCACATGGGCTACAGCAACCGCAATGAGCTCCTTTGTTTTGGAGGGCAGTGCACCATCGACAAAGACCTGATGACTGAAGGCCCGGAAGGTCTTTAAAATTTCAGGAGCAAGCTCCTCGCGCTTTTTCGCAATATCTTTCGAAGCGGTAGGGTACATTGGCTCTTCCATAACGAAGGCTCCTTTCAGCTCGCTTGCTAGCACGCACTTACAGATTGACGGATAGTGCTTTCAAAATCCTCGACAAATTTGTCGATACCTTTTTTTGTAAGGTCATGTCCGAGGTCGAAAGCTTCCAACGGCTGATTCAAGTTGATGTTTCTATATGGAATAGGCCTCAGAGCGTTGCCTGCCGCGTCGACTCCTTTGTAGGCGAAGTCATGATCCGGCATTGGAAACCCCTTCGCAGCCCACGCTTCAAGGACCTTTGTAGGAACCGTCACGAGTTCCACGCCCAAGGCGAAACAAGCCAGCAATTGATCAACGCTGCGAATGCTTGCGGCTAGAACATGCACGTGAGCATCGCCCGCTTGGTACATTCTCTGAATATTCTTGATTAAATCCATCCCGTTTTCACCACGGTCATCGAGCCTTCCAATGAAAGGTGAGACATAGGCCGGTGCATTGGTAGTTTTCGTTGCAGCATAAACGCCGGCCGCCTGCTCCTGCGAAAAACAGAGGGTGATATTGACTCGAATCCCCTGACTCACGGACATCTGGGCTGCGCGGAGGCCTTCGTGCGTGCATGGATATTTGATGTAAGCGTTGGGAATCCAGGAGAACATCTCCTGGCCTTGCGCTAACATTTGTTCAGAAGTGGTGTTGAGATTCGCGAACACTTCAATCGAGACTCCCCCGTCTCCGACCAGGGGAGAGATCTGTTGAACGATTCTCTCGTATTCCCGTTGCTGCTCCTCCAGGCTGAATTTTTGGCCAGACACTATTCGATGCTGAACTTCCGGGTTTTTAGCAATCAGGCTTGGATTCGTCGTTTGTCCATCGACAAACCCCAACAGCGATTTCATTCTCCGAGTTTCCTCCGGATCACCCCCGTCTACCAGGATCTTTGTTGTCAGCCGGTCTTTTACTTGGGTACCCATCATTGAACACCTCCAAGGTATTCACTCGCAATGAAACCGACCGACGAACCGGAACGACCACTTTCTCCCGGAATACTGAACGCCGGCGGGGTGATCGAATCGAGGGTCAGAAGCCATCAGGCATGCCACATCACCCTCGAATTCAGGTTGTACACGACAGAGATCTCAAAATGGGGCGGTGCATTACATCTTCTCCTGCCTCGTTGCGGTCGCCCCGCGTCCAACCCTGCAAACACAGTCTACCGAAGCCCTTTTCCTTTTCTCTACATGACGCTTGTTTAGACACGAGTACGGATGAACTATTTCAATGACGGGTTTGGAATGAGCAAATTGATAGCGTGAGATTTGACTGCGGCGTTGCGTTCAGGCGCGCAGAACCAACGAAGACTGATCACAGCGGCGGTAAACTCCAAAGCCAGAAGGTCACAGATGATCCAGATAAAACGTGTGTACGACCCAATCAATAACTCAGACGGAACTCGGCTGCTTGTCGAACGATTGTGGCCGAGAGGGGTGAAGAAGATCTCATTGGAGATCAAGGCTTGGCTCAAAGATGTGGCACCCAGTGGGGAACTGCGGAAATGGTTCAGCCATGATCCAGCGAAGTGGAATGAATTCCGTAACCGCTATTTCACCGAACTTGAGACCAATCCAGATGCGTGGCAGCCGATCATTGAGTCTGCACGCCATGGGACGGTAACTCTTATTTACAGTTCGCATGATACCGAGCACAACAATGCCGTCGCGCTTGAGGAGTTCTTAATGCGCCATCTGCCCAGGAAGTAGTTCGTGAAGCGAATCGAGAGGGGTTCCCTTACGGAAAAATCGTTCAACAGTGTCGTGAGCAAGCCAAGGGGTACTATGACGCAGCTTTCGGGATCAAAATGGAAATCCCGGTTGAGACCGTCTCCCAAGCTATTTTTAGCGACGGTGTCCCTATGACTTCTGCGGTGAAGGCCACAGCCGGCCTTGCGGGGAGCGGTTTCGGAGAGGCGCGGAGCGCTGGGATACTGGTTTCGGATCCGTCGGCCACTGTTCTTCCCATCTTGATCAAGCCCCGGCCTGCCCTTGTGACGGACCTTCAGGAACTCTTCAAAGCCCGCGTGACCTCATTGGTCGTCGTAACAGCCTGGGCGGGTTTTTACCTGGGATCGATTAAATCTGGCATTCCCAGCATCCACTGGGGCTTGTTCCAGGCTCTCCTCGGGATAGCTTTTGTCTCCGGGGGTGCGAGCGCGATGAACGAAGTCATCGAGCGCAAGAGCGACGCGAAGATGATACGGACGGCGCAACGCCCCTTGGCCGCTGGGCGCTTTAGCCTACTCTGTGGGCTTTCTCTAGGTCTGGGGTCTATTGCCGCAGGCGCGATGATCTTGGCGTATTTCACGAATCCTGTAACGGTTGTGCTGACGCTCTTCACTGCATTTACGTATGTCGCTGTCTACACACCGCTCAAGCGCTATACGACGCTGGCAACCTTCATCGGGGCGTTCCCCGGAGCGATGCCACCCCTGCTGGGTTGGACGGCCGCGCGAGGCATCGTTGAATGGCCGGCACTAGCTTTGTTTGCCATCCTCTTCGTCTGGCAATTCCCGCATTTTATGGCCATTGCCTGGCTCTATAGGGAAGACTATGCTCGGGCCGGCATCCGCATGTTGCCGGTGGTGCAGCCAGATGGCCGGTCGACGGCGCTGGAAGCGCTGTTTTTCGCCATCCTGATCATTCCGGTAAGCTTCATTCCGTTCTATTTGCACCTCACTGGGAAGACCTATTTCACCGCGGCGATTCTTCTCGGTCTGGTCTACCTCGTCTACACCATTCGTTTTTCGCGTATCACCAGGGCGCGCACAACGGCGGAATCGAGAGGGTATGCGCGAGACCTTTTGCGCGCCAGTGTAATTTACTTGCCGCTTCTACTCATCGTGATGATGCTGGACGCGACCGGAGGGAGATAAAGCGCACGGCCCACGGCACGGTAACGCAATTTCAGTTGTTACAGAAGAGCCTTGACGAAGCCGGAGATATGGACCGAATCGACGTTTTAAATCATCGCTTTTCCTTGTCTGCAGACCATCGGGCTCATTGAAGTAATTTTTCCTGAGGTATTCCTTGACCATCGTTTGGGAGATAGGAGCTTATGACCAGCGCAATAGAAGGACAAAAACATTGTCAGCAATCCCTTGTCCAGCGATTGTTAGAAGCGTGCGGCGGGAGCTACCCGCCCGAAACTCGAAGGAAGTACTACATCACCGGACCTCAATGGGCCGCATCTTACCAGGGACAAGCTCTCTTTCATGCTCCAACTCGTGAGCCCGTATCTCCTGGCGAGGTGATGCGTCATTTTGCCGAAATTGGTATCGGGTATTGGACAACTCACGACACAGACATTATTCGGACAGAAGATCTGATGACTGACCGCCAGGCAGAGATCCTCGCCGGCCTGAAGAACTCCCTCGTCGAGAATGGACTACGTTGCTCGATGGTGACCTGTGAAACATTCTTCCATGCTGTTTGGAGTGCGGGCCCGGCGGCTGAATCTCCCGAAGTGCGCTCTTATGCTGCGGAACGCATGAAGAATGTAGTCCGCATAGGCCACGAACTCGGCGCCCAATTCGCAGTTTATTGGCCGGGTACCTTGGGCTATCTTATGCAGGGCGTGATCGATGAGCCTCAGAGCCTCAAGTGGTTTGCCGAGGTGCTCAATTCTGCGTGTGATGAGGACATACTGATTGCGAATAAAACCAACGAGCCCACGTTGAAGCATTGTCTAGAGGCTAAGCCCTTCGAGCCGCAGGCTGAGATCATCCTTCCGACGACAGACGCCATGCTTGGATTCATCCAATCGGGGCTTTTGACTCATCCGGAGATGGTTGGCGTCAATCCGGAATACCTGCATGAACTGATGTGGGGTGGGGCGCCGCGTGCCTCACTGGCACGCGCGCTTGTCGCTGGCAAACTCTGGCACTTCGATGTGAACGACGGGTACCGCCTGAAGCACGATGTGGATCTGCCGGTGGGCCTTGTTAATCCACTCGACTGGCTGAATGTCTTGATGTTGCTTCGCTCTCACGGTTATAACGGACCATTCAATTATGATTTCAAGCCGCCACGCACCACGAGCAATTGGGGCGTCTTCAAGGTCAGCTTTCCGACTGCCGTCGATCGATTCATCACACTTTGGGAAATGGCCGGTGAGGCACTCGCCGACCCGGTTATTCACGAAGCGACCGAGGCCTTGAAGTCCGCGCCGCAAACATCCGGTTTCAACAATGCGCAGGAGATCTTCGAGGCAAACAGAGAGCTACTCACCCT
>PKXI01000280.1:11045-16077 GCA_003133425.1 Acidobacteriaceae bacterium
GTTTCTGGCAGTCTACGAACGGCAAAAAGGTCGTCATGGCTCTGACTGGGGTCATGATGTTCCTTTTTGTGATCGGTCATCTTCTCGGGAACCTCCTGGTATTTGCAGGAAGAGCGCAAATCAACGAGTACGCCCAATTCCTGCACTTCGACGGCACTTTGCTCTGGCTGGTCCGGAGTATCCTGATCGTCGCGCTTGTCCTGCACGTTATCGCAACCGTACAACTGGCCTTGCGTAATAAGAAGGCCCGGCCGATCGGCTATTCGCGCAGGGATGCGATCAATTCCTCCTACGCCGCGCGCACCATGTACTGGAGCGGCCCCATCGTTCTAGCTTTTATCATCTTCCACCTGCTCCAGTTCACGGCCGGCTACATCCATCCCGAAGCGACATTCATTGCGGGCGATGTTTATCACAATCTGATGACTGGCTTTCGGGTCTGGTGGGTCTCGGCGTGGTATGTCTTCGCAATCTGCCTTCTGGGCCTCCATCTGCGGCATGGCCTATGGAGCATGCTGCAATCGATCGGACTTGCCCATTCGCTTCGTAAGGAGCGGGCGTTCAAACGGGTGGCATTGGGCATTTCCATTCTCATCGTTGGTGGATATATATCTATCCCGATCAGCATTCTGCTGGGGTACCTAAAATGATGCTCAATCCAAATTTTCCTTCCGGCCCGATTGAACAGGCATGGGACAAGGCTCGTTTCGATATGAAGCTGGTTAGTCCCGCGAACAAGCGCAGGCACTCACTGATTGTTGTAGGTTCAGGCCTCGCGGGGGCATCTGCGTCTGCGTCGCTTGGTGAACTTGGCTATAACGTAAAATGCTTTTGTTTTCAGGACTCCCCGCGCCGCGCGCATTCTATCGCCGCTCAAGGCGGCATCAATGCGGCCAAGAATTACCCTAACGACGGCGACAGCGTTTACCGTCTTTTCTACGACACGCTAAAGGGTGGTGATTTCCGCGCACGCGAGGCCAACGTCTACCGACTGGCGCAGATCAGTGTGAACATCATCGACCAGTGCGTGGCACAGGGAGTTCCTTTTGCTCGGGAGTATGGCGGCTCGCTCGCCAATCGATCGTTTGGCGGCGCCCAGGTGTCTCGCACGTTCTACGCTCGCGGACAGACGGGGCAGCAGCTTCTTCTCGGCGCCTATCAGGCTCTCGAACGTCAAGTGCACGCGGGTACCGTGACTATGATTCCGCGCACGGAAATGCTGGATCTCATTGTGATTGACGGCCAAGCACGAGGGATTGTCGCGCGCAATCTGGTAGATGGTGAGCTTAGCGTGCACATCGCCGACGCAGTCATTCTCGCGAGTGGAGGATATGGGAATGTCTACTATTTGTCCACCAACGCTAAGGGTTCAAACGCCACAGCAATCTGGCGCGCCTACAAGCGAGGAGCACTCTTTGCCAATCCTTGTTTCACGCAGATCCATCCGACCTGCATACCTGTTTCCGGCGACTATCAGTCGAAACTCACGCTGATGAGTGAATCGCTTCGCAACGATGGACGTATTTGGGTCCCCAAAATGAAAGACGACCGGCGGTCTCCCAATCAAATCCCGGAAGACGAGCGCGATTACTACCTCGAAAGACGCTACCCAAGCTTCGGGAATCTGGTGCCGCGCGATGTCGCCTCGCGCAATGCCAAACAGGTCTGTGATGAAGGTCGAGGAGTGGGAAAGAGCGGGCTGGGCGTTTACCTCGATTTTTCAGATGCCATCTCCCGTTTTGGAGAAAACATCATCCGCGACCGCTACGGAAATCTGTTCGACATGTACCAACGCATCACGGACGAGGATCCTTACAAGGGCCCTATGCGTATCTACCCGGCTATCCACTACACCATGGGTGGCCTGTGGGTAGACTACCAATTGCAGAGCACCATCCCGGGCTTGTTCGTGCTGGGCGAAGCGAACTTCTCCGATCACGGCGCGAACCGCCTCGGCGCGAGCGCATTGATGCAGGGACTCGCCGATGGTTACTTCATCATTCCCTACACCGTGGGGAATTATCTCGCGGCAAATCGATTCGCAACAGTCGATGAATCGCGGCAGGAGATACAGAACACCGTCAACACTGTCCGGGAATCGATCAATAAACTGCTCTCCATCCGAGGCGAGCGGACCGTCGATTCGTTCCATCGCGCGTTGGGCAAAATTGTATGGGAGTCTTGCGGCATGACACGAACGGCTCGGGGCCTCGATACTGCCGTTGGTGAAATCCGTGCGCTGCGCGAGGAGTTCTGGCAGAACGTCACTGTTCCCGGCAGCGGCGACGACCTGAATCAAAACCTGGAAAAAGCAGGCCGCGTGGCCGACTTCTTCGAGTTGGCCGAGTTGATGTGTATCGACGCCCGCGAGCGAAGCGAATCGTGCGGCGGACATTTCCGCGAAGAATCACAGACTGCAGAGGGCGAAGCCCTGCGCGACGACGAGCACTATTCCTACGTAGCGGCATGGGGTTACCGGGGTACAGGTGAATCTCCCGAACTCACCAAGGAACTGCTGGAATTCCATAATCTTCATCCCAGTCAGAGGAGCTACAAGTAATGAGATTCATGCTGAAGATCTGGCGCCAGAGGTCCCACAACGAAAAGGGTGCATTCGTAAGCTATCCCCTGGAGAATGTCAGCTCCGAAATGTCGATGCTTGAATGCCTCGATGTGCTCAACGAAACGCTGATCGTGCGCGGCGAAGAGCCTGTGGCATTTGATCACGACTGCCGTGAAGGTATATGCGGCTCGTGCGGATTTGTGATCAATGGCGTGGCACACGGTCCAGAGCGTGCTACGACAGTTTGTCAGCTGACCATGCGGCATTTCAGATCGGGCGAGGAACTGATCATCGAACCATGGCGNNATCTCCGTCTCAACAGGTCAGGCGCCCGATGGTAACGCCATTCTCGTTGGCAAAGATGTGGCGGACCAGGCAATGGACGCTGCTGACTGTATCGGCTGCGGAGCTTGCGTTGCTGCCTGTCCCAACGGATCATCAGCACTCTTTACGGGAGCGAAGATCGCGCATCTCGGAATTTTACCTCAAGGGAAGTCGGAACGAGACGGGCGCGCGCTTCACATGGTCGGGCAGATGAATGCCGAACTCTTCGGCAACTGCACCAATATCGGCGAATGTACAGGCGTATGTCCGAAGGGAATCTCTCTCGAAGTGATCGCCATTATGAATCGCGATTATCTGCATGCAAGCTGGCGAAGGCGTGAAGCTTTGGAAGCAACCATTCCACTGGCCCTAGAGCAGAAAACGCATCGAAATTGACGCTCGGCGTAAACCAGCCAACTAGGTAACTGACCTATCATAAGGAGTAGCAAATGATTTTAGCGAATGCAGGTAATCTCGGTTTTCCACGTATGGGCAGGCACCGTGAACTGAAATTTGCCCTGGAGAAGTACTGGAATGGCGAAACAGATGAAGCAACTCTTCTCGGAGTGGCACAGAGTCTGCGTAAGGAGCATTGGCAATTGCAGGTGGATGCCGGTATTGGTTTCCCTCCTTCAAACGACTTTTCGCTCTACGATCATGTTCTTGACATGGCAGCTACAGTTGGAGCCATTCCACGTCGTTTCAACTGCGCCCAAGGGCCCGCAAATCTGACGACATATTTCGCGATGGCGCGTGGCGCGCAACAGGCTTCAGCCCTTGAAATGACGAAATGGTTCGACACGAACTATCACTTTGTTGTTCCCGAGTTTGAAGCGGGAATGCACTATGAACTGCGATCGAAGAAGGCTCTGGAAGATTATCTGGAGGCAAAAGCGCTGGGCATCGAGACTCGCCCCGTCCTGCTCGGCCCCGTCTCGTTTGTTTTGCTCGGCAAACCCACGGAACCTGGCGTGACGCGCAAGCAGGTGTTGAGCTCTATTCTCCCTCTGTATGAAGAGCTTTTGGCGCTACTGTCTGCTGCCGGAGCGGAATGGGTTCAAATCGACGAACCCTGCCTCTGCGTTGATCTTGATCACGTGGCCCAGAACTACTATCGCGATGCATACACAGCCCTGATCGGCAATCACTCTCTGCCAAAGTTCATGCTTACTACCTATTTCGGCGATCTTGGATCAAATTGCGATTTGGCGCTGGAGCTTGGCACCGCGGGTCTTCATCTCGATCTGGTTCGTGCTCCGAAACAGCTCGATGCGCTTCTGGCCAAAAACATCCCTGTCGCGAAGATCTCATTGGGTCTGGTAGATGGCCGCAATGTGTGGCGCACCGATATCGATAAGGCAGTTGGTACTTTAGAAGCTGCGATTCGGGTTTTCGGAAAGGAACGTGTAGAAGTCGCGCCGTCATGTTCGCTCCTGCATTCTCCTTTCGATGTTGATGCGGAAGCACGACTCAACGATGACGTGCGCAGTTGGTTGGCGTTTGCCAAGCAAAAGCTTGAAGAGGTTACCCTTCTTGCAAGGGCCGCAGATGGAAGGCAAGTGATCCGGGAAGCGCTCGCTGAAAATACGAGAGTGTTGGAATCGCGCAGAACCTCTTCCCGTGTTCACAACGAAGAGGTGGGGCGCCGCATGAGGTCCGTCGACATATCAATGAATAGCCGGAAGAATCCGTACCCTGCACGCCGTCTGCGGCAGGCGGAAGCACTGTCCCTTCCCACATTGCCTACAACAACGATTGGTTCCTTTCCGCAGACATCTGAAGTCCGGAAGATGCGGGCGGCCTTTCGCAATGGAAAGATCGACTCGCAGGCTTACATCAAATTTCTCGAAGAAGAGACGGCGCGCTGCATTCGTTTCCAGGAAGAAGTTGGCCTCGATGTCTTGGTACATGGAGAATTTGAGCGCAACGATATGGTCGAGTATTTTGGCGAGCAGCTGGAGGGCTTCGCTTTTAGCGAAAATGGTTGGGTTCAGAGCTATGGATCGCGCTGTGTGAAGCCNNCGGTTACGATTCTGCAATGGTCGTTTGTGCGAGACGATCAACCCCGGTCACAGACCTGCCAGCAAATTGCCCTTGCGATTCGAGACGAAGTCCAGGACCTCGAGGCAGCGGGCATTCGAGTGA
>PKXI01000153.1 GCA_003133425.1 Acidobacteriaceae bacterium
CGCAGATGGAGAGAAAACGTGTCACTACGCCATTTTAAAAACTGCAACATGCTGATAATCAATCACTTCCGAAACTATGGTGTAGAAGATGAGCCAGGCTTTCAGTCAGCAACTGGCGAACAATGCGGCCGCGGCTCGCTCCGAGCGCGCTACGCATGGCGAACTCTTTTGAACGCGCGGCAGCCCGGGCCAGCAGCAGATTGGAGAGATTGACGCACGCGATCAGCAGAATCACGCCCACCGCACACCACAGCACAATCAGCGAACTGCGCAGGCGCCCGCTCACGTAATCCTTCAAAGGAACGGGGACAACGGCGGCCTTGTAATTGCCGCACGTCTGCGCGACCTTGTTATTCCAGCACATGTGCGGCGCGGCGGCCGCCGCATCTTCACGCGCCTGCGCAAGTGTTACACCGGGCTTGAGCCGTCCGATGAACGTGATGATGTTTCCCCAATCGCGGGGAGGGCCATAAAGATTCAGCGGCGTGATGGCGTCAACTTTGGCGCCCGGCGAAAACACGGCACCAAAATCGAAACCACTCGGCAGGACGCCGATGACGGTCGTCTGCTGGCCGTTCATGTCGAAAGTCTTGCCTATGATCGCCGGATCCGCCGCGAACTGCCGCCTCCACCATGCGTTGGTCAGCAGCACCACGGGCGCGGCTCCGTTGCGCGCGTTGTCCGCGGTGAACAGGCGTCCCATGGCCGGCTGAACGCCGAGTACGTTGAAGAAATTCGCGATCACATCGATGCTGGTTGCCGGAATGGGGGCGCCTCCGAGATTGAGGCTGAGATTGCCGGGACTTGAGAAGGCGAAGTAGCCGGTCACATCCTGATAGGAACGGCTGTAGGCGCGAAATTCATCGTAGGCGTCAGTCGAATACGTGGCACAGGACAAGCCGCATTTGGTGGGTGGCGGGGCGATCCAAACCAGTTGCTGCGCGTTGGGGAAAGGCAGTGGCCGCAGCAGCAGCGTGTTCACGACGCTGAAGACCGCAATGTTGGCGCCGATGCCGAGACCCAGAATGAGGATGGCGACCATGGTGAATCCGCGGTCGCGGCTCAGTGTGCGGAACGTGTACTTCAGATCCTGCAAAAGAATGTCGAGCTTGATGAGTCCGCGTGCTTCGCGCTGTTGCTCCTTTGCCTGCTCCACGCCGCCGAAGCAGATCAGTGCCTGGCGCCGCGCCTCTTCCGGAGACAGGCCGCTCCGCATGTTTTCTTCAACTGCCAGCTCAAGATGTACAGCCAGTTCGGCATCCAACTCGGCATCCCGCTGCTGCTTGTGAAAGAAAGAACGCACGCGATTTAGAGCTTCACGCAGCATACCCATCAGAGTTCTCCCTCCGCCGGCATGGTCAACACGCGGTCCACAATTCTGGACAGGCGGCGCCAATGCGCGGCATTCTTCTCCAGCTCTTTGCGGCCGCCTTTGGTTATGGAGTAGTACTTCGCCTTGCGGTTGTTATCGGATGTGCCCCACTCGGCGTTGATCCATCCGCGTTGTTGCAAGCGCACGAGCGAGGCATAAATGGTGCCCTGGTTCAGGAGAATCTCGTCGCCGCTGACCTGCTCGATGCGGCGCGCGATGCCGTAGCCGTGCAGAGCGCCCATGGTGGCCAGAGTTTGCAGAACCATGATGTCGAGGGTGCCTTGCAGCAGGTCAAGTTTTGAGTCGGGCATGGCTCTCCTGTGTTGATGCCACATAAGCATGTCACAAGTTCTGTGGGAATGCCACAGGAAAACAAAGAATTGAATCCTGCAGTCACAAGGCGACCAAGACCAGCCCGCAGAGGCCCAAGAATGGCCGCGCATTTTGATTTCAGCCTTCTCAGCCCCTGGTCATAGCAATGTTGAAGAAAAAGTAACTTCCAAGTTGGCACTTCCGAGTTGGCGACGATACACCCGGAACTCAGGAAATCCTGCTGCTTGTCTGTGTGATCACCTTCACCCAGCTGAGCCCAGAGCGATATCTTCCAAGCCTCGGAACAATTGATACTTCTTCACCGCGCGACCCCAGAGTGCGCCGCGTCGCGGCCATGAGTTCAAGGGCCTTGGTGAGAGAGAGAGCGCGGTGCAGTCGGGACGGAACATCTACTCCGGCGTCATCAGCGTTGCTATCAGTGAATCCCTGCGTTGGTTAGCGTTGTCATCTGAGTAGTGCAATACACGCATCCAGACAAAGAATGCGCCCACGGCCAACGCCAAGAATATGGGCACGGGCAGCCACCGGCTCTTCAAAGACCAGCAGAGCCAAAACACCAACAACCCGACTCCGAGCACTCCCAACTGAATTAACCCGGCTGGCAACGTATTCGCCAGCGCTCCCGCTGGCCGCGTGATTCGGCCGGGATTGATGCGGTACGGCATTGTGAGTGAAAAGATGATTCCCGCGGCCAAATTGCACGGCAGCGCAAAGACAACCCAGGCACCGGTATCCGCCAACACCACAAACGGCGGAACTCCCAACCGAAGACATGTCAGGACGCCCGCAGCGAACCCTGCGAGGACGAACAAGACGGAGTGGAGCAGATTCTTGGCCAGGAAAACTGTCCTGATCGGTGTAGGAGAAAGGAACAACAACTGAATCCCAGTTCCTTCAGCACCCAGATTGTTGTAAAACAATCCCGTAAATCCAAGGAGTGCGTAAGCCACGCACAAAGGAAACGCATACGGAAACGAATTCATGTCACTAGTGGGACTGTGATGAAACACGCCTGCAATGACAAACACAAACACAAACAGCACAGGTACGCTCATGGCCCAGAGTAATGGCACCGAACGCATCAGACTCCGCAACTCCTTCTCCACAATTGCGGAAAAGGGACGAGAGCCGCCCAATGTCCACCCGCCCCCGCGTTCGATAGCTTTGTCTCTGCTCGAAGCCCAACTCAAGTTTTGTCCCCGATACTGGGCCTTGAGACGGCCTGCCAACGCACTTCCCGCAAGAGCCACCCAAAGCCCGAGCATAGTCAGTGACGCAAACCCCGCCACAGGTTTTTGTTCCATGACCTGCTGCAAAGTGCGAGTACTCAGCCCAGGCGGCAGCCATTGCTGCACCTTGTTCGCAGTCTTCAGCAACGGAGCATATTTGGCCATTGCCTCGCGTAAGGGCGCAGCCTCTTCTTTGTGGCTCTTCGAGTCCTCATAGCGCTTCTGATTCCACACTGAATTGACCACCAGCAGGCTAACGATAAGCACCATGAATACTGCGCCCAGAATCTCCCGGGTCTTTCGCTGCGCCAGCCAGCGATCAATCCAAGCAAAGACAGCGCGCACCAACAGAATGTTGAAGACCGCGAACACGGACAGACCCAGCGCTGCCCACAAATATAAATCCGGTCGCGCGATGACGATTCCCAGCCAGACGCCCAAACAACAGAGCACACCCACAAAGGTGGAAGCTTCCATCAGGCAAGAGATCAAATACAGCAGAAAGTACGACCCGAAACGAACCGGGAAGCGTAGCAGAATTCCCAGGTCGGACTGCTCTTGGAATGAGGCTACAGCTATCGGAAACATCAGCCAAAGAAAGCTCATCACCCAAAACAGGATTGGCAAATACTGCCATGATGCGCGTGATGCTAACGAGTAAGCGGCAGCACAAAGGCCTACTCCCAAACCCAGCCCATAGATGGCATAGAACATCCATGCAATGCCAGTCGCGCCAAGATCAAGTACGCCATGAATGGAGCGAAGACCATTGATGAACATACGCCAACGCAATCGAGTCATGGCCGCGTACTGCGCCGACGCTTCCCGGCCGAGAATTCCTCCGCTGGCCGCCTTCACGCCAACTCCGATCACGCTAACCATGAAAGTTCCTGCTTTGGGTCCTGCGGGCTGCCCTCTCCTAAGATCGCCAGAAAAATCTCCTCCATCGTCAGCCGCTGTCGTTGTTCGGAACCGGGTATCGTGCTGGCCACACCTGCCCGCAGTTCCTCTAGAGATCCAGTGGCCACTATTCTCCCTTTCGAGATGATGGCCACGTGACTGCAAAGCCGATCCACAATTTCCAGCACATGAGTGGTAAGAAATACGGTTGCCCCGCGATTAATCATCCCCGTCAGCATGGTCTTAAGCATTCCCGCAGCGATCGCATCGACGCCCTCGAAGGGCTCATCGAGAAAGAGCACCTTTGGCCCATGAATGACTGCCGCTGCCATCGCCAGCTTCTTCTGCATTCCATGCGAGAAGTCAGTCACCAGTTTCCGGTGTTCGTTTGCCAGTTGCATAAATTCCAGCAGTTCTTCGGTACGTCGATTCGTCGTCGGAGCATCCAGACCGTACATGCGACCTACAAAGCATAGATACTCACGTGCGGTCAGCCGCCCCAACAGGGCCATCCCTTCGGGCACTACGCCGATCTGGCGTTTCAACTCCAGCGACTCCGCGCCAAACCGCTGGCCGAGAATGTCAATGGTCCCTGCGCTTGGCTCCAATAACCCGGTTAGCATCTTGATCGTGGTAGATTTCCCCGCACCGTTTGGCCCCAGAAAACCAAAGAACTGCCCTGGAGCCACGCTGAGTGTGACATCCTCCACCGCAACAAGCGCACCGAAGCGTCGCGTGAGTCCTTTGGTGTGAATTGCAGGGTTTTTCATCGCTGCCAGACTAGCAGGTTGGCTCCGACGATGGCGTAAGGGTCTGGGTTGTCGAAGTCAATGCACAATAAAGAAGTGGACGAAATTAGTGCCCGATCTGCGTAGAGGTTTGAAGTGCCAAATCGCACGGCGGGCGGGTGACCGGCCAACCGGACCCAACGTGAGCGAGTTCACAGCTACTTCCGGGTGGTCCACCATCCAACCGGAACCTGCAATTTGGCTATTAGCCGTGTATGACATCGTCGGCT
>PKXI01000393.1 GCA_003133425.1 Acidobacteriaceae bacterium
AATGAAACGGTAAGAATCTATCTCATCCAATTCAATCACGCGCTGTTTTTGCCAGCGGCCCCAGGCTTGGATCGATTGAACTTCGACTTCATCCAATGGAGTATGGGTTTACCTGTTTCGGTACTGGATCTGGTGGGATGCGGACGGATGAGTTGGCGGGAAGCGCCATCGCGCGCTCGGTGGATCTCGCACAACATGTAGAGGAGTGGGGATACCGGCGATTCTGGCTTGCTGAGCATCATTCGATCGCGGGCCTCGCCTGTTCGGCGACGCCGGTGCTGATCGGGCATGTGGCCGGCGCAACGCACCGGATCCGTGTGGGGAGCGGTGGGGTGATGCTGCCCAATCACGCGCCGCTGGTTATTGCTGAACAATTTGGAACGCTGGAGGCGCTCTATCCAGGGCGGATCGATCTGGGCCTGGGGCGAGCGCCGGGCGGCGACTTCAATACCATGCGTGCTCTGCGGCGCGAATCAGGGCAGAGCGGCGACGATTTTCCAGAGTTGCTGGAGGAACTGAGAACCTATCTTGGGCCGGAGCAGCCCGGTCAGGCAGTGAAAGCGATTCCCGGACAGGGGAGCCGAGTACCGATTACGCTGCTGGGCTCCAGCGACTTTAGCGCGCAACTGGCGGCGATGTTGGGACTGCCGTTTGCTTTTGCAGCGCACTTTGCGCCGGAATTGCTGGAGCCGGCGGCAAGACTGTATCGCACGCGGTTCCGGCCGAGCGAGATGCTGCAGCAACCATGGCTGATGGTTGGAGTGCAGGTGATTGCTGCGGAGACGGATGCTGCGGCGCAACGGCTTTTCACCACGCCACAGCAGCGCTTCCTACGGCTGATTCGCAATCAGCCGGTAGAGTTGCTTCCGCCCGTGGAGTCGATGGACGGGGTCTGGACTGACTGGGAGCGTACCGCTGTGGAGAGCAGGCTGCACGCGGCCATCGTGGGATCTGAGGCTACGATCGAGGCCGGGTTGCTGCGCCTGCAGGCCGCTACCGGAGCCGATGAGATTATTGCGGTGACCGATACCTGGGACCACGCTACGCGTTTGGACTCGTACAGACGCCTGGCAGGCGTAGCGCGAGAGATGAATGTCAAGGGTAGAGCGGAGGCGGGCACCTACCGCAGATAGCCGAGCTTGATACGGCCGGTGCCCGCCTGCTGCGCTAGTGGTTGGGTTCAAATGGAGAAGTGAGCCAGGGCGCAAATGTCACGCCTGTTCCGCCGACGGTCGTACATCCGCCAGCCCCCGGGCCGTGGGGGCACTTCCACCAGTTCTCTGTGGCGTTGACAGTTCCAGCACCGAGGTTGTCCACTCCGACTCCCATGTCGAGAAAGTCGTTGAGGTGCACTTCAACGTGTCCGGCTGGAGCCTTGAAAGCCACGTCGACCGCCTCATCATCGATAACGTTTTGAGAGATCACCGTTCCCCAGACTGGGCCAACACTGTAGAGGTTGATGCCCGTTGGACCGGGAGTGGCTGCGTCTGCGGTGTCTGCCGCATTGCCGGAGATATGGTTGCCAACGATCACATTGTCATTCAGATTGACGGGGGGTGCGAAGGCCGACCAGGCGTGATTGTGCATGGTCACACCCGGCAACCCGTTGTTGCGCAGTTCGTTATGGATCACCACATTGCCCGCGTTTGTTGTCCCTGGAAAAGGCGCGAAAATCCCCACTCCCGCTCCCGCACCCGGAACCTGATAGCCGTTGTGTACGGATTGGTTATCGGCAATGGTGTTGTTCGTAATGCCAAAGGGCAAGAGCTGCAAGGGCAGGATTGAGGTGGCCGGCCCGTGCGATGCTAACGTGATTCCGCAATCAAAAGGATTGTCGTGGACATTGTTTCCGGTGATCAGGTTTGCGTGGCTCGGGCCGGTTTCGTCGCTGATGAGGATTCCGCCGGAGTTATAGCCAACATCATTGCGCACTACCGACACGTGATCGGTCCCCATCAGGTGAATGCCTTCGCCGCAGTCGTCGCCTTCGTTGGTCTCGAATGCGGGAATTCCGGCACAGGTGCCACCGGCAATATCCAGCGATCTGTTGTTGTCATGAACCTTGTTGCCGATGAGAGTGCCACCTGTGGCATTTGCCACCAGAATGCCCTCATATTTCGCGTTCTTGACGTTGAACCCGGAGATGACTACGTCTGCCACTCCGGCGTTGGGAGCAGCAGCCAGTCCGTTCACGAAGATTCCGTTGTTCAACCCAGTCGCATCGATCACCGGCATCCCGTGGTTCGAGGCCACGAGCGACAGTGACTTGGTAATGACTACTTGCTCGTGGTAGGTGCCAGGCTCAACCCAAATGGTGTCGCCCGGCGAGGCCGCTGCGACGGCCGCTGAGATAGTGGCCATGCAGCCTGGTTTTCCGTCCTCATCGACGCAGAGAGTCGCGGCATTCAGGGTGGGGACGGCACATATCAGGAGTCCAACTCCAATTACTAATTGCCTGCAGTGGTCATGCAAATTTCCATGACACAGCGTTCGTATCGCGTGACGCATTCGTACCTCCAGTGTTGATTTGTTTTGTTGCGCTTAAGCAGAATGGCCCTGGGGATCTACCGGGGAAGGTAAACAGTGATGATCTTAGCCCCGGTGAAAGATGGTGCGCAAGAGAGAATTTGAGGAATCACTCGAGCGCATCAGCGATTCGGATATCCGGGCGAATGGCGGGTAACTCGTCCTTAACCCGGTTTTGGGCTTGGGGCGAATCGGAGACGATAGAACCGAGCGCGAAATACCTCCCAGCCGGCTCAAAGAGCGCATTCGTCTGGCATCCTCTGGATACGCTCGCTAGCGTTGATCAAGTCAACGTCGACCGCCCTGTAACAAGTTACGCGGTTCCGGATTGAAAGTGTGCCAACGCGCAAGCAGGCTCACGTTCTCAGGCCATGTTGCTTATGGCGGATCAATCCCGTGGTTCTTGTCGAGTTGATGAATGCCTATATTTTCACGCAGCCGGATCGGTTGGGTCCGGCATGGATTCTACGCGTGCGTAAAATGCTAATGCGCTGCGGCTCGGGACCATTAGAATTGACCTGCGCAATCTAACGAGATGATGGTCCCTAAAGAAAGTCAGGGTCCGCGTGACCGATTCACGTGATGTGCCGATGCACTCGCCGATCTCTTCGTGCGTGAGTGTGCACCTGATCTCGGCGCCATTTTTTGTCTGCCGGGCGCCTTTACACCAATTCAGAATTAAACAGGCAAGCCTCGCCTTGATTGACGATGTGAGGCCGATGATTCTCAGACTCTCGCAGGCTTGCGTGTAGTGCAGGGATACATGGTTTCCGCCATGATTCCCGAAGGGTCTCCGGAAACAGTAGAGGCGAGTCCGACCATATCGCCGGCATCTGCGACCCCCAATAGAAACCGCCTTCCATCAAACGAATTCATGGAAAGCTTCACCTTCCCCGCAATGACGAGCATGACGCAGGAGGATACCTGCTCCTCCCTGATCAGGACGGTCGAGGCAGGGCAATGAAAGTGCGTTGCAATCAACTCAAAGTCGCGCCTTGTTTTGAGGGAGAGATCTTTGAAGAATTCTCCTGTTCCACCAAGCCAGCGAGGGTCGTCCCAGGCTATTCCTGAGGTGATGAGCTTAGGTAATTCATCAACACTCCGCGGTTTGTTGCTTCGAGATCTTTCCTGCAAGAGATCAATCTCGTTTCGATTGGCCGGGAGTTTCTTCTTCGGCTGACAATGGATCAGCTGTAAGGTTTGCATCGGTCTTCCTCCGACCTGTGAGGTAGATCGTGGCAAGCAATGGGATCGATGAGGTGACAACGGCACTTAGAGGATGGTGCAGCGCCCTGTCATTTTGCGAATCGGGTGATGGTTGGAATAGCCGCTGGCGTTCTTGCCCGATTGGCTAGTATCGCTCCAACACCTTCCATGAGCTTGACGGGCTGAATCTTGCTTGTTACTTCCGCGAATTTCTCGCAGGCCGCCGAAGAGTCCACGACTTCAACGACTGGTATCCGTGAGCCGGTTGCTCGAATCAAGCGTGTCAGTTTCTCTCTGCTATCGGCCGGGATGGAATGGCCCAAGAGGACGAGATCGAAGTCACCGTCCCTAAATCGGCCGATCGCTTCCTCGAGCGAGCCTGCAAACGTAACGACGCATTCAGAAGATTGCCAAACCGATGTTTGACTTTCCAGAAATGACGAATCCAAGCCGACGGCGAGGACCACCGTTAAGGGCATGATGACCTCCAAACTTGTTGCAAATCTCCTGGCGGATATTGGGAAAAACGGCTAGCAGTTCATGCTTTTTATCAGTTTCTTGAGCTGTTCTCTGTTCAATATTGCTCACCTTTTAAAAAGAAAAAGGCGGGTATGCGGGTTGCGATTCTCCCCGGCCCGCCAGATCGCTGGGTCCGGTGTGGATGCGGCAGGAGTTCGTGGTTCCCAAGTCGCAGAAATGAGACCTTTCGACTTCGCTCAGGGCGGGCTTTCCACCCCACGGACGAAGGCCTGTCCCTTCACCCCAACAAGCCGCCCAGAGAGCACCCGGCTAACTGACTCAATTGGATACGAGGGCCCGACGGAAATGACTGTAACTTCCGGGTTAGCGACCAACAAGGAACTACCTCGCTTCAGGACCCTGAGGCGTATATCGGAACCGATCTGGACGCGGTTCCATCTCGCGCGCTGGATGAGTGCATTGGCTGTTATCGACAGTTGAGGATTCCTTCCGGTTAGCCGGTGATACAACCGGAACGTCAGAAATTCGGGAATGGTCCGGTTGGGGTTCGCGGTCTCCCGGGTCCCCAAATGCGAGGGACCCGGGGCACCCACCTTCAGTAGCGCGATTCACTTCCTTGGGACCTGGGCCACCCGCCCATTCGTTGAGAGGGGCGGTCACGCTTGTGCGGCGCGTTCAAGCTCGGCGAGATCGATCTTCTTCATCTGCATCATTGCGCGCATTGCCTTGGGATTCTGGATCAACTCCGGGAGACGAGCCGGGACGATTTGCCAGTTCAGTCCAAACTTGTCTTTGAGCCAGCCGCATGCGATTTCAGAGCCGCCGGCGGTCAGTTTAGCCCAGTAGTCATCTACTTCCTGTTGCGAGTCGCAGCGGACTACAAATGAGATGGCATCGGTGAAAGCGCGGGCGGGGCCGCCGTTGAGGGCCGTGAACTTTTGTCCTTCGAGTTCGAACGAGATGGTGAGAATTGAGCCCTTGGGGCCGGGTGCGTCGCCAGTGTTGCGCAACTCGCCCAGGCGGCGCGAGTTTTTGAAGACGCTCAGATAGAACTCGACAGCTTCTTCGGCGTTGGAGTCGAACCAAAGGAATGGTGAAATGCGGGGGAAGTTGTTAAGGGCGCACATATCGGCCTCCTGGGCGGTTTTGGGGATGCGGACTCGAATTACCGTCACTGAGGCGGAGAAAAAGGTGCCGGCAAGCCGGAGCGGCGGCATGGATATTCTTAAAACATTTAGATTGCAAAATGCAAGTCAAAATATGTAAGGTTTTTTCGTGGCTAAAGAATCCATCCCGGAACACCGCTCGGGTTGCCCGGTGAGCGTCTCGCTGGAGGTGCTGGGCGATCGGTGGTCGCTGCTTATTGTTCGCGACATGATGGTGCGGGGATACCGGACGTTTCGCGAGTTTCAGCACGCGGGCGAGGGGATTGCCAGCAATATTCTGGCCGACCGGTTGCGGAAGCTTGAGGCGGCGGGAATTCTGACCACCGAGCCGGCGGCACACGACGGGCGCAGCGCCCACTACCGCCTGACTGCAAAGGGAATTGCGCTGGCTCCCGTTCTGCTTGATCTGCTGATCTGGGGATCGCGGCATGAGGCAACCGCCGCGCCGTGTTCCGTCATCGCACAGATGGAACAGAATCGCGAGGCCGTGCTTGCCGAGGCGTTTCGGCGCTGGGAGCAGCGCGACACGACTCCGCTGATTCCTCCTTTTAACTCTCCAATTACTTTCGCGGGCGATACTGCGGAAGCAAGAGGGGCTGCCAGAGCCAGGCGAGCCCGGAAAGAAAGATCGTCTTCAACCAAAACTCCGCAAGCAAAATCTTCCCTGAAAGGAAAACTGAAACGATGAAAATGAACACGTATGTGAACTTCGCCGGCAAATGCCAGGAAGCCTTTCAATATTACGAAAAGCACCTGGGCGCGAAGATCCTGATGATGATGACGTTCGACCAGATGCCCGATCCGAAAACAATCCGCCGGGCATGGAAAAAGGAGTTCTTCATGCGCGCATCATGATTGGAGATACACCGTTGATGGCGAGCGATGGACCTCGTGTTGAGCCGATGCGCAGCGCTTATCTTTCGCTCTCAGTGGACAGCGATGCCGAGGCGGAGCGCATTTACAAGGTGCTGAGCGATGGCGGCGAGATTTTTATGCCGATGGCCGAGACGTTCTTCGCGCATCGCTTCGGCCAGTTCCGCGACAAGTTCGGCATTAATTGGATGGTTCTTCACGAGCGGCCGATGCCTTCCCGGCCCTGAGGTACGCTCTTCAGCTTTCGATGTATTCCCAGAAGGAATCGGTCAGCTCGGCGCCATGCTCGTTGAGCATGCGTCGGGCTGCGCGCTCCACTTCTTCGATGAGGCCGTGGAGGTAGTCGCGGGAGCGGGAGATGGCAACAATGCCGATGGTGGCAGACTGCCAGGTGACCGCCTCGTCCATTTCGGCCACCGAGACGTTGAAGCCCTGCTTCAACTGGTCCTTGAGGGAGCGCACGACCTGCCGCCGGTCTTTGAGAGACCGGGCATGCTCGATGCGGACTTCAAGAGTCAACTGCGCGACTGGCATAGTCTTACGGGAATTTACAGGGACAGTGTAAGCCCGTTTGCTTAGAACGGGCGGAATTTATTTGGGGAGGCGGATTGCGGCGGGTTGGCTGCGGCCGGGGGCGAACCAGTTTGAAGGAACATTCCCTCAGGGGCTGAACAGGCTGCGGAAAAACTC
>PKXI01000182.1 GCA_003133425.1 Acidobacteriaceae bacterium
GGCAACCGGAACCGCGACGATGCACTCAACAAAGAAAAGCCAGACGACGGTGTGCAGAAGCTTGATGGCAACCACGACGTGCGCTGGTTGTGATTTGAGTTCCATGAGAGATCTCATTCTAAAGCGCTTTCGGCCGGGGTNNTCAACTCGAAAATGCTGTAAAGCCCGAGTGCTCTGGGGGCGGGTATAAGTTGTTGAGAGTGGTCTTTTCAGAGCCCGCAGAACCTGGTTCAATCCAGACCGCCTGGATGACTGGATTGGCCAATCCTGATGAGGTACAAATCCGCGATGCCCATATCAACTCGTGTCGTCCGTTTCGCAATCTTTTTCTTGATGCCGCTCTTGACGGTCGCTGCGCGGACGCAGGACAACCATCCGACGCTACTTATTGAATCGCCGATGCCCTACCAGGTCTTTCAGCGGCAGACGGCAATGCAAGGCATGATCGTTGTCCGTGGACATCTGGACGCCAACGCCGAGAATTCCGGTTTCGATCGCGATCTCGACATCGTGGCCTGCGTCCGGAGAGAATCCACCTTGCCAGAGAGCGATGCAGAGGCGAAGTGCCGGCGCGTTGTGCATGACCGAGCGGCGCGCACTTTCAACGGAACGCTCGCGGCGCCTGCCGGCGGCTTCTACACGGTCGAGTTACGGTTGATGCGAAAAGGAAAGCAGGTCGCCGCGCAATCGGTGGAGCATGTCGGCGTGGGTGAGGTCTTTGTCATCTCCGGGCAATCGAACTCTACTAACTACGGCGAGGTGCGGCAAACGGTGAAGAGCCGCTACGTAACGACCTTCGATGGGAAGGAATGGCGCATCGCCGACTATCCACAGCCGGGCGTGCAGGACTCAAGTAGCAAAGGCAGCTTCATTCCGGCGTTCGGCGATGCGATGTACGCGAAATACCATGTGCCCATCGGCATTGCGTCGGTGGGACACGGCTCGACCAGCGTGCGGCAATGGCTTCCCAAGGGCGGGCACTTCAAGACTCAGCCTACGATGACGAAGTTCACCCGACAGGTGGCAGCTGGCGTGTGGGAGTGCGATGGGACGCTGTTCGAAGGACTGATGAAGCGTATTCATCAGCTCGATTCGTTTGCGCCACACGGAAAACATGGGTTCCGGGCGCTGCTCTGGCACCAGGGCGAGTCGGACGCACATCAGCGGCCGCCGCACCAGATCACAGCCGAGAAGTACCGCACACTTCTTGCCGAGATAATTGCCGCGTCGCGCAAGGATGCGGGCTGGAAGTTCCCGTGGTTCGTTGCCGAGGCCAGCTACCACACTCCGGACGATCCGCTGACTACGGAGATCCGTGATGCGCAGGCGAGCGTTTGGCACTCCGGGCTGGCGCTCCAAGGTCCTGACACCGATCAACTGACAGGTATGAACAGGCAGAACCAAGGAACCGGTGTCCACATGAGCAACACGGGCTTGCAGGCGCACGGGCAGTTGTGGGAAGAGAAGGTAAGTGAGTGGCTGGATGGAGTTCTGGCACGGTGATGGGACGGGGACTCGGGACCATGGACTCGGCTTCCATGGGACTTGAGTGCCCTTGGGTATACATTGTTGAGGGATCAACTGCGCAGGGAGAACGGCATGAAGAGATCTGAGATCAATCGTTGCATTGCTGAGGCTGCTGAGTTTTTTGCGAAGAATCATTTTATGCTGCCGCCGTATGCGCAGTGGACACTGGACGACTGGGGCCGGAGTGGCAGCGAGGCCGATGAACTGCGCACTCACAAGCTGGGCTGGGATGTGACGGACTTCAGCTCGGGTAAGTTTGCCACGCTCGGGCTTACGCTGTTCACACTTCGCAACGGGTCACCCGAAGGTGGCGGCAAGGTGTATGCGGAGAAGATCATGTTTGTTCGCGAGAACCAGGTGACGCCCTTCCACTATCACGTGCGCAAGACCGAGGACATCATCAACCGTGGCGGCAAAGGCACGGGCAAGCTGGTTGTGCAGCTTTATAACTCGGCTCCGGATGGCGGGCTCGCGCAGACCCCCGTAAGCGTGACGTGCGACGGAATTCGCCGAGAGGTGGAAGCCGGTGCGACTGTGACTCTGGGACCGGGCGAGTCCATTACGCTGACTCCGTATCTCTATCACCAGTTCCACGCTGTTGACGGACACGGGTTGATCGGCGAGGTCTCATCGGTCAACGACGACGCCAGCGATAACTACTTCCTTCAGCCACTTCCCCGCTTCCCGCAGATCGTTGAAGATGAGGCTCCGGTGCGGTTGCTTTGCACTGAGTATTGAAGACTAGGGACTAGGGGATAGGGAATAGAAAAGCCGCTCGGTGGAGGGTTGTGCTATCCCACCCTTGCGCCGGAAGTTCAAGACGCAGGTTCTTCGACTCCGCTACGCTTCGCTCAGAATGACAGCAAGGATGGGGCACCCAAGTCTGTTCACTGTTCACCGCGCAGCGCCGGTTATTGTCTTTCGCTGGGCTGGTTGGCTACCTGCAGATAGTTCTTCACGCTGAAGACGCCGGCAACACCGTTGGCGCGGATGTTGGCTGCGTCCTTGTCGGCCTGCGAATCAACCATGCCGTAAAGCTCGACGTTGCCGTTCTGCACCGAAATGCGGATTGGCATGCCGGGGTTGATGGCGTACTTGTTCAGGGTTGGGAAACTGTAGATGGCGCGCGCCACTGCAACGCGCGACTGATCATCCATGATGGAGACCGGATCAACTTCGATGTTGTCGACCAGGTCCTTGACGCCGGGCGTTGTTGCTACCAGCGCAAGTGCGGAGTCGCGATTCACGTAGTTATGCGCATGGCCGCCGAGAGTGACCATGCCGTTATCGACGCTCACCGAGATGGCATCGAAGACATTCCCGAAACCCACGCGATCGTATTCCAGCTTCTCTGAGAGCTTGGCCTGCAAGTCGCGGTCGGGAATGCTGGGGCCGGATACTTGAATCATGTTGCGGATTGCGGTAACGCCCTTTGTATGCAGGATGGTCTTCCCGGCGTCGGCCTTGTATTCATAAAGGTCAACATTCCCAGTCAGCGTGGCTACGCCGTTGTCTACCTTCACATGCACTTCGTGGTATTGCTTCTTGTTCAGCCGGGCCTCGGCAGCAGAGGTCATCGAGTCCTCTTGCTGCGCCTGTGCGCCAGCGCCCGAAGGCAAGGCTACCGCACGTGAGACCAGGGGAAAGCTCAGCAGGGCTCCAGCAAGCATAATCGCTGCGAAAGCAGATTGAGTCCTATTCAATGTGTTTGTCATTTTGACGTCCTCCTCGTTGTCGCACGAATGTTTTCCGCAGGCCGGGGGGAATTGCACCGTCGTCCTGCCATCCGTCCCAATAGACACTTCAGAAGCAAAAAGGTTGCGAAAAGTTGGCGTGGTGGGAATTTCGGCGGCGTAAAACGGTCGCCTGGTTGGTGCCGAATTTAAGAGAAGGGTTGTCGAGAATTCCCCGCATAGTGCGCGAAGGGGGCTTAAAACGGGCCTGTTGCAGGCTTAATGCGATCAAAGTGTTGTGTTTTTACGGGTTTTGTTGACAGTGGAGGCGGAAGAGATTGGGGATGGGAAAAGCCTCCCAATGAAGGGTTGGGCTGTCCCACCCTTGCGCCAGGAAATTCAAGACGCAGGTTCTTCGACTCCGCTACGCTTCGCTCAGAATGACAGCAAGGATGGGGCACGGAGGTTAGGTTTCCAGTCTCTGACTGGTGTTACGTGTTTGCCGATTTCTTAGCGAAAGCGGCGGGTGGCTTTTACGACCATGGAGAAGACGCCGGACTCGTCGCGGGCTACGAGCAGGGAGACGTGGCGGTTGATGGCGATCTCGGCCTGGAGCAACTGCTGGCCGGTGGTGTTCACGTCTGTGGCGTAGGTCAGCGTAAGGTTGCGGCCCAGCTGCTCTTCGACGATGATGCGGGACGTAGAGTTGCCGAATGGGCCGAGATAGTTAGGATCAACCTTCACCGATCCTGCTCCGAAGAGCTTTTGTATGCGGCTGGAGACGGTGGCGTTGAGGGCGCCACCGAGCAGTGCGTCGGTGGTGGGGTTAGAGAGCGCCTGTTCCTGCTGCATGGTGTAGATGCGCTGCTGATTCTCAGTGCGGCCGAGGGCGAGTAAGGCCACCACATCGGACTCGGGCAGCGGAGGATCGCTGCGATAGGTAACAGCCAGCTTGTCCGGAGTTCCATGGAGGCTGAGCGTGATGTCGTAATCCTGGACGCGGGCACTGGCACTGAGGTCGATCAAAGGCTCGATGCGGACCGGGTTAGTAAAGGAGATTTCGCCGCGCTGAAGATCGTAGCGCGTTCCGGCGATGATGGCGCTGCCCTCAGTGACGGAGATGCGGCCTTGCAGTGCGGGAGTGGCAAGAGTTCCACGCAGGCGCAGGTCCACGTCGCCGGCCAGCTTGGCAAATGCGTTCTGAAAGTTCAACTGCGGCGACGAAAGAATGTGCACATCCAGGCGGATATGGTTGGACGGCGCGTCGGCCGGGGCGATGGTCTGCCCCGAGTTGGCTTGGGCGGCCAGGGCCGCAAAGTCCAGATCGGGACTGACGGAGAAGCGAGTGATGAGTACATTTCCTGAGAGCAGCAAGTTGTTCTGCGAGCCTTGCAGGTGCAGCGAAGCGTCGGCCAGAGAACTCACGCCCTGCGGATAGCGAATGCGAACGCCCTTACCGGTCACCGAGAGGTCGGCATAGATTCCTCGCTGGTAAGCCAGATAACCGCCAACGGTGATTGGACCGCCGCCGCTCATGGCGGTTAGTGACTTGACCTCCAAACGGTCCTGATTGAATTCAAGCGTGCCGTGCAACTGGCTGAGGCCGTTGGGTACGTCTTCAAAGGACAGAGAACCATTCTGGAAGTCAACCTTGCCCTGCATTCGCGGTTTTTTCAGCGGGCCGTGCGCCTCCAGTTGGAAGGTGCTGGTTCCGGCCGCGGTCAGGTCGGGATCGAGTGTCTCTGCCAGTTTGAAGTTGATGGAGCCGTTGGCAGCCAGGTCCAGTTGCTGAGTGCCGTTCAGCGCCAGGCTTCCCTGTGCTCGCATGTCGGTGTCCTCACCGGTTACGTGCAGCGGATCGAGACGGATGCGGTCATTGGCCAGCGTGGCATGGACGCCGCCCTCGCTCTTGAGATGAACGCCGGCGACGGTTGCCTCCAGTTCCTGCAGGCGGGCTTCGCCACGGAGCTGCTCTGTGTGCGCGAGGGGCCCTTCCACGGTGACCGTGCCGGCAAGTGCCGATTCGCCGCTGAGGGCAGTGAAGTGCGCAAGCTTGAGCAGCGAACCGATGTTGAAGTGCGAAAACTCAAGCCTGGCCTGGGTCTGGTAATCGCCATTCAGCGCCGTCTGTCCATGCACGGCGAGTTCGGCGGTGTCCAACCGCGTGGTCATGTCGTATGTGAGAGTGCGGTTGGCGGTGTGCGCAACCAAATTCAGACCGCCGATCGGCTCACCGCCGAAGGCCAGATTGCTGAGAGTGGCATAGGCTTCCAACTGCGGGTCGTCGAACGAGCCCGATCCGTGGGCAGAGAACACCAGCCTGCCGGAGGCTGTCCAGCCTTTTTGGCGCAACCAGTCGATTTTGGAGACGTCGAGGCCCGCGCCCCTGGCGTCAAGTTGGAAGCGACTGGACTTGAGATCGTAGTTGCCGGAGAGGGAGACATTACCTGCCGCCTCGCTTACGGTTACCGCGGACAGATTGATTACGGCATTTGCAATTGTGCCCTGAGCCCGGACACGCGAGACTGGCTCGCCATAGATGCTGCCGCCGTCCAACTGGAACCAGCCGGAGCCAACGAGGGAGTGTATGGGCCCATCGGCCTGAATCTGCGCATCGAGGGTGCCGGTGAGGGGCAGCTTCTGGGAGAGGAACGGCCGCACGTCGTCGACGCCCACCTTGCCCGCATCGAGGCGCAGATGCAGCACGGAGTTTGAATTGAATTCGGGAATATCGCCTGCCGTTCCCTCTACTGCGCCCGGTACGAGGGTCCCGCTGACAGTGATTTTCGCGTCACCGCGAAGCAACTGGCCGTGGTCGATTGCGATGCGAGCAGCTGAGTAGCTGCCGGTGGCATCGACTGAATCGAGGTGAACCGATTGGAGCTGGACGGGTTGGTCGGGCTGGATGGGCTTCGCCGAGGGCATCTCAACTGTCAGTTGCGTCGCCTTCAGGTTGCCGGCGATGAGGGGATTGGCGATCGAACCGGCCCACGAACCGTGAAGGTCGGCCTGGCCGGTGAGAGCCACAGGCAAGGCAGCGGTTCCGGTCTTACCATTGCGATTCACGCCCAGGTCGCGCAGTACTGCGTCGAACTCGCCCAGGTTGCTGGAATGGAAATCGACGGTGAGTTCCGAGTAACTGGTCAGCGGGTAAGCGCCCAGTGTTCCATGCACCTCAAGTTGGCTGTCGGGCATGTGAATTTCAAATTTGCGCAGATCCACGGCGCCATTGCGTTGAGTATAGGTTCCATCCAAAAGACCGCTGGTGGGGGCTTCACCAAGCAGAGGATGGCTCACTTGAGTAAGGCTCAACCTCGTGGTGACGCTGACTGTGTTGGTGTCTCCGTTGGACCAGGTTGCGGTGGCGGGGCCGTTGAGGATTGAACCAACTCCAACACGCTGGAAGGGTGGCAAGCTGACCATGTCGAGAAGCGTGTCGAGCGCGACATCTTTCAACGCTACCGTGACCTTGCCGTTGACAGGAATGAAGTCTGGTGGAGGCGGGGGCGGCTTGCGGTGGGCTCTGTTGAGCGGGCCGGCGGGACCTGCCGCCTGTAGCACCGCCGCGCCGGGGATGGGGACGATCCAGGGGCTGAGATCGACGACGCCCTCCATCTGGCCGCCCTGACGCAGACGCGCGACGATTGAAGAGATCAGCAAGCGCTTCTGGTCGGCGTGCACGTGCGCGTCCAGACGGATGCCGGTAGCAACAACGTCGGTGCCAATATAGGAGCCGCCTTCGACGTGAATGTTGCCATCGGTGCGAAATTCTCCGGCTTCTCCGGCGCCGTTCAGATCAAGATGGGCGATGCCTTCCGGCGCAAACGGATAGCCGGTGACCGGGTCGAGCAGCCGCATGTCCAGGTCGCCGAGGGCCTTGGCTTGCCAGCGGGGTTGATTAAAATCCTGGAGCGATCCACTGATTTCGATCGCGTGGCTGCTGCCGTCGCTGCTGCGAGCCGTGAGCCTGAGGGAGCGCAGCCAGGCCGCGGACCGGGTGAGGTCGAGCGTGGTCTGGAAGTAACCGTGAACAGGCTTGGCGATGCGTTTGCCAGTGCTCCTGGTGAGATTCAGATCGGTGGCGCCGGCTTCAATTCGATAGGTCTCTGGCGCTGCACCCGCGGCAGGAATGTAGCTCAAGAGCAGGGAGACATCGTTAGCTTGAAAATCGAGCGGCGCCAGCCGGTTTTGAAAGTCAAAGGAAGCGGCGCGGCTTTCGTAGTCCAGCATGCCCTGCTCGACGGAAATGTGGGCCGCCTGCAGTTCGAAAAAAGTATCGATGTTGTGCGGCGCGGAATTCCCGGGCTGGCGCGGATGCGGCTGATTGGTGGAGCCATCGGGGTAGACAATCAAGTGAAGAGCGGGGTGGAAGATTTCCAGATCGCGGAGCCGAACGCTCGGGCTCCACAAGCCGAGCAGGCTTATACGCACTGCGAGGCGATCAATGCGGGCGTAGGGCGCCTCACCGGGACCCTCGCGGCCGTGAATGACAAGGCCATCGGCGTCGGCTTCGAGATGGAGGAGGCGCCAATGGAAGGAGGCGATCTGCGCCCGGCCGCCGGTGGACTGTTCGATCTCCGCGACCAGCCGCCTGAGGACGATGCCCTCGAATTGTGCGGAACTCATCCAGAGGTAAAGGCTGACCACAACCAGCGTGACCAGGACCAGCACACCCCCTATTCCCAGAGGAACGTGGCGCAGGAAGAAGCGGCGGAGGCGGCTCGGCTGGGGCGATTGCCCGGCATCAGGAAGCTGGGTTTCGGACTCGCTCATTGGCTTCCTTTTCCTTCCGCACCCAGGGCGCTGCTCTGGACGCCGGGCTTTGCTTCAGTGCTTGCAGGGGTTGCAGCGGACTCGAGTGCGGGGTCGAGAACTTCTACGTCGCCCTGCTTGCGCAGGGTGGTGAGCCACTCGTCGAACAGAACATTTACCTGCTGCTGCAGCAGTATCTCCTCGATGCGGGGAGAGACTTCTTCGAGGGACGGAACCGCTTCGCCGCGAGCGTATTCAGGCAAAAGCGTCTTGTGGTAGTAGGTTTCGATGTCTTGCAGAGAGATGCGAATGCCGGGCCGGAAACGCTGTTCGATAAAGCGCAGGATCTCAAGACGGAAGCGCAGATAAGCATCAACCCGCTCCGGCGTCAGGTTGTGCGCCGCAAGAAAAGCCTTCCACCCGTCATCGGAGGCGCAGTTCTCGCGAACGCAGGCGGGGAGTTCCTTGCGAATTTCCGCCAGGCGGGCATCTATTTCGGCTGGTGCGGGCTCGGCGGATTGGGCGTCTTCGCGGCGAATCTGCTGCTCGATGAGCGCGCGGCTGATGAGTTGCTCTAGTGCGCGGGTGCGGGTAAGAACGCCCTGCCCTGCGCGGCCGGGGTCGAGAACCGAGAGGCGGATTTCGTCGTCGATTTCGCTGGCCAGGATGACATGCCGGTTGACCACGGCTACAACGCTGTCGAGGACTACTGGGGATACGGGCTGCGGCGCCTGGGAGAGGGCCGGGGCTGTTGCTGCGGCGAGGTAGACGACAAAGCTCCACAGGCAAGCGGCGCCGCCTTTGATTCTGTGCCGGATTGGTAACCGCATATGCATCAGAAAGTTTGCCCCAGGCTGAAAAAGAAGTTGAAGTGCGTGGCCTCGCCCACGTGCGGCTGCGAATACGGACCCAGAGGGTTCGTGGATGAATAGCCGATGGAGTAGTCGATGTTTACCGGGTAGATGGGCGTATTCAGGTTATAGCTGAAATCCAGCCGAATGGGCCCGACCGGAGTATGGTAGCGCAGACCGATTCCCGGTGCATGCGAGAAGTAGGCGAAGCTACAGATTCCCTGATGGCCGGTGGAGGTAATGGGACCATCAGTGGGACCGCTGGGGCTGGGCGGAGTGGGTGGGTTGGTCGAGGTATCGGCATAGGAGAGCACCTTGCACGTATCGCGATTCGGCTGGTGAAACCGGAGTGCGCTGGCCCATGCATCCCTGGCGTTGGTGAAGACGTTGCCCATATCGTGAAAGAGCACAAAGCTAAGACTGTTGCCGAACCAAGGGAGTGTGGGCGGCGGAAGGCGCAGTTCGGTACTGTTGACGAGCGCGCCGGCGCCGCCGATGGGAAAACCGGTCTCGGGATCGCGAGGGCCGGCGCCGTTGAATGAAAAGCCACGCAATGAGGTTGGTCCGCCAGAATAAAGACGCTCGGGAAGCGGAATCAGCGCGCTCGAGCCAGTGCCGAATGCGCGCACCTGGCCGTAGCGCGTGTTGCGGGCCAGGACGAAGCGGTTCTTGTTGAAGCCGTAGTAGCTGGAATTGGAAAGATCGAGCCGGTTGAACTGCGCCTCAGCGCCGAGAGTTTTGATGGACAGGAATTCCTGAAAGCTGGTGTAGGTTCCGCGGTGGGCCTCCAGGGGCGAGTCGCGCGTATCGCGAATCCATGTAACGCCCGAGCCCGCTACACGGACCGCTGTCGCAAGTTCTTCGATGGCGCCGGGATAAACTTGCAGGCTGCTGGCTGCCACCTTGACGCGGCGAAAGTCGTATTCGTAGATGAAGGTATTTGCCTTAGACAGCCAGGAACCCGGGGTCTGGAAGTTCTGTGTAAACCGGAATCCGGCTTCGAGACGGGAGGCCACGTAGGTGGTGACGTCCTGGCTGTTGGCGTATCCGCCGGAGAAGGTGACGCCGAAGTTTCGATTGCCGATAAGATGCGGGACCTGGAAGAGCAGGTCGACCTTCTGCTCTAGCAAACCGTAGGTACCCTGCAAAGATGCCGACTGCTCGCGGCCGAAGACGTTGTTGCGGGTAACGTCGAAGAGCACGCGAGGGCTGACTCCGGTGATCCCGTTTGGGTTGCAGGGAACGCCGCCGGCGACGGCGCCTGCGCAGTTGTTCTGCGGAGTTCCAGTCTGCGCCTCGAAGCCGAAACCGTAGGTGAGTGCCCAGCGCCGGGCCTCGACTGCCTGGAGAAGGATCGTTTTGCGGGTTGCGCCGCCGCTTGGATTTTCGACTGCCGCATTCACTTCATTGAAGAGGGCGAGCTCGTAGAGGTTGCGCTGCGTGTCGAGGAGGGCCGTCTGATTGAGGGGGTCGCCCGAGTGCAGCGTGATGGCGCGCTCTACGGTATCCGAGCGGGTGTAATGAGGTCCCGTAACCTGCACGTTGCGTACAAAGATCTGCGGACCCTCGGTGATGTGGAAGGCGACGTCCACCTTACTAGGGTCGGAGGTCTCTACTTGCTGCGTGACCTCCACGGTCACCTGCTCGAAACCGCGGCTCATATATTCGGTGATCAGGGCGTCGCGGTCTCCTGCCAGGTTCTGAGGCGAAAGCAACTGGCCCGGCGTGGTGTTCAACAGCGGCGTCAGCTTTTCCGCATCCACGTGGTCGTTGCCTTCCAACTGCACCGCGCCAAGGCGGAGTTGCGGGCCCTCTTCAATCCGGTAGGTCACGGCAAGTGGAGCGATGCCTGGCGCCGGCGACGAAGATCTTTTGTCTGAGGCACCTGATGGCGGCCCTCCAGTTGCCTGAGGTGCAGGGTTATCGGCCGCACCGGTTCCAGGAGTGCTGGTTTCGGGAGTGATCTTGACGCTGGAGAAGCCGTTGTTGCGGTAGACCCCCTGGAGTGCGCTCACGTCGTTGGATACCAGGGCCTGGCTGTAGGCGCCATGACGGTCGAGCGAATCGGCGGCATGTACGCTGAGCAGTTCCTTGAGGGTTGCGGAGTTGAAATAGTGATTTCCCGCCACGGAGACGTTCTGCACGCGGCGGCGTGGTCCAAGATCGACCTTGAAGACGATCACGACCTCCTGGTCGCTCGTGGATTGCTGTTCGTGATTCACCTTTACGTCAAAGTAACCGAGCCGCTGATAGTAATCGCGCAGGCGGCGATTGCCTTCGTTCAGCAGGTCCTCGTCTACACTGCCCTCTTCAAAGACGGGAATGATGTGTTTGATGCGATCAGCGCTGATGTTTGCGCCCTGGACCAGCACCTTAACCATTGGGCCCCGGTTGGCGGAAAAGCTGAAGTTGACGTTCCTGGCGGCGGAGTCGTATTGCTCGGAGACGATCTTGAGTTCGACTTCCATCCGGCCCTGGCCCTGGTAGTGCTTGAGGACTCCGGCTAATGCACGATTGCCGGTATCGTGGTCGACATGTGCGCCAATTTTCAGGTGCGCGTAGTGGAGGAATTCCTGCACACTCATCCCGGAATCGCCGGAAACCTCAACCTTGCCTACCCGCGCCTGCGGACCAGAGACAACCTTGAAGCCGATGTCGATGAGTTGCTCATCGGGGTGCGGCGTCAGTGCGGGGGTGATCTGCGGCTCGTAAAATCCGTTTTCGGCCAGCGTCTGTTTCATCTGCACGAGAGCATTGTTCAGCTTGGCCTGGGTAAAGCGGGTACCGGCTGTGAGTTGGCTGGCGCGTTGCAATTGCGCGTTGAGCGTCGCCCCCTTGGCCCCGTCCACGTAGACGGACCCGATAAAGGTGCGCGGAGTCCCGAGAAAGATGAGTGCCACACTGTTCTGGCCGGCCGATCCCTCGACCTTCGAGCCCTCTACATGAACCGTCTCGTAGATGCCGGTCGAATAGAGTTGGCGGAGGCTCTCGCGGAGGTTTTCCGCGCTCAGCGGCTTTCCCTGGGCCTGGGCAAGGTGGTCCGGCAGGGGAGCAAGCCGATCGGCGGAAACGCCCTCGAATGAAATATTTTTAACCGGCAGGCCTTCCCATCGAAGAAGGGAATCCGTGGCGGGCTCGGGAAACGCCTGCGAAGGCGACGGCGTTTGGGCCCAGCCTGCAACTCCAGCGCCAGGTCCGGCGATTGGCGCGAAGACAAGTACGCACGCGAGCAGTACGCCGCATGGAACCACCCCGCAATTGCCGCACTTCGTTGCCGGCTTTTTCCGCAAGACTATATCTCCCAAAAAGCGCGGGGCTTTTACCCCGTTTGCGCGACAGTAAAACCTCGACGCAAGAAATTACCTGGCGACGGCTCCGGTCGCTCTTTGCCGAAGCTCCGCCGTTTGAAATCGTCCCCTTTCCCCTTATACTAACGAGGACAGAAGCGTTGCGCTCCATTTCCCGGTCGCAAGATCGATTCCCCCCGAGGAATCTCATGCCAAACTCAAGGATCAGGACAAACCCGCCGGATAGTTTGATTCCGGAACTGAACAAGACAGCACCAATTCCCGCTCAGGAAAACAAGCGAGTGACCTTTGTGCCAACTGCGCCGCCCGATCCAGCGGAGGCCGATGCGCTGTCCCGCGCCCAGGCAGGCGACCATCACGCATTCGCCCAACTCTACTCTCTGCACAAAAGGCGCATCTATTCTTTATGTCTGCGCATGGTGGGCAACATAGCGGAGGCAGAAGATCTGACCCAAGAGGCATTCCTGCAGTTGCACCGCAAGATTTCAACCTTCCGCGGCGACTCGGCCTTTTCCACCTGGCTGCACCGGCTGGCAATCAATGTAGTGCTGATGCAACTGCGCAAAAAGGGCCTCAGCCTGATTTCGCTGGATGAGGCAATGGAGCCGGTTCCCGATGAAGGCCCCGGTCGCAGCTTCGGCGCTCCCGACCTGGCACTGAGCGGCACCATCGACCGGCTGGCGCTGGAGCGTGCAGTCGCGGATTTACCGGCCGGTTACCGGCTGATTTTTATCCTTCACGATATTGAGGGCTATGAGCATAATGAGATTGCTTCGATGCTTGAGTGTTCAATCGGCAACAGCAAGTCGCAGTTGCACAAGGCGCGAATGAGGTTACGCGACGCGCTTCGCGCAAATTCCCGAACGGAGGCGCAGCAATGACTGATGATCGCAGCGAGAATGGCTGCGCAGAGTTCCAGGCCAGGTTGCCGGAGCTGATCGGCTCCGGGGCAGTTGCCTCGGCCCACCCTCATATCCAGAGCTGCGAACTTTGCCGCGCCCTGCTGGCGGATCTGGAGACGATCGCCGAGGCTGCGCGCCAATTGTTCCCGATCGTGGAACCGCCGGATGATCTTTGGAGTCACATCGAATTGGCGATCAAGAGCGAGGATGGCGACCACGATGCAGGTCTGCCTCATCCGGTCCATTCGAACTGATCTGAAGCAACAAGGAAGACCTTGAATCAGCCGCCTTCCCTGCGTGCAGCCCTGGGTCTCGCCCCGGAAAATTCCTCCTTGTGCCGTCTATCCCTCCTCCTCACCTTCTAATCTCTTTGGCCGATACACCATTCGAGCGCCATTGCATCCAATCCTGTAACGGGAGCGGTTGTTGTTGGTCGGGCGGTGGAAGCGGCTGTTGCGGGCATTGAGCGGACGAAGAGCCTGTCCGGAAACGCCGGCTTTTAGGGGAATGGGCATTAAAGGTTGCGGGAATGGGTGTTTCCAGGAGAATTGAATCCCGCAGGGGCTAAAGCCCTTGTTGATTTTGCGCCATTTATGGCACGACTGAAGTCGTGCCCTGATACAAGGCAAACGGTATTTCGACAGTGGACATGAAGAAGAAACAGGGATTTGGCTCTCCAGCAAGTTGAGGATCCTAAAGGTAGGAGTCGGAGACAGACTTCGCGTCGGCCCTACGGGACGAGCGGATACGAGGGAATAGCAGACCCAGGGTTTCGCTGCGCTTCACCCTGGGCTATTTTCGTATTCTCCCTCCGGGAGAAACGGATGGCGGTGTAATTGGGCAGGTCTTGGAGGGCGTGGGGTAGGATCCGGTGGCCCTTTCATGAGCCGGGGAACCCGGTGTGTGGCTGAGTCGTAACGGGTAGGGGAGCCACCCGCAAAGGAATCAGCAGCTTGGGAGGGAAAGGGCGACGGCACGAGGATATTCGTGAAACTTTTCAAAGTCTGCGTTGTCTAATGAAGGAAAGTTGACAAAAGGACACTCAATGCAAAACGAGCCAACGAAGCCGACTCAATCCCCAAGTCCCACCCCAGGGAGTGTATCGAGGGTGCGCTATGTATCCGTGTTGCCGGTGCGGGACACGGTACTGTTCCCTCATGCCGTTCTGCCACTTACGGTAGGCCGCGAGAGCTCGATCCAGCTGATAGAGTCGCTGGGCGAGGAGCGGACGATCGTGGTGACGACGCAACTGGACCCGCGATTAGACTCTCCCAAGCCTGAAGACCTGCACCCCGTTGGAACTCTGGCAACGGTGCATAAGGTTGTGCGCATGCCCAACCAGAGCCGGTTTGTGTTTACCGAGGGCGTAAGCCGCGTCCGTCTGGTGCGCTACTCCCAGACCGAGCCGTTCATGGTGGCCGAGGTGGAAACGCTGGAGGATGTCCAGCCGGATGCGAGTTCGGGCGTCGAGGCGCTGGTGCGGAACGTGGTTGCGCAGTTCCAGCAGATTGTTTCCGAGTCCCCTACCCTCTCCGATGAGTTGCGGACGATTGCGGCCAACATCGACGAGCCGAGCCGGCTGGTGGATTTTGTTGCTTCTTCGCTGCCTTTCCTGACCACCGACGACAAGCAGCAAATGCTGGAAACGGCGGAGATCGTGGAGCGGCTTGATCTGCTGAACAAGCATCTTGCCAAGGAGATCGAGGTGCAGCAGTTGCGCGCCAAGATCCAGACTGAGGTGCAGGACCAGGTGCAGCAGTCGCAGCGCGACTACTATTTGCGCGAGCAGATGAAGGCCATCCAAAAGGAGTTGGGCGAGCAGGACGATGGCCAGCGCGAGACCGATGAATTGCGTCAGAAGATTGACGCCGCCGGCATGCCCGAGGACGTGAAGAAGGAGGCTATGAAGGAGCTGACGCGGTTGTCGCGCATGTCTCCCATGGCTGCCGACTACTCGTTGACGCGCAACTATATCGAGTGGCTTGCTGTGCTGCCGTGGGCCAAGAGCTCGGCCGCAAAGATCGATATCGGCAAGGCACGGGAGATTCTGGATGAGGATCACTACGAACTGAAGAAGGTGAAGGACCGCATCCTTGACTACTTGAGCGTGCTGGAACTGAAGCCGGATATGAAGGGACCGATACTGTGCTTTGTCGGGCCTCCGGGCGTGG
>PKXI01000060.1 GCA_003133425.1 Acidobacteriaceae bacterium
CGGTTTCAACCAGAGCGCGTTGTCCGTAGTCCGTCTCCTCTTGCCAGCCCAGCCTTCCTCGAGCCGCAATTGAAAGAATGTGCTGGTCTCGCTGCGATGGGTTGTGCTCGGCCTTGGCACTTAGTACCGCTGTCACATGGGGCGGAATAATCACGCGAACATCTTCGCCGTGACCAGCCACCACTTCGTAGGTCGGCATCCCATCATAAGCGCCGTCGGCTGTGACGCTGGTGATCGTCGCCTCGATCTGATCCAGCAGCGGTGCCACTTGCGAGGGATCCCCAACATCGTTCCCGGTCAGGGTCGAGGCCATGATCATTTCGGTGTCGGCATCCATGGCCAGGTGTAGCTTTTTCCAAGTGCGACGCGCTTTTGCGCCATGCTTTTCCTGAAGCCACTCACCGGCACCGAAGACTTTCATACCCGTGCTGTCGATCAACAAGTGGATCGGTCCATCCGGCAGAATACAGCCCTTGGAGAATGACTCCATTTCCCTTGCCCTTCGGCTCAAGGTGCTGTGGTCAGGCGTGCTCAGCGGCACACCCAGCAGGACGAAGATGGAGACCATCAGCCCCTCGGTTTGACGCAACGCCAGATGAAATGCCAGGCGCAACATCATGCCCGTTTCGATTGCTAGCCCGGAGTAGATGGACTGCCCGCCAGGGGTCGTCCGACGGGCCGCCTGCCAACCATCCAGTACTTCCGGAGTGACCCATAACGTCAAACTGCCTCGACGCCGAAGACCTGCATCGTACTCCGCCCAGTTCGTCACCCGGAACTTCATCTTGGGAATATGGTGGCGGCGCGAACTGTTGTGCTTGTTCGGCATTGAAGAGGACGCCTTTCAGTAATCTGTCCCAGAGTAGCCGATTTCAACGTTATCCGTGCAATAACGCCGTCTTGATGGGTAGTGCACCCGATACCGGTGTCTCACCAGGTTGCCGGCCTACTTGTAGAGTTTCGCCTTCGCAATCGAGAGACGGTCCATGGCGACGATGCGCTTGGCTGAGTAGTCAAAGAGGGCCTTTGCTTGAGGAGTGTTGACTTTGCGGCTGGCCTTGTTGATTGTCTTCGCCGCCGCGAGGCCGTCTATCCACTCGCGCAGACTCTTGCCGCTATCGGCCTTGCCGATGTTCTGGATGGTCGGCGGCTTGGATGGGTCAACGTACATGAGCTGCTGCCACTCATCTTTTTGAGCGTTGACCCAGGAGATGTACCCGCCGGGGAGGATCTGGCGCGGGCCCTTGATAGCGCCGGTGAAACTGTAACGCGTACCGGGGGTGACCATCGGGTCGTAGAAGTGTGGCGTGATGAAGTCGGAGACAGCGATGCCGTTGATGGTGTATGCGTAGCTGTTGTCTTCGCAGGGATCGCAGGCTTCGACAAGGTAACCGAACTGGCCGGTGCCGTCCTGAATCTTGCTGCCGACGATCTCGATGGCGACAGAGGACTGCATGCGATTCCCGTAGGGGTCGACGAGCATTTCAAGTATCTCGTGGCTGACGTCAATGGTCCAGGTTGTGTCTTCGGTGGAGGCGATAACCTTCGCATAGGGCTGCTTGTGCTTGTCTGAGTGGAAACCGCCTTCGTCTGGCGGAAGGGTCTTAACGAGCTGAACAGGCCAGACGCCTGCAGGAATCTTTTTGGGGTTGGGGAGGTAAAAGACAGTCGCCGAGACCGGCCAGAATTGCGGCAGATCGCGGGTGACCTGGAGGTTGAGCGCAATGGCAGCGGAGTGGATGAGGTCTACATCGATCTTTCCGGTCATATCGACAAGGCCAACTTGAGTGATTGACATAGGGGCTCCTTAACAAAGAGATGGGTGTTGCGAAATGCAGGTCAGGAAAGCCTGGAGATCACCTCTTCGTGCGCGTAGGCGCAGCACAGTGTTGGATTCATCTAGGCAAAGAGAAAGAACTGACTTCAACTGAGCGTCCGGTTTTTGCCGCAGGCTTTTGAGAGCGAAGACAATTGGAGAAAAGCAGCAAGCCCGACGGATTTGCTACCCGGGAAGTGGACGTGATGCCAAGCTATTGCGAGTTTGTCCGTTTGTCAATAATTAATCGCTGGCATCGGTTGTCAAACTTGATGTCTGGATTATCAAAGGATGTCCGTCAAGCCAGCGTTTCGGTAGAATCCATCAACGCTTCTAGTCTTGGCGGGCACCGGCGGGACTGAATGCGCGGCGAATAAGTTACAAGAAACGTGTGGCGGACTCCAGCCAGACAGGATGAAAAGGAACGGCTGACGTTCCTTGGGAGCCAGCCGGCGACAAGGATCTCAAGAAAGAGATGTGAGGGATCTATATTCGTAGTGAATTTAGCCCGATGAGATATGGCCTGGACGCCATCTGAGATAGAGTTCGATCGGAAGTCAGGGAATGAGCCTGGTCAGTGCTTCGTCGTTATGACGGCCTTTTCCTTTCATCTGCATTGCTTGGAGTTTGAAACCAAGCGTCAGCTTATGATCAACAAAACTGAAAAACGGCGGCAGCTCGCCGTACTGGTAAATTGCCGAGAGCGTCAGGTACTGGAACGTGGGCAATGAATAGGACAGATCGGTTTCCACCCAATGACGTGCCTTGGTAGTCATTGCGATTGTGGTCACCTGATGCTCGGTCGCAAAGAACGGTTCGTCTATCGCGGGAAATCGAACCCGATACGTACCGGTGATCGCAAAGGTGTCCGTATTGCCTTTGTCGGTCGAATAGCCGAGTTTGGCGTCTGCCCCTGCATAACCCCGGAAAATTCCCTTGTATCGCGATAAATCAACTGGAATCGATTCGACCATTGAAGGTCTGTTGAGATTGCGTCCAGTCTCAACACCGAGTAGCGGGTACATTGTGAAGTAAATCGATCCGGTCGTATTCAGGCCTGTCGTCGGGTCCTTTCGGCGCTGCTGCCACGACCGGAAATCGAATGTGGCAAGCCCGGCTGCGATGATATTGCTCGAGGGGTCGCTACGGCTAAACTCTCCTTCCGGAAGGTTGAGCTGAAAACGCATGCCTTCTAACGGGCTGGTCTCAAAATCAGCGTGGTTCTGGACGACAAAGGCGGCCGATATCGAGTCCGGATCGAATGTGGTTCGGTGTATCGGCGGCTCTTCGTTCTGGTTGATTTCAATGTCGGTTGTGACCCCGATGTCCATCGGCACGCCGGGCAGCCTTTTGGGAAAGAGGAGACCGCCCTTCACTTGAAATTGGTACAGCGGATTGGTTCCACCACCTGCCAGAAAACTGCCCGAGAAACTCAGATCGGGCGCCGCCGTGCCAGCGCCAGGAGGACAAAAGAATCTTGACTCTGCAGTTGAGCCGTCGCAGCTTGTCCCCGTCCTGGTCACGGTAGGGGTGTTCGATATGAGCACCATGCTAATGCCCTGTGCTCTAAGCAACGCCCTCCATTGTTTGGCTTTGGCGTCAGCCAAAGCAGGTAGCGCTTCGCCTGGGTTGATCGCTTCAAGCTGCAATGTCAAATGTTCGTGTACGAAAACAGGCCTGCCAACGACACTGACTCTTGTAGGCGAGCCAGAATCACCGGTCTGCCATTCGATGGTCCAATTAGCGGCATCGATGTAAGGTTTGGGATCTGCTGGGGGCTTTCCCAGATAGAGCAGTATGAGTTGAATGCCTCCATCCGTTCCAACAGAAAGCGTCTTGAATTTCAAAGTCGGCGCGTTCGCCTGCGCCATGCACATGGCAGTCGTCGATGCGATGAGGAAGAGGATAAGCTTTCTCATTATTGAGCCGTCGCGTTGTCGAATACAGACTGAGCAGAATCCTGCACACATGTCGGTGGCGCACTTACGATTAATGCTGTGTCGATCAAGTAACCCCTGGCCTTCAGCTTGCGATTCACCAAGCCGGTGAAGTGAGTTTGATCGACCGCGCCCACCACTCCCAAATCAAAGAGGGCTGTGCTGTCGGCAGTGTCATCCGTGTACCAGTCCGGATGTGGGGTGGACGCAACGACGATATTCACGCAGTCATCGAAACTCAGATTCGCCATGCTCCCTCCGAAGGTGTAGGCCCTTCATTGCCCTGATATAGGAGTCCAAAATCAATGCTGTTGATTTTTCATGACTACTTGGAATCCGTATTCGACGCTTCAAAGTGAAAGTCGCTCGAACCGGGTTATTTTGGAGTCGCCAGTTGGGGTGGTTTGTCTCTTGATCTGAAGGAAGGAAGGTTATGTTCATCAGTATTCGACTCGGACGCGGGAGCATCAGCCATACCGCTTTGATCTTTCTTTGAAGGCACTCCTGGGACACCCTCGAGAATTTTCTGCGCTTGATGCCACGAAACCAAAAGCGCCTCGTCATCTGCTGGAAGTTTTGGGCTATGACGGTAATCCATAATTGAATCTTGCAGGAGCAAGTCGCCCTGCCTGTATCTCTCCGCGAGTTGGGCAGGATGGATCTTGGCATCAAGCGTGGTAGCGACAATAGTAAGCGCCGCAAACCACATAACTACTCTGTCGATTTTCGGGGAGTTCGCAGATGGGGCCCCGTCCCCTCCAGCAGCCTTGTCTTGCGCTTGGCTATGGGCGGAAAAGGCATTCTTAACCGCTGCTGTGACCGCAGTTCCCGCAGCGAGGAGGGTCAATACCCAATCTACTGCGGTCCAACGCATCCATAGCACTTCGTACCATTTCGCGTCGTAAAAGATGTAGTTGGCCTCGGAGGACGCATTTTCGGTTCCCAACTTCGGATTGGTTGTGAAGAACCCGACAGCAATGATGCCCGCGTAAGCCAACCCAGCCACACTCCACAAAACGAAGCGCTTCATGTCGCCTCCCTCAAAGATGGTCTGGATTGTATCAGGGTTCTTTTGTCGCACGAACACAGAAATTCTTCGTTTCTAAACCACCGACCTGGAGGAGATCGTCTCTGTGGAATTAGTTTGGATGGTTGATCGCAACAGACCAGCCGCGATATTTCCAGCAAGATTCCCCCAACCACTTGTTGGTATACAACCACAACGAGAAGTTCACGCTGCTCAAGTTCGCCGCCAGCCTGATGGCACAGGCGGGCGCAAGTTCTCGTGAGATCGTGGGGCGCCAGAGAAGGGATCTCACAGTCCTTTGCTCTCTGTCTCACGACGCCCCAAATGACCGAGCGCTCCGCGGAAGCACAGGGGCTACGTTGCAGTCATGATTGCCGTCGTAGCCGGGTTGTTGTCAACCATCTGCCAGCCGGTTAACGGCGGACCGGTGTAGACCCAGATCGTGCCGTCACCGTGCATTTGGTAGAGCCCCTCGCCTGCGGCGATTTCGCGGGCTCGTGGGTTATTGTCCAGCATCTGCCATCCAGATATGGCTGGACCGGTGTAGATCCAGATGGTGCCGTCGCCATGCATCTGGTAGAGCGCCGACGTTGAAGCTGCAATTCCAACCGCTGCCGGATTGTTATCGACCATTTGCCAACCGGACAGTGGCGTCCCCGTGTAAACCCAGATGGTGCCATCGCCGTGCATCTGATACAACGCTCCGCCTGCGGCAGCAATGGCCGTCGTCGCCGGATTGTTATCCAGCATCTGCCATCCCGTCAGCGGCGGCCCCGTATAACGCCAGATCGTGCCGTCGTTATGAAGCTGATAAAGATCGTCGCCGGCCGCAATCGCCTTACCTCTCGGGTTATTGTCCAGCATCTGCCAACCCGTCAACGGCGGACCGGTGTAGATCCAGATTGTGCCGTCGTCGTGCAACTGATATAGCTTCTTGCCCGACGCCGCAATCGAGCGGGCGCGCGGATTGTTGTCCAGCATCTGCCAACCAGTAAGCGGCGGCCCAGTGTACAGCCAGATGGTGCCGTCGCCATGCATCTGATATAGCTGATTGCCTGTCGCCTCAATGGCGCGGGCTCGCGGGTTATTGTCCAGCATCTGCCATCCCGTCAGCGGCGGGGTAGTGTAATGCCAGATGGTGCCGTCGCCATGCATCTGGTACAGGCGCGCAGCAAACGGGTTATCGGTGGTGATCGTCAGCCCCTTGACCGCTGCAACCAGATCCGCATACGCCGTCGTCTTTCCAGTGAGCGTTTGATAATTCGCCGAGAGCGTGGAGCCGCCCGCCTGGGTGATCTGCGAAGTGGTGTACCCGAGCGACCGCATCCAGTAGATGTAAACGGTCGCGCAGCCGGTCGAGATGTAATTCCGATCGGTTGCTTCTGTCTTGCTAACCCAGTCGGGGAAGCCGGCCGAGGCCCAGGAAGGTCCCGTGATGCCCCAACTCGGCATCGTGCCCGGCGAGCAATTCTGCGCCAAATAGCGTGATAGCCCCTCACCATTGCTGGAGCCGCATCCCCATCCCTTGCCCTGAGCCCCCATAAAGCATTCCGAGAGCTCGGCTATGTACAGGGCGACTTCAAAATCCAGCGCGTTGCCTGAAGTTACCGCGAACGTTGCATCGACGTAAAGGACGTTTCCGGACTTGAAGTCGCAGCCGCCGTGGGAGGCTCCGCCGGAACCGTCGTTCTTTCCGCTCAAAGGCGCCACCACAACGGTGACTGCGCCGCCCGCGATTCCAAAGTTCTCTTGCATTTGCTGGTACGGGGCGCTCACCACATTCAGCAACTGCGTCGCCAGTGTCAACCCCTGTGCTCCAAGAGCTGGATCGTAGTCAACTGTGATATTCCCGACGACGCCCACCTGGACTACTGGGTAGAGGAGTCCCGTTGGCGCCGCCGCGGTGAGCTGTTCAGCAGTTCTTACTTTTCGAGCTGCTCCAGAGGGAAGAAATTCATTTACATTTGGCACTTGTCTTCTCCTTCAAACCGGGGGTTTCCCGGCGGAATCGTCTTCTTGACCCAAGGCACACGTCGAGCCTGCGCCACCCTGAGAAAGGCATGACCTTTCATAAGAGGGCGAGAGAGGGATAGCAATCGATCCGGACGAATCCCTGCGCTCAATGCGCAATGATGCGACCGCACAATCCCAAGTGCGTATTCATTTTGCCTTTGATTGAAACAGCCACCGGTCGCGAAGTCTCTGGGGCAGATTTGACGGGGAAGTTACAGCGATGGAGCTTCGCGAATCATTCGTTGCAGAGGAAAAACGCTGGCATTCGTCTACAGACGGTAAGCGTCGTTAGGAACGCCATCGATCACTCTGCTCTTCGTACGACGTAATCGAACCATGTAGCCCGATTCCATGTCAAGGGGAAAAATGAGCTCGATAAAATTGCCCGCTCGCAATCCAGCGTTTGTATAGATAGCGGCCAAATAACTGCGCTCCGCAACTTTCCTTCAGAGAATGCGCACGTTGAATACTCCTGAGGATGGTCTCCGGTCCTGCAAACGGCGTGATGATTCTGAGGATCGCCCACCGCATCACGAATCTGGAACATTGCGTGCAGGTTGCTGTGCCAGTCAACGGCCGCACCGCTTTGCACGGTCTCGGCTGATAGTACCCTAGTGTTGACCTGTGCCCAGAAAACGCTTGACATTCCGGATCAGCCTTGGCAAATTGTCTAGAGTCGTTTGTTTAGCATTTAGGCGGTTGGTTCCCCCTTTTACTTCCAAGACCGCCGATCCTCCTTTTTTCATTCTTCAGGTCCCAGACCAGCCGCAGGCGTGAGGCAGATCTGTGGCGTGTCTAATCGATATGCGAAGGGTTACATCAATATCAGTTGTGCGCATAACCAGTTGTGCGCAATGAAGCCCGCTTTCATCGAATGGCACACTGCCGCTCGACAGGCTAAGAAGATTTGCCATTATTGGGGTCTCTTCTAATGGGCCATCGCCGAAAGATTGTCCACCGCAAGGCGGTTCGACANNTTGAAGTGCAGGAATCAGAGAAGTAAACATTTTCTATCCTCTGCTCGCCTGAAGGACAACCTTCGCCACTGGATTGGTCCAGGTAAATCTGGGAGGAGTCATGAGGTCCCGAAGGTCCGCACCCATCAAGTCCGCAGCAATTTGCCTACTCATTTTGCATGCCATCCCCGCATTCAGCCAGAGTCCTTCTCAGGATGATTCGAACAAGCAGGAGGAGGCGAAAGCTCTGCTGGCTTGCGCTCAGATGGTCGTCGACCAACTCGGTGCACTCAAGATTCCAGACACGCGCGGCCTGCGGTTTCAGGGCAAGCTTTCTGAGGCAACCGTTCTTTGCCGCGGCGGCGAACAAGCCCTTAATTTTCGCGGAACGCCCTGGGTTGATTGGGCAAACTATTGGGGCACCGGTGACATGACATCCCTGCCAACTGGCTTTATCTCATCCAAGCTTCCCGCTCAACGTGGTGTCGCCGGCGCGTTGCTGGATTTAGAGCTACAGAGGGTTGAGCTTATCAAGTTCAATCTCTTCGACAATTCTGGAACCTATTCGCAGTACGTGGAGGGCCGCAACGGGATCGGTGGCCCGTCCCTTAAGGTCTGGCCGGAGATGAGGCTCCAGCCCACCAACCCGTCGTACAAGGACATCGGCGGCGATGGACAGCAGATTTGCAGCGGCAACTTGATTCGCTGGCGGAACGTGTCAGGCATTTGTAACGACATCTTGAATCCCGCCATGGGCTCATCGGGCATGCTGTTTGCGCGGAATGTAGAACTCGAGTCTTCCTTCCCCGATCTGGGCCTGAACGAACTGACGCGGAATCGTCACGGAAATCGGCTCTCTATTTTGGAGCCGGACCCGCAGGTAATCAGCCGTCGGCTATTCACGCGAATTCAATCAGACCCGGCAAAATGCAATGAGGGATATGGCTTGCCGGGGGATTCGAAGGACGCCAATTGCGATTACAAGAAGGCGCCATTCTTTAACGTGCTCGCAGCCTATTGGATCCAGTTCATGACTCATGACTGGTTCTCGCATCTCGAGGAAGGGCACAACCAAGCCGAATACATGAAGGTGGGCTGCGAGACAAAGTTGGTAGATAACATCGAACAGCCGCTCACCCCTGAAGACATACAGAAATTAGGTTGCCGCCCTGATGACAGGATAGACAAGGGGTATGTTGCTCAGGATTCACCACCAGACACATTCTCCTCTGGCGGCCGGACGTATTTGGCGCGCGCGCCGAAGACAATGAGCAACACGAATACTGCCTGGTGGGATGCCTCGCAACTGTATGGCTACGATGACACCTCTCGCCAACGCGTGAAGCGCGACCCAGCCGATCCGGCGAAGCTGCTTCTGGTTCCGGTGGCCAGTCAGCCGGGCACCGGATACCTGCCGGTATTTGATGCGAGTGCCCCAATCAATCCCGAATGGGCGGGACAGGAAGCGGCTGGATTTCCCGACAATTGGACCGTCGGCCTCAGTTTCCTGCACAACCTGTTCGCTCGCGAGCATGATTCGTTTGTCGCTGAATTCCGTAGAATCGCTGCGCAAACTCCGAACGCAGACTGCGGCCTCCGCGACCCATCCCAGCCTAGGCAAATCATTCGCTATCGCGATGTGACTCCGGACCAACTGTTCGAGATCGCTCGACTGGTGGTCGCGGCGGAGATTGCCAAGATCCACACCACCGAGTGGACGCCCCAGTTGCTCTACAACGAGCCCCTTTACCTGGGAATGAACGGCAACTGGAATGGCCTTTTGGGCGCCAACGGGGGATTGTTGTCGAAAGCTTTAAGCGATGTTGTGGTCAAGAACTTTGGCAAGTCCACAGAAACTTCAGAAGCGACGGAGTGGTATTCCGTATTTGCATCTGGACCGGGGATCTTCGGCCTCGGCAGCAAAGTAAATGGATATGACATTACAAATCCGAAATACACCAACGGCGGTGTAAATCATTTCGGCTCCCCCTTCAATTTCCCTGAAGAGTTCGTTTCGGTTTACCGCTTGCATCCGCTCGTTCCCGATCTGCTTGAATATCGCGATCTCAAGGTCGACCCTAATAAAATCGCTAAGCGAATTCCAGTTGTCGAGACTTTTCAGGGCAAGGCGACCGACTTTACGCATTCGATGGGGCTGGCAAACTGGGGGCTGACGTTGGGCCGTCAAAGGCTGGGGATTCTCACGCTGCACAACTCACCGCTCTTTTTCCAAAACCTAAAGATAGGCAGACTCGACAGCAAGACCCAACAGATCGATGTAGTGGCGCTCGACGTTATTCGCGATCGGGAGCATGGAGTGCCACGCTTCAATGAATTTCGGCGGCAATATGGACTTCGCCAGCTGACCAGCTTTGACGATTTTATGGATCCTGCCGCAGCGCCTGGCTCACCCGAGCATCTCGAGCAGCAGGATGCGGTTCGGACTTTGCGCGAGGTCTATGGCCAGCACGTTTGCGATACATCGAAAGTCATTACCGACGCACAGGTCAATGACGATGGTTCGCCAATCAACGACTGCCTTGGTCATCCAAATGGAACGCTGATCGACAACATTGAAGATGTTGACACCACGGTCGGCTACCTGGCGGAGTATAGGCGTCCCCATGGGTTTGCGATTTCTGAAACTCAGTTCGTCGTCTTTATTCTCAATGCTTCGCGCAGACTTTTCAGCGACCGCTTTTTCACTTCCTGCTTCCGACCGGAGTTTTATACAACGCTCGGTATCAACTGGGTGAACAATAACGGTCCCGGCCCGGCAACGATGGAAAAGGGAACTCCGAATGGACATAAGCAACCGGTATCCCCAATGAAGCGCATGCTTATGCGCAACATCCCGGAGTTAGCTCCGGAGTTGAAAAACGTGGTCAACGCGTTTGATCCATGGGCACGGGATCGAGGCCAGTACTACAGTCTGGCGTGGAAGCCGCGCCCCGGAGCCGAGTCCGATGACGCCTTTGCGAATCAATGAGACGGAATATCGGCGGTTTGCAGCACCAGAGTGAAACGATCGTCCATTTCGAATCACTATTGGAGTTGGACCAACGTTCAGCGGGCCTGTAAGCGCGAACATTTGACTTGCAATTTTGCGATGCACTATCCGTCCCCGGAATTATTTCGACATATCGACCTGATCGTGATGTCGCTTCGGTTCAGTTCAGCTAGGGGGATAAATGGCAACGAATACCGTGACGAATTGGTTTGGCAACATTGTTTCGCATCCAAGTGTGATTGTCGATGCGAACTCAGTGGATGACATCGTCGCTGTCATGAAGGATCCGGTGAAATATCCTTCGCCCGTTCGAGCAGTCGGATCCAATCACTCAACAGCGCCGTGCGGCGTCGCTGACGGAGGTACGCTGATCCGAATGAAGATGAACCAGATTCTCAGCATCGGGCAGAACAGCCTGACGGTTCAAGCAGATGCTGTGCATCTCGATATGGCGAAGGCACTCGAAGCAAAAAACCTCCAGTTCTACGTGAACACTGAAATTGGCAGTCTGTCTGCCGGCAGCGCTGCATGTGCGGGGACAAAGGACGCGTCCTTCCCAGGCGAATACGGGCAGGTTGGCTCGTACATCACCGGCGTAAAAATGGTGCTACCAAGCGGCGATCTTCTCGAGGTTACCGAAAGCGCGCAGCCGGACTTGATGCAGAAAGTACGGTGCAGCTACGGCCTCTTTGGGATTATCTATGAGGTCACTTACGCAATTCGACCACTGACACCGATGCATGTACACCACACCACGTATAGCCTTGAAGATTTCATCGCCGCCCTGCCTGACCTCAAGGCCCTGGATTATTCGATGATGTATTACATCTTTCCCTTCGATAACAAAATCACCGTCGAGTTCCGTAAGTACAATCCGGGTGCGACAGGCGAGCCAAATCATGCGGCATGGGCGCTGAGAAACCATATTTGGGGAACATCGGGCCCAAAGTTTGGGCATGATACCGAACAGAATGTCTCCGTTCCGTCCATACGCTACGGCATTATTGACGCGTTCAACGCTGCGTGGCGCCTGCAATTGGAGGCTATTGTATCGAGCGACTACACCATCCCACCCGACCAGATCATCCAGTATCCGCCAGTTTCCAACGACAGCCGCTATACCTTCAGCCTCTTTGCCTTTCCTGAAGATGATTTCCCCGCCGCGCTCAGCAGCTTCTACAAATTCTGCACCGATTACTATGCGCAGAAAGGATACCGCTCAAATCTGCTCTACGTTGGCTATCGCATCGCGCAGGATCAAAAGTCGCTGCTCTCCTATTCCTACGACGGAACTGTGATGACTATTGATCCGGTCTCGACCGCGAATCCAGGATGGGACGACTTTCTTACAGCCTACAACGAGTTCTGCATCAACCTTAATGGGAAGCCGTTGTTGAACCAGACACCGGGGCTGACTGCCGCCGTTCTCCAAGGGGCTTACGGAAGCAGATTGAAAGCCATTGAAGATGCCCGCAAGCAATACGATCCGCAGGACCGGTTGCTTAACAACTACTTCCGTGATCTGCTTTCGTAGCCGGATCGATTGGAATTGACAATGCCTAGGCTTCTCCCGATGCTCTTTTTCATCGCGCCGACATTGATTATGCAGGCCGCGCGCCCGCAAACTACAGCAACAACCGGGTGCGAGCAGATTGTTGTATGCCCCGGTGCATTTCCAACCGACCTCACCAAAATAGCGGATTGCAGTTACACGCCAACGCAGCGAACACTCGATTTTGTCTCCGGTTCCGTTACCGACCAGGCAGTGTTGGGAGCCGTGGTATTTGGATTGGGCGCACAGGTGATCCAGTCTCCTCCGGAATGGAAACGTACCTGGGACGGCTATGGCCACCGTGTTGGATCTCGCTACACGCAAGCGCTCGGCAAAGGAACCGCGCAATATCTCGTCGGGCTTATTTTGAAAGACGACCCACGTTTCCTTGCCTACAGAGACGATCCGGCGACTGTTGCTCGACACCGGGATGCTGTTTCCGCTCTCTTTGCGCGCGCTTCCCCGGGTATTACGAACCCTTGTGCAAATTCTACCGCGGCGAGCCTGGATTCTCTTTCGCATGACGGGTGGCAGCGATTTGGGCACGCATGGTACGACGTTGTGACTGTGCGCCATTCCACGCTTAAAGGAAATGGCCGTCGAATCCCTGCATTTTCGCGATTTGCGGGCGAGGCCGCCGGAGCTTATGCAGGCTATCCCTGGTATCCAGGGGCCGAAAACACTTTTGCGCAGGTAGGCCAGCGTGCGGCGGGCGCTTTTGGCACCGCCCTGCTCTCAAGTTTCTACACAGAGTACAAACCGGAGATTACAAACCTGCTCGGCGCAGTCTTTCGCCGTGGCAGCCAACCGAAGTCCAGCGCCGGGGTCCACCCATGAATCCGATGAAGATGTCGTTAATGGCAGCGTTCCTCCTGCTTGCACTTGAAGGCTGTCGTGTACCGCTGCAATCGTACCGTTTGAATCCATTTCACCCTGCAATCGAGGTGTCACCTGTTGACGGCGACCCTGCGGAGACAAACGCCACCGAACAGCCAGTCAAGGACTGCGTCAATGCAGATACACCCATATGTCTCGCGTTCATTGAACTCGATGATATGGGAGAACCCTACAATAAGGTCGAACTTGACACAGCTCTCAGCCTGATCCGCAGGGCCAACGACATTGCAAACGCCGATCCCATCGTCATCACGTTTGTCCACGGTTGGAAGAACAATGCAGGCTTGGGGAACGACAACGTCAGGGGCTTCAAAGCTGCGCTGCGAGAGGTCTACCAGCATTTCGCTACGATGAATCAACCCCACCATGTAATCGGAATCTACATCGGATGGCGCGGTGATCTTATTCGCGGTTACCTTCCGGTTGCGCGTCAGTTTTCTTATTTCAATCGCGAAGGAACGGCAATTCGTATTCCCGGCGCAACTCTGTCAAGTGCGCTTACGCAAATTGCAACGCGCACCCACCAGAATCACCGTGCCTTAGCGATCTTCATCGGGCATTCTTTTGGCGGGCTCTTGCTTGAGCGGGCGCTCACTGAGGCTACAGCAAGCCAAATCGCGGAGGCCTCCATCTACAGTGACGATGCGAAAGGGGCTGACCTCAGTTCGTCGAATGTGCAGGAAGAGAAGCTGGCGGCTAGCCAGGCGGCCAATTCGCGCGCCGATCTTGTCATCTTCATTAATCCAGCCGGTGCCGCCACCGAGGCCAAACAGATGCTGGATTTCATGACAAACAACCGGTTCAGATATCAGCCTCTCGGCAACCCCAACGAAGAGATCTCTAAAGATCCCGACCTGGACCGACCCTTGTTTGTCTCGCTAACGTCCACTGCCGATATGGCGACCAAGGTCGCACTCCCGATCGGTCACGGCCTTCCCTACCTGGGCTTCAAAGCCAATGGGAGTTTCCTGGATTTAGACCAGACTCCGAGTAAGAAATATGAATTGAGCTGTTTCGATCCTCACAACTCGCAACATGAAACCTGGTCTTTAACGACCAAGGAGCAGGGGGCCGTATCGCAAGGCTCCTACTACTTGAGCAGTGCACCCCACATGCAGATTCTGCAAAGCCATGTCATGTTGAAAGCCGTTGGCGCAAACCAAATGCGAGTGTCGTCAACCGGCCAGACAATTCAAATCCAGGACCCCAATGCCATTGCCAATTGCGACCGGGACCTCTTCAACAAGCAGAACCTGAACATCGTCAGCACATTCAAGCTTGCAGATACCAAAGCCTGTTTTGCTATTCAAGAGCGCCCCAACCGTTGCAACGGTACGCCTTACTGGTTGATGGAGATTGACCCTGACGTTGTGCCCGACCACAGTACCATCTTTACTCGTCGGTTTATCTCATTCGTCATCGAGACGTTCTTTGCGCCCAATGGAAGAGCCCTGCAACGCCTGAACCCACAGCTGAAGTAATGAGCTGACTGGATCGCAATTGGAGAACTCATGAGCGAGAAACCGGAAGTTGCAATGGAAATGGCATCAGATCGGCTGTATTGCGAGCGATTGGTCGCCGTTGCGTTTCCCGCGACGGTGTGGATTGAAAGCAATTCGTATCGCAAAGAAGAGTTACGCGCGACACTGCAGAGTGATGAAGACTTCAAAGGTCGCGTCGTAAGGAAATATGGGAGCGATACAAACGATTCGACGAGCGATGATCTGGTCGAAATGGCATTTCCCGCCACGGTAGAGATTTATGGGTTGATCTATGAGCGCGACAAATTATTTGAAGAGCTGCTTGCTTCTCCCAAGCTGCGGAAACTGGTAGCGGAGAAATATCACTATGCTTCGGACGAGTTGTACTGGGAACGCCTTGTTGAGGTGGCGTTTCAGAAAAAGAAGGGGAAAAAGCAAGAGGGCATTCGAATTGGATCAAGAAGTTACAAAGATGAAAACGCCCTACGCAGCACGCTTCAAGATGGGAGCCAGAGTTTTCGTGAACACGTTGGGAAAGCCTGCGGGTATCCACGTAGCCAGTGGATGCTTGAGATGTATTGCAGGCGGCTTCTAGAGGAAGCTTTTCCTGCCACGGTGGAGATCGAGGGAAAGTCGGTTGACAGAAACAAATTGAGCAAGGCGCTGGAGAGCGATCAATTGCTGCGGCAGAGGGTCGCCGTAAAATACACGAGCCATCCAGAGTTACTGAGTATCAATGAGCTGATTGAGAAGATTTTCCCTTCGACGATCAAAATTGGGGAGATGGTCTATTCAAAGGAAGGCCTACAGGCTGATTTGCCTTCCAATCCCAAACTGCAGCAGCAGCTAGCCGCCAAGTCATATTTCACCCCGAGCAAGTGGCTAGTCGAAAAAGAGATGCAGGTCAGGGGAGTGTGGACAGGCGACCCGGCCGCAGAGGATATCTATAAGACTGTAGCGGAGAATTGGTTAACAGGAGTTTGCTTTTCCGGGGGCGGGATAAGAAGCGCCACGTTCAACCTCGGAGTGATGCAAGGGTTAGCTCAGTTGGGCCTGTTGCCGAACATTGACTATCTTTCTTCGGTGTCGGGTGGTGGATACATTCATGAATTTTTGGCTGGCTGGATTCTCCAAAAAGGTAGCCGGGCTAAAGTCATTGAGGAACTGATTCCGCAGGCGGAGCCGGGGTGCCCGCCGAGAGCGCCAGAGCCCATCGAGTGGCTTAAGAGGTATTCGAGCTATCTTACGCCAGCACGCGGAATATTTTCGACGGATACGTGGACTGCGTTTGCAATTTGGATGAGGAACACGATCCTGAATCAAATACCGATTCTGACAGCATTCGCGTCCGCCTTCTTTCTTGTGCATTTGATCGAACCGCGGCCGATTGAGGGCTGGCATCCCGGGCCCGGCCATGGGGAGGTTCTTGGATCGGGGGTTTGGATCGTTTCGGGCCTGGTGCTGGCGGCCTATGCCATCGTGTCTGTTTACATCCTATGGCGAAATCTTTATCGGCAGGAGCAATGGGCAGCAAATGGAGTGGGCTCGGTAGAAGACCTTCTAACCAATCAAACGGTCGTTAAGTATGTGATCACGCCATGGCTTAGTTGTTCGTTGTGGCTGAGTTATTGGGTGCAGTTGCATTTTGCCGATCAGTCCTGGTGGTACTGGTTACCGCTTGGATTCCTCTCCCTGATGATCCTGGCCACGGTGCAGGCGGTGGCCTTTGCAGGCGGAGCGCCCAGGGCATACAAAAACCTGAACCCTGAAGCCAGTTGGTGGCGCAACGGATGGGCATGGACTGGATTCGCGGCGGGTGGAGCGGTGGCTACCGCGGTTGCACTGGCGTTGGGTTGGGCGGGGATGGAGGCGACCCAATGGGGGTCAGTGGCCTTTAGTAAATGGATTCATGCCACATTTCCAGTGAACATCGGCAATGAGCCGTTGATCATCGATGCCTGGCGGATTCGACTGGTCATGCTGCCTGGCTTGCTACTGAGTGTGCCCTATATGGCTATTGAATTAACGCTTGGCTTGTTAGGCCGGGATTACTGGATTATGAGACGAGAGTGGCTGGCGCGATTGCGGGCTTGGTCGATGTTATACGCATTAGTGTGGGCGGGCGGAGTCAGCTTGGTTTTGCTTGGGCCGTATTTGGGGTATTACATCGAGAGCAAGGGCGCGGCTTGGATTTGGTCGTCGTTGATTGCATTTCTGGCATCGCATGCAGCGACGATCTTTGCCGGGTGGAGCGGAAAATCAGATGGGAAACCGACAAAGGGTGGGATTCTGGGCTTTAAGCCGATGGATCTCCTGGCCCTGGTGGCGGCCCCGGTGGCAATTGTGAGCTTGCTGTTGCTGCTTTCATTTGCGGCCTCGGTTACGGTCGATAAATCCGCGCGCCTGGTGCAGACCGAGGATTGTTCCGTCACTTCCGCCTTCAGCGTTCACTGCCAGTTGAAGAATTCAGCGGCCGGTATTCCATCGGCCAAAGAGTTCATAGTCGCGGACAGTGTGTGCCTACTGACAATGTTGAGTGTGGCGTTGTTGTTAGGTTGGCGAGTGGACGTCAATGAATTTTCGCTTCACTCGTTTTACAAGAACAGGCTGTCCCGTTGTTACCTGGGGGCAACGGTTCCAGGGCGTCGGCAGCCGGATCCATTTACGGGGTTTGACGATCGAAGCCGGATGATGACCGCTGACGGCCAATTGCGAGAGCATCCACCTTTCGTGAAGGAATTGCTGCCTCTTGGATATAGCAAGGCCACGGGGCAGGTGGGGCAGTATGACGGACCGTTTCCAATCTTCTGCACGACACTGAATCTGACTACAGGTGAGGACCTGGCGACCCAGGAAAGAAAGGGAACAAGCTTCGCATTTACACCGCTGTATTCGGGATACAGCGTCCCGTGGACAGATGGACAGCGCAACGATGCGGTGAGTTTTAACGGCTATGTTCCCACCGATGAATATGCCTATCGAAATGGCGGCATCCATCTTGATTCCGCAGTAGCGATTTCAGGTGCGGCGTTGAATCCCAACCAAGGTTATAACAGCAACCCCGCACTCGCGTTTCTAATGACCTTCTTCAATGTTCGGCTGGGATGGTGGATATCAAATACGCGCAAGATGGATACTTGGCCGGCCTCTAATGGTCGTTCTACGCCCCGGTTTGCCCTCATTCACCTATTCAAAGAGTTGTTTGGAAAAGTAGGTGATGGAACAAAGTATCTGAATTTGAGCGATGGAGGGCACTTTGAAAATATGGGGCTCTATGAGCTGGTCCGGCGGCGATGCAGTTATATCATCGTGTGCGATGCCGAAGAGGATCCCGAGATGAAGTTTGAGGGGATGGGCGGGGCGATCACCAAGTGCAGGGCTGATTTTGGGGCCGAGATTGACCTCGATTTGCGGCCGCTGCGCAGGCAGGAGGATACACAATACAGCAAGGTGCATTGCGTGGTGGGGACAATCCGTTATCCACCGCCGCCGGGAGAAGGGGCGAATGCGCAGGTGGCGACAGAATGTAAGAACATGGGGGACGATGACGACGATGCCTACACCGGCGTAATTGTGTATATGAAATCTTCCTTGGTAGGCGATGAGCCGGCCGACTTGTTAACCCATCAGCTAAAGTGTGCGGAGTTTCCCCAGGATTCAACGGCCAATCAGTGGTTTGCTGAAACGCTGTTTGAGGCCTATCGCCGGTTGGGACACCATATCGCAATGACAACAATTCGCCCGGCTCTTTCGCCGCTCGAGACATGCGTGAAAGGTCGGAGAGATATCCCCGATCTGTTTGATCGAATGTATGAGGTCTGGTATCCACGGACGCCGGAAATGGAGAAGTATCTCGGACGTCACCTGAGGCAATATGAAGATTTCATGAAAGAGTTGCGGGAACGGAACGAGTTGATTGGTCTGGAGGAACGGCTCAACGATCCACAAAGTACGGTTGCACTTCAAAAGCGGCGTAATCCAAGAGATCCTACCGCACCTGCTGACCTTCCATTTGTAAAGTGGAGTGCGCCGCAGAATATTGCTGGAAGCGGACTGTATGCGACGCAGTTTGCAAACTCCCTTCTGGGATTTATGTATACGGTTTATACGAATTTACAGCTGAGTTTTCCTGACAATCGGATTTCGCCGCACGCCGAGCGGTGGATTTGCCTATTCCGGCGTTGGTGCCGCGTCGACCTGTTGCAGGACACCTGGATAGAGCACGAATTTGTGTACTCGGAAGACTTCAAGTTGTTCGCGAAACGGGAGTTGCGGTTGCCCTGATCCCGCGGAACGAGAGTAAGCCGACTCTCCGCACAGTGCAACTCTTGGTGAGAGATGCTGTCCCTAGCCAAAATGCCATCCGGCCACGAAACCGCCTTTCGCGAACAGGTCCCGACAGGTGGCGGGCAGGGATGA